>NZ_JABSUZ010000038.1:0-51273 GCF_013284345.1 Brevibacillus sp. MS2.2
ACGTATGTGCTCCACCTGCTGACAAGCGTGCTATCTTACTTTCAACACTAACTACATGCACCATGGCATTTATGATTTTTCCTGAATGAGCAATCGTAATAGAGGTACTTCCCACTTTTAAACCTGTTAACAATCCATCGGTAGTAACAGAAGCAATTGTTTGATCTTCTAATGAATACGAAGCTTTATTCGTTATGTCCACTTCTGTACCATCCCAAAAAACTGCTTTTACAAGTAAATGCTTTGTACCGTTTTCTAGCATTAAAATCTTTTCTGGGGTAACCTTGATGTCTTGCATTACATTCTCAGTAGCAACAACAACAGGCACAACCACACTCGCTCCCCCAAAGGAAACAGTGATGTTCGTACTACCTACCTTAACAGCCGTAACCACTCCGTTTGAATCAACAGTTACCACTGTGGCATCTCCTGGCAAGTAGTCTGCTTGCCCTGAAACATCAATATTTTTGCCATCCTTATAGGTCGCTGTTACTTGTAGTTGTTGCGTCTTCCCAACTAACATGTTCAGACTGACTGGTGTAACCACCAAGCTCTGCACAGGCTCTGTGACCTGAACAGGAATCGTAACGATTTTCCCACCAAAATATACTGCTACAGTTGAAGATCCGACCGCCACCCCAGTAACGGATCCACTTGCTCCAACACTTGCAATAGCAGGTTGCGAACTCTGATAAGTCGCCTGATTCGTTACAATCGTTTGGCTGTTATCACTGTAGGTCGCCTTCACTTCCAACTGTTGGTTGGCTCCTTTGCCAATGCTCACTGTCGCTGGCGTAACAGTCAAAGACACGAGACTGATGGCATTTCCTGAAACCGTAATAGGAATGTTAGTACTTCGCCCACCGTAGCTTACAGTGATTTGTGTATCTCCTGGCGAAAGTGCCGTAACCAGTCCACCAGTATTCAGTGTTGCAATATTGGCATTAATGATTGAGTACATTACTTTATTTGTAATATTTTCCTCTATCCCGTTAGAGTAGGTCGCCGTTACATGAAGTTGTTGAGTACCACCTGGAATCAACGATACTTGCATTGGAATTACTTTAATTTCTTGGATAGTAGCCCCTTGAACATTTACCTGGCTAGATGCATGTTTACCATCATAAGAAACAGAAATAGTTGCTGCTCCTGCTGTAATACCTGTTACGACACCCTGGCTGCTTACCTGAGCAACAGATGAATTCGAGGTGTCATAGCTAGCATCGCTACTAATGTCTCTGGTACTTCCGTCTGAGAAATAAGCGGATGCGTACAAGCGTTGAATCTGACCTTCTGTAATGGTAGATTGCACTGGTGTAAGACTGATCGCTGTCAAGTGAACGGCCGGTGCATCAACCGTAATGGTTAACATCTTCGACTGCCCTCCGTAAAACAACCTGGCTCGCGTCGTCCCACCGTTAACTGCAAACACAATCCCCTTGCTGATGTATGCAACCGAAGGATCCTCCACGACATATACAGCCTGTGAGCTTACATCCACCTGATTCCCATTGTCCAATGTTGCCATGACCTTAATCGTTTTGGAATTACCGGGTGATACATCCACTTTCTCCAGATCAAGACTTAAGGCAGAAGCCTTGGGTGGTGGTGAAGCTGTTTGTTTTGTGCTACTTGTGATATTTCCATTCTCATCATGCGAAAAAATAACGCTTTCGACGCCATTTTCTTTTATCGCCTTAATACGATTATTTTGGTCGTACACATACTCGTAAACAGTGCCCCCAGGCGCTGGAGCAAAGACAGTAAAAATTACGTTGACTGGATAACTTTCTGTGTTGACCAATCTAATCACATAGCGTCCAGGAACCAAATCATAAATGACTTCAGATGTACTTGGCATCTCCTTTGGGGCCACTTGCTTTCCGTAAGAATATACCGTTAAGACAGGATATTTATCGCTTGGATTTTTCAATTGTGTGACCATGCGATACCTACCTGAAACTGGGGCATTCATGTTAATATCTACAAGTTGTTTACCTTGAATCGTGATATCGTTTGGCTTATTAAAGACAAAGGAATCGCCTCCTGGCGTTGCCAGAAGCGTGCCGTAAAAGGTACTATTCCCTACAATCTTCAAATAATAGGTTTTCCCTTCAACAAATACTGGGTTCACTCTTCCATTACTGCCTGAAGAGACTTCCTCATGCGCCTGCAAGCCTGCCCCTTTATAAACAGATATTATTGCGTCTGCAGGTAAACCTGAGTCATTGTTTAATGTGAACTCATACACTCCGTTCGTTCTCGCTGTGATTTTAAAGTATTTAGCCTGGTTAGCAGGAAAATGCATTCTTACCGGGTTATACTCGACCAACAGATTAAAATTACTTTCTGCTGGTTTCGTTTCAACCGTAATAGAACTGCTATAACTGCCGATACCAGATGAATTGTATGCCCAAAGCCTAATGGTATAAGCTCGTGCCGGTTGTAGGCCCGTGATCGCATAATCAGTAACATTACCTACCCGCTTAATCCCACCACCATCTACTTGTACTCCGTAGTCAGTTGCTCCTATGACAGGACTCCAAAATACTTTAATAGAATTGGTATCTGCTTCCACACTGATAATACTCGGCGCATCTGGTTTATTTTCAACAGTTAAGCTTCCGGGGTAAACTGCTACAAAACCACTTTGACTTGTTACTTCAATGTTCGAATAGGTACCCTGTCCGAGCTCTCTTCCCGTCCAGCTTAGAGACCAATGTCCAGAATTTCCACTGGTAACAAATTGTTTAGGACCTTTATTTCGATTCACTCTTCCTGAGATGATATCTCCTGAGTCAAGACGGGTATAGGTTCCATCCAATGTAAAGGTCTCATCAATATCAATGACTCTTTTTACCCCTGGGGTATGGATTACAATCTTTGGCAGAGCATCTACCAATCGAACAGAGTAATTAACTGGTGTTGTCCATGCCCCTCGATTATCCTGTGCCTGGACAGTCCAATAAACGGTCTGATACAACATATCTTTTGTGATTGGGAAAAAGTATCGATTACTCGCATACCTATCTTGGGAAGCTTCGGAAATCATCTCTTCTTTCTCCCCGAGTTCGTTCCCACCCGGTGTCAGACCTACTCTTAATTTGGTAGATACGATTTTGTCTGTAACATCATTCTCTTTAAACGAATAATTGATTAATCCTTGACGACCACTGTCCATCATTTTTAGCTCTGAAATATCTACAACTGGTGCTTGATTGGTAGTTAGTACATTGAACTCCAGTTTAGCGGTACCACCAAAGACATAGGGAGGAAGATCATCCTCCATTATCGCTCTCACTCGCACATCGATAAGTGCGTTTTTCTGTATAAAATTTGTATCGAATACATAAGAGCGTGCTGTTCCCGTTAACTTTTCATCTACGATTGAAGTGACATACCCGCGCTCGCTAATATAAATTGTTAATTCTTGTGAGGCAATTCTACTTGAGAACCCTCTATAGCTAGAGTAATCCCAATTAATTGTAACCTGGCTTCCTTTTTGAAATTCTTCTCTATCTTTAGGAGATTTCCAATGGGCGGTAACAAGTATATCTTCTCTCTCAGCTTGAGCTCTCATATCCAAATTAAAGTCGACTTTTTCAACGAGAGACTTACTGGATTTATGATCCACTGCCCAGACACGCAGGGAGTATAGATGATCCGCTTTCAAATTGCTGATGGGCAAATTGTACAAAAATTCATTCGAGCTCTCCGTTGCCGTAAATCGAGTTAGTTCTTGAGGATCTTCGCCATCAAGCTGATACCAAACATGAACTTGATCCCCCATATTCGGATCATTCGCCAAACCGGATATGACGATGACATCCTCAGAATCAATGGTTGAGACAGCCTTACCAATAACAGGAGAGGTCAGATAAATTTGTGGAGCGGAATTATCGTTCACCTCATTTGTCATATAGGTGATTTCAGGTGTCCACTTAAGAAGATCTCCCACACTGCTTTCTTTCTGATTCACTTGGAAAATCAGCACATCGCCTTCTTCAACAACAAGCTTCTCTTGGAGTTCAACACCAATGTCATCGTTAAAGTCAATCGATTGCCAACCTGAGGATGGCCAGATTTGAAGATCATCTTTCATTAATCTGACGTTGACTCCGTCTCCCTCGTCGACTTGAATCTTGGAAATCCAACCGCTAACGTGAATTTTTCCTGAGCGTGGCGCCTTCCATTTAAAGACAGGATCTGAGCTCCCGACTTTTATCCAGGTATTTCCGATTGCCGTTCCGCTACGTTCACTCTTCCACTCTTCTGCGGCTTTATCCCAACTCAAGTCAGTAAAGCGACCTTCACTTACCTCTTCATAGGACCAGTTGTTCTTTCCTTGTTGATCAGAAAACTGTAACCATAAAGCATAAGTATCATGTATGGGTTCAACAACAGTGATTGTCTTCTCCATATTCGTTTGTTTTCCATCTTTTTCAGTGACTAGGACATTCAATTGATGTTTCCCCAATTGCATCTGGTCAACTTCCAACAGATAGGAGAAACCTGGCTTCAGATGAGGTGACTCTGGGTATTGACGTAGAATATCTGGTCGTTCAAGGCTATATTTCGCCTCGCCCAGCTTTTCTCCGTCCATCAAAACTTCTACTTTCTCAACACCACTAGAAGAAACGAACCATCCTGTAATGTTGTAATCCTTACTAATCAGTTCATTATCTTGCGGACTGTCAATAGCGCCCCCTGTAATCAAAACGTTACCATTTACCTGTATGGGGTACTGCTTAACTATGCCAGCATAAGAAACAGTAAGGACAGTACTCCCTGATGAAAGACCTGTTATTAATCCAGCTGCATCTATTTTAGCAATAGTTGGATTGTCGATCGTGTAGGTTACTTCTCCTGTTACATCCTTTGTACTCTTATCCCGATAAGATGCAACAACTGTGAATAATACCGTCTTATCTTTCTCCAAAGAGACATTGGTATAATTTGCTGTAATTCCAGTAACAGGACCAATGCTTACGTTTTTTTCGAGCACGAGAATTTCCGAACCAATATTTTCTATTACTTTAACCGTTATTTTGTGATTGCCTTCCGGAAACAATGACGTATCTAATAAATATTGGAAACCGGCATTGGCATTCTTATAGAGTGGATACATTGCCAAGATATCTGGTCGAGGTCCTCCATAAACTGCCGTTCCCTGTAATTGCCCGTCCACGAAGACTTCGATTTTTGAGACACCATTTGGATTAAGCAGCCATCCTTGTATTGTTGTAGTCCCGCCAATAACTGTATTTTCCAATGGGATATCAATTTGCCCTTTGGCTGTCAGAGAACCTGATTGTGTTTCTGTCACTACAACAGGGATGGTAATTGTCTGACTACCATAGTTGACAATTATTTTTGTCATTCCCACCTTCAGCCCTGTTACATTACCCAATGGGCTAACATAAGCAACATCCGGGTTCTCGACTGTATAAACAGCTTCTCCTGTAATGTCTCTCGTGTGTTGTTGAACTTCAAAACTTGCAGTAATTTGTAGTTTCTGAATAGAGTCTTTTGCTAGGTTAATAGCTGGCTCTGCACTTTGCAAACTGACCGCCGGAACGGTATTTCCGATTACGAAGCTTTTTTCTGCTAATGGATATTCTTTGCCTTCACTATCCTTCGCGATAACAGAAACCGTATGATTACCTGGCTGCAGTTCAGATAAGTCAACTGAATAACTGAATCCTGCATGCGTGTTTTTATAATCCGGATGCAGCAGTGCAATATCAGGTCGGGCGATACCCAGTTCTGCTTTCCCGCTTTCTAATCCATCAATGAGAACTAGATACTCCGTGATCGTAGAAGGATGCAGGAACCATCCTGAAATTTTATTGGTACTACTAACAATCGCACCATTTACAGGCGTTTCTATCTCACCAATGGTCTTGAGTGCTTCTGCTTCTGTCACCACTACAGGGATTTTGATATTCTTATCCCCATATTTAACAGTTACACTTGTATTTCCTTGTGTTAAAGCAGTAACAAGCCCGCCTGTGTTTATCATAGCTATCGATTCATTTTCTATGTTATACAAGGCCAACTTGGTTACATCATGCGTACTCTGATCATCGAGTACCGCCATGATTGTGAATTGATGAGTTTTCCCTTGAGGAATTTTTAGCTCTGTAAGGTCTGCCTTTAATCCTATAGCTGGTAGCAATTTAACTACTTGAATCGTTCTATGTCCTAGCATGACTTGATTTCCGGACTTACTCGTTCCTCTAACAGAAATAGTGTGTGACCCTTCTTGCAGATTTCTTGTATCGAGACTATAGGAAAATCCAACGTTTCCGTCAATCATAGAGACATCCGTAATTTCTATCTCTGGACGAGGAATGCCATACGTCGCTTCACCACTAACGACACCATTGACTAATACTTCAACCCGTTCAACTCCAGTCGAGTCTATAAACCAGCCTGTGACGGGATAAACACCACTGATCAATGCATTGTCTGCGGGACTGTCAATTCCTCCTTGTGTCAGACCTGCCGCAGCTTTGACCAAGACAGGTATTGTGAGCGTTTGTTCTTGGTACTTCACGATTACACTTGTTTGACCTACTTCAAGACCCGTAACTACACCTTTGTCAGAAATGCTGATGATTGAAGGATTCTTAGCAGTGTATTGAGCCTCTCTAGTCACATCTTTCGTTTGTTGATTCTGTAAAACAGCAGAGATAAATAATTGCTGTGTATTGCCTTGTATTAAATCAATTTTGCTTACATTTGCCTCAAGACTTACGGCAGGTTCTGCGCGGCCAATTTTGACTTCACGTTCTGCAAGAACATGCTGAGCGCCATCCTGTTTGACGGCCGTTACCTTAATGGAATGTATCCCTTCATTTAACTGTGTTGTATCAAGAGAGTATTCAAATCCAGCAGTAGCATTCTGGTATTGAGGATAAGAAGCTTCGATATCTGGACGGTTAAGCCCATAAGTAGCCTCCCCTATCGCTTCTCCATTTAAATACACTTCTATCTTTGATACTCCTGATGGTTCTAGGTACCATCCTCTTATGAGTGCAGTCCCTGATATCGTGGAATTACTCACTGGCGTTTCTACTTCCCAACGCGGTGTCAGTGGTTCTTCCTTTTTAATCGTGACCGGAATCGTAATAGATTGCCCTTCGTAACGAATGGTAACAACTGTATTACCATACCCTATTCCTTTTACAACGCCTGTAGAGTCTACTGTAACGATGCTTTCATCCGAAGAAGTGTATTCTGCAAGACTCGTAACATCTTTTACCGTTTTATCTTCTAAAACAGTAGACACAACTAGCTGATGTGAGGCTTCAACTGTCAGGTCTAAACTGGTCACATCTGCATGAAGTCCACTTACGGGTTCCATGTCTCCAACATAAACTGTCGTTTCTTCTATAACAGTTTGTTGTCCATCAGTATTTTGAACTTTAACCGAGACGGTGTGCGTACCAACAGTTAAAACTCGCGTATCCAATTGATAATGAAACCCTGCATTACCATTCTGATAGGCTGGATATTGAGATTCTATGTCTGGTCTTACATCTCCATAGGAAGCCTCTCCTATTTTCACCCCATCAATCAAGATACTGATTGTGGATACACCTCTTGGATCAAGATACCATCCCTTAAGTGTATATGTGCCGCTGATTAACTCGCCGTTCTCGGGGCTATCTAGAGCACCTCTTGGGATTAATGGAGCGCTTTCAGTTACAGAAATGGGAATATCAATGCTTTTTTCACTTAACTCAACGGTCAGTTGTGTATCTCCAATTCCACTTGCCGTTACTAAACCTGAAGGCGCTACCTTCGCGATATTTTCATCTTTACTCTTATAAGAAACTTCCTGGCTGACATCTCTGCTGCTGCCATCTGTCATAATCGCTGTAATCTTCAGTTGAAAATTTCCGCCCTCTGGCAGACGCAATTCTTTTGTAGAGGATTCGAGTGATGCAATCTGAGGGCTCTCTATATTCCCTACTCCCAAAGCTTTTTCCAGATTTACAAGGCCTTTTCCATAAAAGCGCGACTCCCCTAGATCTGTTGCCGTATCGACTAAAAGATCACGTACTTCTTGATTAGTGGTATTCCCCATTTTTGACCAAATGACAGCGGCTGCACCAGCTACATGAGGAGTTGCTAAAGAAGTGCCTGAACGTTGTTCATATTCTCCATTAAGCGATGTACTTAGGATATTAACACCAGGAGCCATTAGGTCCAATCCTCTACCAACACTTGAAGAACTAGCACGCTGATTATCCTGATCAATAGAACCAATGGACAGTGCCTCATCATACTGAGCAGGATATAGCTGGGTCTGTCCACCCATTCCTTTATTTCCAGCTGCCGCAATGACTAATATTCCGTGATCGTTCGCTCTTATTATCTGGTCATGTAAAGCACGACTATCTATAGAACCACCAGCACTAATCGAAATGATATTCATCTCGTTCTGAATCGCCCACTCAATACCTTGGATCATACTGGAATACTTACCATGACCTTTTTCATCAAGTATCTTAATGGAATAAATTTCAGCTTCTGGCGCAACGCCTACAATACCGAAGTCATTATTTTTACCAGCTATAACTCCGGCCACTGAAGTTCCATGTCCGTGATCGTCAGAAAAATCTTCATTTCCCTCTACAAAGGAAATGCCTCCACTCACTTCGATGTCTTCATGATTGGATATACCCGTATCCAAAACTCCAATTTTGATATTTTGACCAAAGTAATTCTTCTCGTGAGCTTGAGGTGCTCCTATGTGCGCAATCCCCCACGGAATCTTCTGGTTTTCTGACACGCTTGTTTCCGCTAACTCTACTTCACTATCTTCTTCAATGTAGGCTACATTCTCGTCCTGGGACATTGCTTCCATTTCACTCTCAGTTAACTTAGCAACCATAACTTTTGAACTAAGTTGCTGAACAGATGACCTCTGAATTGCTTTTACTTTCGCTCTCTTGTTTTCTTTAAATCCAATTAAATACGTTTTGCTATTTGCACTTGCCATACCATGCTCAGGTACAAGTTGTAAAAACAGTAAAGCAAGCAGTAGGAATACATTTACACTACTGATTGAGCGGATGAATCTCTGGTTCATTCCTATAGCTCCTTGTCTTATTGTGATGAACTTAGGTACTAATCCTTATTTTTTTATAAACACCTCCAGTCACTTTCCATCTCCTCCATAAAAGTAAGTACAGATAAAAATGTAAATTTTACCTAAACAATGCATTTAGAATTATAAATAATTCCTCATATGGGATCAATAGGAACTTAGTTCAAACTAACTAATATCTAGTAAAGTGACATACTTCTAGCTGTAATATGTTACAATTTGCTTCTATCTCAGTACCCTTTTGAACATCATCAATCTTTTTGGAAAAGCATTCGTTACACTTATGTCAATAGAATTTTTTATAAACCATTAATTAAACAAAAAGACGCCCTTCTGGAAGAACGTCTTTCCCAACCACATATTATCCCCTCATCTGCCCCGCGATCGTCAAATGCGCCTCACCTGCTACCCGAATAACCGGCTCCTCTCCAGATCGATCAACCGTTACATACAGCTTTCCTGGCCGACCAATCGCATGTCCTTGCCCTACAACGAGCTGTGTCACTTTTCCAGCAGGTAGCCTTTCTTCCAATGCCAGATAGCCAGCCAGTGCGCCGTTTGCAGCACCTGTTACAGGGTCTTCCGCAATCCCGATTGCAGGCGCAAAATCCCTTGTATACAAGTCATAGCCTTCAGGAGCATCACACGTAAACAAATGGGTGGTTGTGATACTGTGTTCCCTGTTCATTTCTGCTAGTGAAGAGAACAATGGCTGCGCTGCATCGATTGCCTGACGAGTGCGGACTGGAACGAGTAGATGCCTATTACCTGTGGAAGCGAGCTTCATCGGATAGCGATCGTCCAGATCAGCCAGTGTAATACCAACCAGCCTCGCTACCTCTTCTCTGTCTAAATCAATTTCCTTCACAGAAGGCTTGATTTGAGTCATTTCCACTCGCTGTAACTGACCATCCTCCCTCACCAATTGAACAGGAATCAACCCAACGTTTGTCTCAAACACGATACGGCTTCCCTTTTCCAACCATCCCCGTTCTGTCGCCAATAGCCAAGCAGAACCCACTGTCGCATGGCCGCAGAAATCGATCTCAACGGAAGGAGAAAAGTAGCGAATACGAAAATCTGCTTCCGGATGGTCGGACGGCATCAAAAAGGCAGACTCAGGAAGATTCAACTCATTGGCAATTTTCTGCATTTGTTGTAAAGTCAAAGTACCTGCTTCCGGGATGACACCTGCTGGATTGCCAGCAAACGGCTCTCTCGTAAAGGCGTCCACATGGTATACACTCACATGATTCATGGTTGTCTCTCTCCTTTTTTAAACGAATGCTTCTCTTGCTTTTCATCTTAAAGGGATGTAACTGCGCTGTAAAATGAAGCTTTCGCATACGAACCATGATAAAAACTTCATGAAAGGAGCAGCTCCATGACTTTGTTTCAGATGGAAGTCCTTGTGGCGGTCACGAACGCTGGTAACTTCACGCGAGCAGGAGAACAAATCGGATTGAGCCAGTCGGGAGTGAGTCATACCATCGGCGCACTGGAGAAGGAGCTTGGCATTTCCTTGTTCACCCGCAATCGCAGCGGTGTTAAGCTGACCACAGCCGGTGAAAAAATTGTCGCCGCTGCCCGGACCATATTGGAAAACGTCTCGCTGATAAAACAGGTGGCTGCCGAATCAAGCGAGCATTTGGAGGCAATGCTCCGGATTGCTTCTTTTCCCAGCGTAACCGCTCAGCTCCTGCCTAAATTGCTAAAGGCGATGCAGAGTCGCTATCCACATATCCAAACAAAGCTATATGAAGGAAGCTATCAAGAAATCAAAGAATGGGTTCGCTCAGGGGTTGTCGATGTCGGTTTTCATGTGTGGCCCGATGACGAGCTGGAGGGAATCCTGCTGACGACAGACGCCCTGTATGCTGTCGTGCCAGCCAATCATCCTCTGGCAACGGAGCGCTCGCTTACCTTGGAACAATTAGCCTGTGAATCGTTTCTCATGCCCATGGCGGGCTGTCACTTGTTGATTGGCGCGGAGTTTGCCAAGGCTGGGCTTACGCCGAATGTTTCCTATGAAATCGCCGACAATACAACGATACTGGCCATGGTAGAAAGCGGTGTCGGGGTGACAGTCGTGCCGTCACTGACTCTACCCACGCAACTACCCGATGTCGCTGTCATACAAATCACGCCGCCTCTCTCCCGGCAAATCGGCTTGGCTGTACGTTCGCTTCGTGAAGCCCCACCTGCCGTTCAAGCTTTTTTGCGGGAAGCAGAGCGCATTGCACCCACACTATAAAAAGGACGTGCTTCTTCGTTGAAAAAATGGCTCATTCTCCTACTTGCTCTCTCCGTGATCAGCAGTGTGATTTTAGGAATTACCATTCAAGCCGGTACGTTGGTGCCGTTGATTAATCAGAGCTTTTTAATCGGTCTTTTCCTGTTAATCGTTGGGAGTATTGCCGTCGTTACACGCTCTGGATTTTTCACTATTTTCCTGCGTGGATTCAAGCAACTGAAAGGGATGTTTTTCCGCAAACCGCGCATGATGGACAGTGACATCGTTCAAGCTATCGACCCTGCTTTCGAGGAAAAGAAAGAGTCATTCGTACGAATCGGAACCTCGCTTTTTCTCACATCAGGTACTGGACTGATTGTCTTCTCAATTGTTCTCACCTGTTTCTACTATTTATAATCTCACTAGAAAGGGCTGTCCCATCGATCGGGAACAGCCCTTCTTTCTCTCCTACGACTCTATCAAATGACAAGCCACCCAATGCCCGGGTTGCGCCTCCTGCCACTTCGGCACTTCTTCCGCACAACGAGGTTGTACGAGTGGACAGCGTGTACGAAAACCGCAGCCACTCGGCTTGTTGGCTGGACTCGGCAAATCTCCTTGCAAAACGATACGCTCTCGCTTCACCGTCGGGTCAGGCACCGGCACAGAAGAGAGCAAAGCCTGCGTATAGGGATGCAACGGACGAGCGTACAGCTCATAGCTCGATGCCAGCTCAACCATTTTCCCTAAATACATGACGCCAATCCGGTTGGAAATATGTTTGACCATGGACAGATCATGCGCGATGAACAAATAGGTCAATTCGCGATCATGCTGCAAATCCTCCAATAAATTGACGACTTGCGCTTGAATCGAGACGTCGAGAGCGGAGATCGGCTCATCGGCAATGATAAATTCCGGCTCTACTGCCAACGCCCGCGCGATTCCGATCCGTTGACGCTGTCCCCCACTGAATTCATGCGGAAAACGCTGCGCATGATCCTTATGCAAGCCCACTAGCTGGAGCAGTTCCGCCACACGCTCTCGTCTCATCCCGCGATTCAAATGATGGATGTCCAAGCCCTCTGCAATGATGTCCTCCACGGTCATACGCGGGTTCAGACTTGCTTGCGGGTCCTGGAAAATCATCTGGGCATCCCGATTGAACTGCCCCGCTTCTTTTCCCCGAAGCTGATGAACATTCTTCCCTTTGAACAGCACTTCGCCATCTGTATGGTCATACAGGCGAATAATCGTCCTGCCTAGCGTAGACTTCCCGCAGCCACTTTCGCCGACCAGACCGAACGTCTCTCCTTTGTTAATCGTAAACGAAACACCATCGACTGCTTTCAAATCAAATCCCGTTCCAAGCGAAAAATACTTCTTCAAATCGCGAACATCAAGCAAAGCCTCTGTCATACGCCCTGCCTCCCTACTGCCACTAGGTCCTCTATTCGCGGTGCTCGTGGATCGTGGAGCCAGCAAGCTGCCTGATGTCCACGCCCGAATTCCCCCGTCACGGGCATCTGCTGTTCGCATATCTCCATCGCAAAATCACAGCGGGCAGCAAACGGACAGCCGACTGGCGGATGGAACAAATCTGGAGGGCTGCCTTCGATGGGAATCAGCCGTTGCTTTTCGCCCTCATCCAGACGAGGGAGGGAGCGCATCAGTCCCCATGTATACGGGTGACGAGGATTCGCAAAAACGTCCTCAACCGTCCCAGTCTCGACAACCATCCCCGCATACATGACAACCATGCGATGAGCGATCTCGGCTACGACTCCCAAATCATGCGTAATAATCACAACGGATAACTCCTGTTCCTCTTGCAGTCGCTTAAGCAAATCCAAAATCTGCGCCTGAATCGTCACATCCAGTGCTGTCGTCGGCTCATCAGCAATCACCAGCTTGGGTTGGCAAGCAAGAGCAATCGCAATGACCACACGCTGACGCATACCTCCGCTGAATTGGTGCGGGTACTGATCGATTCGCTTTTCCGGATCGGGAATTCCTACGAGCGAGAGCATCTCGATCGCTCGCTTTCGCGCTTCCTCTTTTGATACCTGGTGACTGCGAACGAATCCCTCTACGATTTGTGTCCCTACCTTCATCGTGGGATTGAGTGCTGTCATCGGGTCTTGAAACACCATGCCGATCTGCGTTCCGCGAATACCCAGCAGCTCTTTTTTGGGCAGATGACTGATTTGGGCTCCTTCAAATACAACCTTTCCCCCGACGATTTTTCCGGGTGGATTAGGGATTAAGCCCATAATCGCTTGAGCCGTAACGCTCTTGCCACACCCACTCTCCCCTACGATGGCAACTGTCTCCCCTTTATCCACGTAAAAGGACACGCCCCGCACGGCTTGAACCTCGCCGCCATACGTCTTGAAATTCACCCGCAAGTTATCGATTGTCAGCAAATGCTGATTCATCCTCATTCCTCCTGTCGTCTCTAATCGCGTAGACGCGGATCAAGTGCATCCTGCAAACCGTCGCCAAATACGTTGAAGGCGAACATCGTCAACGAGATCATCAATGCCGGAAAAAACAGTCGCCACCAATCACCCGTCAAAATAACGCCCAAGCCATCGTTTGTCATCGTACCCCAACTGGCGACGGGAGCTTGTACACCGAGTCCAAGAAAACTGAGAAAAGATTCCGCAAAAATCGCCGATGGAATCGTAAAGGTCAAATTGACGATAATGACGCCAAATGTGTTGGGAATCAAATGCTTCAGCAAAATTCGTGAAAACTTCGCTCCCAGTACTTGGGCAGCCAAAATGAACTCTTGGTTTTTCAATTGCAGGATTTGCCCGCGCACTAACCGCGCCATGCCGACCCACCCAGTAGCAGATAGGGCAATAATAATCGTCAGCATACCCGGCTCCATCACAACCATGAGCAAAATGACGACTAGCAAATACGGCAGCCCATACAAAATCTCGATAATACGCATGATAATCGTATCGATGCGATCCCCTCGTTTGCCTCGTCCTGCCATATAGCCTGCAATTCCCCCGACAGTCACTCCAATGACCAGGTCAATTAATGCCGCGACAATGCCAATCGTCAAAGAAATCCTCGCCCCATACCACGTACGGGCAAACATGTCACGTCCCAGCTCATCCGTACCGAACCAATGCTCCGCGGAGATTTCCTGATTTTTGGTCAGCAAGCTCTGGTCGGAATAACTATACGGCACGAGATTCGGTCCAATGATCGCCATGCCAACCAAAGCGAGAATAATGAACAGCCCGAGCATAGCCAGCTTGTTTTTTAGCAGCTTCCGAACGACCTGCTGCCCATTGCTGAGACTCGGTCGTGCAATGACATTCGCCTGCGTATTTTTCGTCAACGGGCGAAATAACGGGTCCACTTTGTGCTCCATCGCCACAGTTTATCTCTCCTTGTTGGTCAGCTTGATTCGCGGGTCAATCAGGGTGTATGCGATATCAATCAGGAAAATGGTAAAAATCAGAATCGCACTGTAAAAAATCGTCGTACCCAAAATGACCGGATAATCACGGTTGAAAATGCCGTCTACGAAATACTTGCCAATGCCAGGAATCGCAAAGATTTTCTCCACGACAAAGGTTCCCGTTATCAAACTGGCAATCAAAGGTCCGAGAAAGGTGACAACAGGCAGAATCGCATTGCGAATTCCATGTCTGACGACGATGATAAACATGGGAATCCCCTTTGCCTCTGCTGTTCGAATGTAGTTCTGGTTCATAACTTCAATCATGCTGGCACGCATATAGCGGGTAATGACCGCAACTGGACCAAAGGCAAGCGCCAGTGACGGCAGTATCGTATGCATCCAGGTACCCCATGTCGCAACGGGAAAGAGCGGCAGCTTGATCGCGAAGAAATTGATCAGAAGCGGTGCCATAATGAAGCTCGGAATCGCTACCCCCAATACAGCAAGCGCCATAGCCACGTAGTCCAGCCATTTATTTCGATTGAGCGCTGCGATAATACCCAACGAAATCCCGAAAAGGAGTGCGATCCCGATCGCTTGCGCACCCAACCACGCAGATGCAGCAAAGCCATCGGAAATCATGTCATTGACTCCACGAGAGTCTGATTTGATGGATGGGCCCAAGTCGAGCATTAACAGATTTTTCAGATACAAAACGTATTGAACAGGTAACGGCTCGTCCAGATTGTATTTGGCACGTAAATTATTGAGAATTTGCTCTGGTAGCTGATCCGACTCGGAGGCAAACGGGTTCCCCGGAATGGCATGCATCAAGGCAAACGTCAGCGTCACGATAATCCACAGGGTGACGAACATCATCAAAATACGTTTTACCAGATAGTTTGACATGGAAGTCCTCCTCGTTTACTTAGCCAGCTCGTAAATGGCATGCGCGTAAATGGCCATAGCACGCAGCAGGTCGTCAATCTCGGCATATTCATCAGTCAGATGAGCCATGGATTCCTTGCCCGGAAAGAGCGGGCCGAAAGCAACACCATACGGCATGATTTTGGCGTAGGTAGCTCCTCCTGAGGAAAGGAGGGTTGCTGGTTCTCCCGTGTGCTCCTCGTACACCTGCGACAAGGTTTGGATCACAGGATGATCTTTGGGTACATAATGCGACTTGGATGTCCGTAAAGCGGAAATCGTCCAGCCCAGCTCTGCTGTCCTTTGCTTCAGCTTCTCAACGTACTCCTCACAGGAAACTGTCGCCGGATAGCGTATATTGAGCCGAACTGTCCCCCCTTCGCAGGAATCATATCGCAAAATCCCCGCGTTGACCGTCAGCTTGCCTGACACTTCATCCTCGCAAGCCATATGTAGATGGTGAGCAAAATAATCTTCATGCAGGACATCAGCCAACATCGTAAGAAAGGACGAACAGGAGCCACCAAACGGATACAAGCGCAAAAAAGTCGCCAACAAGGTTCCCGCATTCACGCCTTGGAATGGTGCCATCCCATGAGCCGGCTTTCCTGCCAGCGTGAACTGCAACTGTCCCAGCCCTATCAGTTCCATACGACCTGTTGTGTGGTTTTCATTCAGAAACATTTCCCACTCTTCCGCCAATCGGGAAAGGACGATCTCCTGTCGCGCCTGAAAGTCCAGTCGTACAAGTGCGACTGCTTTTTCGGGAACACTGTTTCCTTGATCACCGGAGACAAATGACGCTAACTGCCAGGCTCCATTTCGTTCGATTGGTTCCATCGCTGGAATCGTCAATGTCGGGTTGATCTGTCCCTTCTCTGCATGTGTCATCGGAAAGGAGGAATCAGGTGAAAAGCCAATCGGCGGAATGCGATCATGCTGGGCAAAATGCTTCATGCACAGCCACCCGCTCTCTTCATCTGTTCCGATGATCATTCGCACGCGTTTTGTCAGTGGCAAGCCTGAATCCTTAACCAGCTTCAACGCATAGTACGCTGCCATCGCTGGGCCTTTGTCGTCAATCGCTCCACGCGCATAGATACGACCGTCGCGAATGTTCGGTTCAAAAGGCGGGGTCGTCCAACCTTCGCCCACAGTGACGACATCGATATGAACGAGCACGCCGATCTCTTCTTCCCCGTCGCCGAACTCGATTGTCCCTGCGTAACCATCCAGGTTCTTGGTCTGGAAGCCATCCAGCTCACCGCGTGCGAGCATTGTTTCAAGCGCTGCGGCAACACCTTCTCCAAATGGCTTTCCTTCTTTTGCCGTCGTCATATCTTCGATGCTGTTTATGGAAAGAAAGGATTTCAAATCATCCAGGTACTGCTCTCTTTGCAGAAGCGCTTGCTGCTTCCAGTAATCACTCATATGCGTTCCCCTGCTTTCATCCGATCTAGATAGGCAAGAAACGATTCACCTTTCGAGGAAATTTGACTCCCTTGTCTTCCTTTTCCCACTTGAATCAGCTCATCCTGCTGCAAAAGCTTCAAGCGATAGCGTAGCTGTTGCAAGGTAACTGAGTGGCCTCTTTCTTGCAACTGCGCAAGTAGCGTATAGCGTCCACCGCTCCCTTGTCCCAGCTCCTTCAAAATAGCCGTGATTTCATCCAGAAATCCTCGTTTTTTATATGCAGTGACGATACTTTCACATTCATTGTATAGACCATCTACAGGCAACGGCGCTTCCGGTATTTCCCGCAGAAACGGCAAATGATACGGATACGCTTCATCCTCCACGACGTGTGCTAAATACTCGATCACATTTTCGAGCTCGCGAATATTTCCTGGCCAATCATACTCATGGAGTGCCCGCATCGCTTCATTGGTCAACGTAAACGGCGGGCGGCGCAAATCATAGGAGTATTTCTTTATAAATTGATGAGCCAACCACGGAATATCCTCCCGTCTGTTCCGCAGAGGCGGCAAATGAATCGGCAAGATATTCAGGCGATAATACAAATCAGCTCGGAAGGCTCCTTCCGTAATCATCCGTTGCAAATCTTGATTCGTTGCTGCGATGACGCGAATATCTGTCGGGATGATCTTGCTGCCGCCTACGCGCATAATCTGGCGTTCTTGCAATACACGCAACAGTCGGTTTTGAATAGCCGCGCTGGCATCTCCGATCTCATCAAGAAAAATGGTTCCTTTGTGGGCTAATTCAAACCAGCCGATATGTCCACCTTTACGCGCTCCGGTAAAAGCTCCTTCTTCATAGCCGAACAGCTCGCTTTCCAAAAGAGATTCCGATATGGCAGCGAAGTTGACCCCAACAAACGGCTCTCTTCGACGTGGCGAAGCATTGTGGATAGCCTGGGCGAGCAATTCCTTCCCTGTCCCTGTTTCTCCCAACAACAGCACAGTGGAGTTGCTTCTTGCGATTTTGCGGGCAATCTGAATGACTTTTTGTACAGGCGCGCTCTCCCCATAAAAATCATCAAATTGGTATTTGGCTACCAATCCTTTGCTGTAAAGGCGCATGCGATAATCATGCTCCAGCTTTTCAATTTCTGCGGCCTGGCGAAACAAGAGCAGACTCCCGAGAAAGCTGCCTTCCATGACGATGTGCATTTTGCGGAAAAAGTAGGTTTTGTTCGCCCAATCTACCAAAACATCCTTATTCTCTTCACACTGCCGGATCAACTGATAAAAATTCGCAGGCAAGCAATTGGACGCCCGTTCACCTACGACTTCATTCCCTTCCATCTGCAACGTATCGATTGCTTTCTGATTGACAAAACGGATGTTTTCTTTTTCATCCATGGCAATCACTGCGTCCTCGATCCGATTGACGATGGCCTCCAAATATTTGCTCAACAGATGCGCATGCTGAATCTCGTTGTTCAGCTCTTTGGTGATATCGACCAACGATTGCATGGCGCGTGCGGTCACCTTTTGAAAATTGCCGTATTTAAAATGAGAGTAGATGGCAAGCCACGTAGATAAATCGATGATCCGATACCCGATATCGACAACTTTGCGAATATGCGGGGGGACATGCTCTGCCTCTCCTGGCGTTACCGCAATCTCGATGTCTGATGGATAGTCAGCACCTGGATAATAAGGATACAGTTCAAAATCCATCCCAGAGGCACGTAGCAATTCCACATTTTCTTCAGCAGTCTCCTTGGTGTCACTGACGAGAAGCACTTTCACACCTTTCGGAATCTCCAGCATGCCGCGCAAATTATGATACGGCAGCATTCGCTTGGCTACGATGATGCAGGATTCTTTCGGCACATACGGTTGTACAAGTGGGACTATGCTTTTGGTGGATACAATAACGAGGGCACCAGGCGTGATCGGGCGCAACGGAAGCTGGTCGACTCGCATCGCCTCGACATGGATATCATCGCCGATTCCCAATTCATGATATTGACTAACGACGGACTGTAGAAACTCATCCATTCTTGCAATAAATATGATCGATTTTTTGTCCATATCAGCCGCTCCAAGATGTAAAGTGAAGACAAGAACGTTTCAAATATTCGTTCTTGTCTTCGCTTATTTTACTTATTACTTATTGCCGATTTCTACCCATTTGTAGTCAATCGTGCCGACTGGGTGGCGAATGATGCCTTTAATGTTTGGCTGCTCCATAAATACTTTTGTGCCGAAATAGATAGGTACAAGTGGCATATCATCCATGAAAATTTTCTCCGCGTCATGCATGAGCTTGAAGCGCTCGGGTTCGTCGGCAGTGTTGCGAATCTTCTCGACCAGTGCGTCATACTCTTTGTTGCTGTAATTGATACGGTTTCCAGGATGGTCAGTCACGAACAGCTCAAGGTAGTTGACCGGGTCTCCATAGTCGGCAGGGATCGTCGAGCGGGAGAATTGGAGAGTACGAGCACGCTGTTCTGCCAGGAATACTTTCCATTCTTTGTTTTCCAGCTTCACATCTACCCCGAGATTTTTCTTGTACATTTCCTGCAAAACTTGCGCGATGGCCTTGTGCGCATCACTGGTGTTATACGTCATGGTGACAGGTGGGAGGGTTGTCCAGCCTTCTTCTTCCATCCCTTTTTTCAGCAGTGCTTTTGCTTGCTCTACATCGTTATCCTGGAAGAAATCCCCACCCTTTGTGCGGAAATCCGTTCCGTCTGGCTCCGGGAAGCCCAATGGCACGTGAGCCATGGCAGGTGTTTGTTTCCCTTGCACGACATTGTCAATCAGTGTCTTACGATCGATGGCCAGCGCAAATGCTTTCCGAATGTTGGCGTTCGTGAATGGAGGCATTGTGGTGTTCATCCTGTAGTAGTAGATGGAAGCTTCCGTCTCTACCTTTGCTTCTCCAGAATCGATCAACTGTTTCTTCATATCATTAGGGACAGTCTGGATCATGTCGAGCTGACCCGTTTTGTACATTTGGAATTGCGTATTTTCATCGTTGACCATGACAAACTCGATCCCCGCATATTTGATCGAATCACGGTCCCAGTAGCCGTCGTTTTTCACCAGCTTTACTGATTGGTCATGTACCCAATCTTCCATTTTGAACGGTCCATTCGTTACGATACTTGCAGCGCCTTCCGCCCATTTCGGATTGCTCTCTACGACTTTTTTATTCACCGGGAAGAAGGTCGGCTGCGTCAGGATGTGGAGGAAGTAACCTGTTGGCGCCTTCAGCTTTACCTCAAACGTCTTCTCGTCTACGGCTTTTACCTGTACGCCGTCTGCATTTCCTGTTCCTTTGTTGAACGCTTCTGCTCCATCGATGTAATAGGCGAGGAAAGCAGACGGGAATGCATTGTTCGGATCGACAATGCGCTTAAACGCAAACTCGAAATCCTGCGCTGTCACGGGTTCACCATTCGACCATTTGCTATCGCGCAATGTAAAGGTATACGTTTTTCCATCCTCACTCACTGCCCATTTCTCGGCCATGGCTGCTTGCGGCTTGTGATCCTTGTCCAGTCGAACCAAGCCTTCCATTGTGGCATTCAACACTTCATTGGAAGTACTGTCAAAGCCTTTTGGCGGATCGAGCGAAGGTGGTTCGGTCTTCAGGTTGAGCTTGAGTTTTGCAGCGGCGTTGGCTTGTCCACCTGTATCTGTGGACGCTTGACCTGCTGTCCCTCCCCCTGCTGGCTGTGTCGGCGTTGCCGACTGACTACAACCGGTAATGGCAAGGACAGTGACAAGTGCAGCGGTACTAAGAAGCTTCCATCCTTTTCGCATGTTCATTGCATGTGACCCCCTTTTCTTTTTTAAACAACAATTAGACTTTGTTGCTTTATGGATAAACGGCACCGCTGGGAATGCCATTTATACACGTAAAGAAAAATCTGTCTTGACGAGGCGGAAGGACGTCTCAATCCGTCCAACAACGTTACCACTCATGTTTGTAATGGGCGGGTTGGTATATTCCGCGAGTTTGTCCAAAGGACCGTCCATGCCGATTCCCAGTTGACGAAGCACTTCATTGACGACCGGATTGATCGCCCGTGGTCCTCCATCCTCGATTTTGATGGCAATGCCCAATCCTGTTTCTCTATCGCCCAGGCAATACACGGACTCTGCGCCTGCCTTCCCTACGATACGACCGGCAAAGGCTGACATGAGGTCTGTGCAATATCGATTCTCGCCTCCGACCATTTCGGGATGAGCGGTCATGGCATCCGTAATTCGCTGAACCGCTTTTCGTCGCTCTGGATTCTCGATCACCTCTGGTCTCGCCAGCTTGGCGAATGCCCACGCGTAATGGGCGAGCGGCAATTGATGGACAGGAACCCCACATCCATCTGTCCCGAGGTTGATTTTGTCTTTGGGGTAGCCTGTTATGTCCTCGACGACTTCGAGAATCCGCTGCTGCACTGGATGCGTAGGCAAATGATAGGTAGTCACGTCCTCCCCCATATGTGTTGCAGTGGCAACCATGCCGGAGTGCTTGCCGGAGCAATTCGAGAAGATGGGTGTAAGTGGCTTGTCTTCCCGAATCAGTTGTTTGTAGCTCTCCTCATGACGTGGCACATGTGTCCCGCATTGCAATGCCGCTTCTGGCTGACCTGCTCGCGCAAGCATCGAGAGCGCCCGCGTGCGATGGCGCGGCTCTCCACTATGAGAAGCGCAACAGAGCGAAAGATCAGCCGGCTCAAAACCATACCGATCTGCCGCACCCGTCTCGATTACCGGAATCGTCTGCAACGGCTTCATACTGGAGCGTGCATATGTAAGGCGATGGGGATCACCATACGAATAGAGCAATGTCCCCTGCGAATCAACGACTGCGATATGTCCGAGATGTGAGCTCTCTACCTGTTCTCCCCGGTATACGTTGGCAACGACGTTCATAGCAAGTCTCCTTTGAGTGCGAATAGTAGAATGTTTGCACTTTTCTACAGTAAGCAATTAACGTGCCAACGTAAGGATATGACAGTTAATAATGAATTTTCTGCTATTTTATCTATGAGTAACGGGACAAAAATAACAGACCGCACGATAAACAAGCCACCCTATACATATTAATGAGTTGTCCTTTTAAATGATTAGGCTACCTCTATCATCAAACAAAAGAAAAACACCCCTTTTCATCCCGCAATCGGAAATAGGGTGTCCTGAATAGCCTTTCTCTTATTGTTTGGCAACCCGCTGCAAATCCGCTTCAACCATCATGTGAATGAGCTCTTCCAGCCTCGTTTTCGGTGTCCAGCCGAGCTCTCTTTTCGCTTTTTCCGGATTGCCCAACAAAATGTCCACTTCTGCTGGCCGGTACAATTCCGGGTCGATCACGACGTAATCCAGGTAGTTCAACCCAACATAGTCGAAGGCGATTTTGCACATCTCTTCCACTGTCGAAGTTTTTCCTGTCGCAATGACATAGTCATCCGGCTTATCCTGCTGGAGCATCAACCACATCGCTTCCACGAAATCACCAGCAAAGCCCCAATCCCGCTTCGCCTGGATATTCCCCAGCCGCAGCTCCTTTTGCTTGTTCGAGGCAATTCTTGCGACAGCATGTGTCACTTTCCTCGTAACGAATTCCAGCCCACGTAAAGGTGATTCATGATTGAATAAAATGCCGTTGGTGCTAAACATCTGAAAGCTTTCCCGATAGTTTTTGGTCATCCAGTAGCCAAACAGCTTGGAGACTGCATATGGGCTTCTTGGGTAAAAAGGTGTTTGCTCCGATTGCTGTGGCTCCTGGATTAATCCGTACAGCTCACTTGATGAAGCCTGATACATTTTGATGGCAGGGTTCGTTTCCCGAATCGCCTCCAGAACATGCAGGACACCCATTCCTGTTACTTGCGCGGTCAAAATAGGCTGCTCCCACGACGAACCGACAAAACTCTGCGCACCTAAATGATACACTTCCTCTGGTTTACATGCCTTCAGTGCACGC
This sequence comes from Brevibacillus sp. MS2.2, assembly GCF_013284345.1. Classification (NCBI taxonomy): domain Bacteria; kingdom Bacillati; phylum Bacillota; class Bacilli; order Caryophanales; family Paenibacillaceae; genus Brevibacillus; species Brevibacillus sp. MS2.2. The sequence goes on from NZ_JABSUZ010000038.1 coordinate 23,116, forward strand.
GTCAACGACGACACATCCAATAGATCACCTTCCTTGTACTCGACGTGATCTGCGATGTTCAAATACTCCAGCCGCCACCTGTCCACCGTGCTCCGGCGTGGTACCAGTCCTACCACATGGTACCCCTTTTCAAGCAAAAATTTTGCCAGATAAGCGCCGTCCTGACCTGTGATTCCTGTAAGGAAAGCTGTTTTCATCCGCTTCCACTCCCCTTCTTCAGGCTGTGCCGTAATGTTCATTCCGGTAAGTTCCCTGAGCATCTCTTAAGCTTATGCCGGACCATGTTCATACGTTCAGTTGTCAGGATAGGGTCAAGAATAGAAGTCCGAAATAAACTAATGAAGGCAAACCATTGTCATTGATCAAGGAGGAGATAAGCAAGTGATAGATATTTTAAAATAACCAAAAGAGGTGTTTCGACTGCCATGTCGCGCATTACTGTCGTGATTCCAACCTATAATCGGGAAAAGTATCTTTCCACAGCCATCGAAAGTGTGTTGAACCAGACGCACAAGGAATGGAAGCTCCTCATTGTAGATGACGCCTCTACTGACCACACGCATGCCATCGTAGAAAAGTACCTCGATGATCCCCGCATTCACTACGTGCTACTCCCTGAAAATTCAGGGATCGGCAAAACAATGGCTGCTGCTCTGGAACGAATTGACACGCCCTACTTTGTCTCACTTGATTCGGATGACTGGTTCGACGAAAAGACCTTAGAAATTTTGTTGGATGAAATGGAACGCCAGCCCGAAACCACGAACGTCGTGTTCTCCAACACTGTTTTTTGGAAGGAAGTGGGTGACACGCGAGAACTGTCCGAAATCATGCGGCCTCCGATCTATAAAGATAAGTATGATTACCTGGAAGCTCCGATGGTTTGGCCTCGTTTTTATCGGACACAAGCGGTTCGTGATGTCGGCGGATTTGAATGTGATGATCCTATGCAGGGAAGGTTTTCTCATGACAAATACATGTTATTAAAATTGATCGGAACAGGTGATATTCACTGGGTCGATGCGAACCTCTATCATTATTTGATTCACGAGAGCAACAATTCCCACACAAAAAACTGGCCGCAATGGACAAAAGCAAGAAAGTACATCCTTACGAAAATCTTGAAACTGTGGGGCGACGAGTACGAGCCTGTTTTTGTGTACACACCCGAGGGATGGATTTATGTAAACGAGCTCATTCCGAAAAAAAAGCCTTCCTAACTATTCTGCGACAATCTGTTTAAACAAGGTCAATGCCCGCGCCACAGCTTGATCCATGTTGTAGTATTGATAATCCGCGAGCCTGCCCGCAAAAAGTACTTGATCGCGTATTTGCTCCGCTTCTCGTTTATAGAAGCTGTATTGTTGGCTATTTTCCTTGCGTGGAATGGGGTAATAAGGCTCGTTTTCGCCAGGTGAATACGGCTGTGGATATACGAAGGATATGGTTGTATGAGGAACGACTTGACCTGTGAGGTGCTTTTGTTCGAGGATTCTGGTGAAATCATACTCATTGGGATAATTGACAGTCCCCACTTCTTGGTACCATGCCTTTTGATGCGTTTCAAAATGAAAGCGCAGGCTTCGATAAGGCAACCGTCCATGCTTATAGCCAAAGAAGGTATCGATCGGGCCTGTGTAGATCATTCGTTTATACCTGATTTCATCCGCGATTTCTTGATAGTCCGTATTGAGGAGCACCTTTATATTCGGATGGTGGAGCATGCGATGGAACATTGCCGTAAAGCCATGCAGCGGAATTCCTTGATACGTGTCCTGAAAATACCGATTGTCCCTGCTGACATACACAGGAACCCTTGCGGAAACAGACTGATCCAGCTCCTCCGGCTTCAAATCCCATTGTTTGATCGTATACCGATGAAAGACTTTTTGATAAATGAATTCAGCTAAAAAACTAAGCTCTTCATGTGCACTATCCCGAAGCTTCAGAATCGGAATCTTCGCCCCGAATCCATAGTGACGGATCAGTAAGCTCTCCAGTTTCTGCGCATATTGCGGGGAAAACAAAGCGGACAATGCATTTAGATTGAAAGGCAACGGTATTTTTATGCCATCGACATAGGCACGCACCTCATGAAAGTACGGCCGCCACTGGGTAAAACGCGACAAGTAGTCCCAGACCAGCTTGGAATTCGTATGAAAGGTGTGCGAACCGTATTTGTGAATCAGTACCCCCTGCTCGTCATAGCAATCATAGGCATTTCCTCCGATATGATTACGCCTCTCTACCACCAATACTTTCTGATCAAGCTCATTGGCAATCCGCTCTGCGAGTGTAGCACCCGTGAATCCAGCTCCGACAATCAGCCAATCCACCTTCATGTTAGACTCACACCCTCCCATCTTAATCACATCCACTCACTCACTTACCATTTCGTTAATACCCTAGTAAATGATGTCGTACTCTACACGCGGGAGTGAACTCTACATGAATGCAAACTGGCACGCACACTACACACGCTGGAACGAGTGTGAATCCCTCGATCCAGAGCTTCGTCAGCAGTTAACCGCCATGCAGGCTGATGAAAAGCAGCTTGCGGATTGCTTCTCTGCCCCGATTGCATTTGGAACCGGAGGCATGAGAGGGGTCATGGAGCCGGGAATAAACCGCATCAATTTATACACGATTCGCAAAGCAAGCGCAGGGCTGGCTCTTTATTTGCTCGAAACATACCCGGATCAGGCGGTCAAAAAAGTCGTCATTGCCTATGATTCACGGAAACACTCACAGTTGTTTGCCAAAGAAACCGCCAAAGTTCTCGGTCAGTACGGGATTACTACATGTATATTCAAACAACTGACTCCTACCCCTCTGCTTTCCTTTGCCGTGCGCCACTTTTGCGCGTGTGCTGGCATTGTCATTACAGCAAGCCACAATCCTCCCGAATATAACGGCTACAAAATTTATGGCGCAGACGGGGGGCAAATTACGCTCGCGACAGCCGAACGACTGATGGAACAGATCGTTGCAGCCGGAAATGAACTCGAAATTACCCCAGCCGATGAGCAAGAGCTGTACAAAAACGGACTTCTCCACTACATTGACGATTCTCTCTTGCATGCGTATTTGGAAAAAGTAAAGCAGTTGCGCGTCCATCCAGACTTATCACCTGCCATCCGAGAGCAAGTGAAGATCGTCTTTACTCCCCTGCACGGTACAACGCATGACTCGATCACACGCGGATTGGCATTGTTCGGGTATACACAAGTGAGTGTCGTGGAAGAGCAGGCTGTCCCCGATCCTAACTTTTCGACTGTAGCCTCGCCTAATCCCGAAGAGCCTGAGGCCTTTCGAATAGCGATTTCATACGCCAAGCAGGTGGATGCCGACGTAATCATGGGGACGGACCCTGATGGAGATCGCCTCGGTGTGCTCGTCAAAAATCAGGCAGGAGACTACAGCGTCCTGTCAGGGAATCAGTTGGGAGCCTTGCTTCTTCATTACCTGCTGGAAACCAAACAAAAAAAGGGGGAGCTCCCCTCTAACGGCATTGTATTGAAAACAATCGTCACGTCCGAAATGGGCAGAGCCATCGCGACAGGCTTCGGTGTATCGACAGAAGACACTTTGACAGGCTTCAAATATATTGGTGAAAAAATCGAAGCCTACGAGAAGAGTGGAGCCTACGTCTTCCAATTTGGTTACGAAGAAAGCTACGGATACTTGATCGGCGATTTTGTCCGGGATAAGGATGCCGTTCAAACTGCTTTGCTGCTTGCTGACATGTGCGCGTATTACAAATCACAGCACAAAAGCCTCGATGACACATTGAATGACTTATTCAACCGTTACGGTCATTATGCGGAGGAGCTGATTTCTTTCACGTGCAAAGGAGGGGATGGGATGCAAAAAATTTCGGCAACGATGTCCTCCCTGCGCAATCAGCCGCCTTCCCAACTCGCCGCTCACCCCATCATAGCCATCGAAGATTATGCCAGTGGAATCCGCACAGATTGTCAAACAGGTACAACCACGCCACTCACCTTGCCTGCATCAGATACCATCAAATACTTTTTCCACGATCATTCGTGGTTTTGTGTCAGACCCTCAGGCACGGAGCCAAAAATCAAAATCTATTTAGGCGTGAAAGGAACGAGTAAGCAGGAAAGCCAAGAAAAGCTTTTCACCTTGAAACACGCTGTCTTGCAGTTGATCGGATTCTAGTATGGACTAGATCTCCAAGTACGGACCGGATTGAGGAGGATGTCCGCCCGCGACTGTTCCGTAACGAGGAGGATGATAAGCTTGTTCTGGTGTTCGTTCAGGAAAACCCGATTGAAGAAGCAAGTCGCGTCTTACAAAAAAAGCGTTGACGCCCTTTGAATCTGTTCCCACCAAGGCATATCCCAAGCTGGTTCCCAAAATCGCCAAGGAACTCAGGCTGGCACCATAGTAGGTATTGCCACCCCATTTAAAATCCGGCTGATACACGATCACCATTTTTTGTGGAGGCGGAAAAGCCGCATTGTACTCAATCACGACAAGTCGCGGGGTGTAAGCAGAAAGAGCTTGCCATACCCAGTAGTCATTGCCGTCAATGTCGATAGAAAGCAGATCAAATTCTTTTTGGACACCATTTTTTTCGAATAAACCAGCAATATTTTCTCTCGTGATCAGCTCATTCTTGATGATGACCTGGGGATAGGAAGCATAATCCGCAGACATTTTATTGCAACTGTTCAGGTCGCCTTCCATCGCCAATCCACTCCATCCGTGCTGCGTGACGAGATTTTTGAGCATACATTCCGAGCCATCCCCAACTCCGAATTCTACACAATAGCGATTCGTAGTTCCGATTCGCGAAAATATTTCTTCAATGATGCCGTCTTCTCCATTTTGGGAATACACTCGTTTTTCATATCGGTTTAACACATCCATTCTCCCCATACCTCCATTTACAACATCCGTCTTTACGTATCTTATTTTTCTTTTGGCGGATACGATTGGTCATTTAATGAACAGGCTGCAAAACAGGCTATTTGCATGCATCTCATACAAAATGTTCCAAATAAGAGGCGCCAGCCGTTTCAAGGCCCTCCTCGGGACAATATAGTAAGGATAAAGTTTATCAATAGGAGCCTAGTAGGCATTTTGTAAGACAGAGGAGATGTATAATTGTGAGTTTGCCCATCGTGTTTATTCACAGAACGGCTGAAGCGCATGTAGGATTATGCATGCAACAGGCGAAATACAGCAACCCTTCTTCTCGTGTCATTCTCATCGGAAGCCCAGAAAACAAGTATCTTTCTGCGGAAAATACAGAGCACTTCCTGTTGAGGCATTTCTACCAAAGCGCCCAAGCTTTTTCTTATGTTTACAAGCACTCCACTTCCAACACCTACGAATACAATCTGTTTTGCTTCCAGCGCTGGTTTATTTTGCGCGATTTTATGAGGAGTCAAGGGATAGAACGTTGCTGTTACCTAGACTCGGACGTAATGCTATACACCGATATCAGTAAGCGAGACAACGAGGAGTTCGATGACTTTACATTTGAGTATACCTGGACGACCGTATGCGACCTGGAAATACTCAATCAATTTTGCGATTACGCGACCAAATTTTTTCGCGACCCTCTTCACTACCAGACTCTGCTTCAATTCGCAAAAGAAATCGGAGATGCCCCCGTTTCTGACATGGTGTTGTTTATCCTGTTTCACAATTACGCGCTTCGCCGCAAAGCTACGTATGGTATCGTTGCCAACGGCTTTTTCGATCATAATCTCAACTGTCCTTTTGCTCCAGCCTGCCCGCAGGCTGACAACCTAGATGGGAAGAAGCAGATTTATCAAAAGAATGGCGCACTCTATTGCAAAATAACCGGGACGCCTGACTACCTTAGCGCTCATTCCTTGCATTTTCAAGGACATGCAAAAGCATATATCCCCTACTTTCGCTCACAGGACATCCCGAACACAGATGATTTCATGTATTTCGATTATCCGACCTGCAAATGGGTGCCGGCCCAACCCTGATCCCTATAAAATTCCCATTGGAAACGAGCTGTGCGCCGTTCCCTTTTTTCACGTTTTTCCATATTCATAATATGTTAAGCTGTTCATCCATCGCTATGAGCATCATGGACAGGGGGGATTCGACTCATGAAGGCATTGATTACCGGAGTAACGGGATTTGCCGGCAGTCACTTGGCTGAGTATCTACTGTCGCGGGGAGATGTAGATGTTTACGGCACATTCCGGTCCCTTACCAAAAAAGAGCAGCTGGGGCACCTGATGGACCGTGTGCAAATGGAAAACTGTGAATTAAAAGATCCCCAATCTGTAAATGAACTCATCCAGAGAATAAAGCCCGATCTCATTTTTCACCTGGCCGCTCAAAGCTTCGTCCCCACCTCGGTGTCGTCTCCTGCAGATACGATGGTGAACAATATTGTTCCACAGTTAAACTTATTCGAGGCGGTACGCAACCATGCTGTTCCGTGTAAAATTCAAATCGCTTGCTCCAGTGAGGAATACGGTCTGGTTTATCCGGAGGAAATCCCCATTAAGGAGACCAACCCCCTCCGTCCTCTCAATCCATACGCGGTCAGTAAAATTGCCCAGGATTATCTCGGGTATCAATATCATCACAGCTACGGTTTGGCGATCATCCGTACACGCACATTTCATCATACAGGTCCGAGAAGAGGCGAAAGCTATGTGACCTCTAATTTTGCCAAACAAATTGCCCAGATTGAGCTTGGTCTGCAAGAGCCAAAAGTACATGTCGGCAATCTTGAGGCGATTCGAGACTTCACGGATGTACGAGATATTGTCAAAGCGTATTGGTTGGCGATTACCCGAGGCGAACCGGGTGATGTATACAATATATCCGCAGGTACTCGTTATACCATCGAAGACATGTTAAAGACGCTACTGGCCTTGACTGATGTGCAAGTACAAATACACGTTGACACCAATCGGTTGCGCCCCTCTGATGTAGACATCGTATTGGGAGACTCTTCTCTATTTCGAGAAAAGACGGGATGGGAGCCCGAGGTCTCTTTCCAGCAAACGATGGAAGATTTATTGAATTACTGGCGCTCTGTACTACGCCAACAGAACAGTTCTTAAAACGTCGAGTGGATGAGTAGAAAAAATCAGGAGGGAACTTTTTATGTCCATGCAATCCCTTCCTCTCGTCAGTGTCATCACCCCTTCGTACAATCAGGCAGCTTTTATCAAACGAACGATCGAGAGTGTATTGACACAGGACTATCCCCATATTGAGCATATTGTGGTAGATGGCGCCTCAACTGACGGTACACAGAATATTTTGCAGCAATACAGCCACCTAGCAGACCGCTTCCGCTACGTTTCCGAACCAGATCGCGGCCAATCCCATGCCATCAATAAAGGATTGCAAATGGCACGTGGTGAGATTATCGGATGGCTCAATTCAGATGATACGTATTTTCCCGGTGCCATTCGAAAGGCTGTGGCAGCCTTGCAGCAGCATCCCGATTGGGGCGTAGTATACGGAAAAGGGCTCCACATTGATGAGGATGACAAAGTAAAATATCCGTACATTTGGGTGGAGTTTGACAGAAAAAAATTGTTTAATTTCAACATCATCTGCCAACCCGCTGCTTTCCTGCGAAAGCATGCTTTTGAAGCAGTTGGTGGTGTAAATGAAGAACACGACTGGTGCATGGATTACGATTTGTGGAACCGGATTTCCTTGCATTATCCGATTGGAACGATTCCGGAATTCTTGGCTAACTCACGCTTATATGACGCGTGCAAAACGTTTGTCTATGAATTGGAGCCAGGGTTTTCCGAAATCTTGAAAACAAGCGTGAAGCATCATGGGACCATCTCGAACGAATGGCTTTATCACTACACGCAGAAGCATTACAAGCAAGGAGCCTTTTGGTTTCTCAACAAGCTGAAAGCGTATCATGCATTCGGACCCTCTCCTCAAATCATTGCATCCAACCGCTACTCAGACTCGTGGGCTCCCCAAAACCTGCGAATGACTATCGAAGCCAGTCATGGACCGATGCACGCCTTGCTTATAAAAGGAAGCAACCAAAATATCGCCCCTCTTCTGCATTTCCATGTCATCAGGAATGGGAAACTCGTACACAATTTCCAAGTTACCCAATCGCGTTTTCAAGTCGTAATTCCCATTACCTCAGAGGGACAGCAATGTGAAGTGAGTATTTTTTGCAGCCAGCAGATCCTTCAGAACCACCCCAACAATCCTAAAGTCAAACGATCTGTCAGCTACCACCTGGAAGAAATCCTCCCGCTTTCCTATGAGGAGTACCAATTTTATCAGGAATTTACCAAAGGCAAGGCCAACATCGAAAATTGGGTAAATCGCAGAGTCCCTTCGCCTCGAATTTGAATGCGGACGAGAAAGGCAGGTTGACACGAATTGAATCTGGCGAAAAAACGGATTGTGGTTACTGGTGGATCAGGATTTCTAGGAAGCCACGTCGTTCATCAATTGCGCAAGCTGGACTGTACGGACATCTTCATCCCTAGAAGCCATGAATACGATCTTCGCAAAGAACATGATGTAAACAAGATGTTGCAAGATTTCCGTCCCGATATCATTCTTCACTTGGCTGCCGTGGTCGGCGGAATTGGCGCGAATCAAAAAAACCCCGGAAAATACTTTTACGATAATTTGATCATGGGGACTCAGCTCATGGAGCAATCCCGCTTATTGGGTGTCGAAAAATTCGTAGCCATCGGAACCATTTGCTCCTATCCGAAGCATGCGTCTGTACCGTTCCAGGAAGAAGATATATGGAATGGTTACCCTGAAGAAACCAATGCTCCATATGGCTTAGCCAAAAAAATGATGCTGGTGCAATCGCAAGCCTATCGCGAGCAATACGGGTTCAATTCCATTTATTTGCTTCCTGTCAATTTGTACGGTCCAGGCGATAACTTCGATTTGGAAACCTCACACGTCATCCCTGCCATCATTCGAAAATGTGTGGACGCAATTCGCAATGACGAGAAGAAGATCGTTCTCTGGGGAACGGGCAGCGTCACACGGGAGTTTATTTATGTAGAAGATGCCGCACAGGCGATTATTGCTGCAACTATGAGCTATGATCAATCTGAACCGGTCAATATCGGTTCTGGTCATGAAATCTCCATCAAAAGCTTAGCGGAAACGATCAAGCAGCTAAGCGGCTTCCAAGGAGAGATCGAATGGGATAAAACCAAGCCAGACGGACAACCGCGCCGCCTTTTGGATGTGACCAAAGCAAAAGAACGGTTCGGCTTCGTGGCACAAACGTCCTTACTTGCTGGTTTGGAGAAAACGATTGCCTGGTACATGGCACATCCTCACGTGCAAGGGAGGCTCCCTACATGAGAGTCGGAATAAACCTGATGTCAGTGATTCCTGGCAAAATCGGCGGGATGGAACAGTATGTCAGAAACTTGCTGGCCTACTCGATGAATGCTGGCGACGGCCATCAGTGGTTTCTTTTTTTATCCTCACACAATTTCCATACCTTTGAGGCGCAAAAAAATGTGCGCAAATTCATGGTCCCCGATCACGGTAATGCACACGCGATGCTTCATTTCTGGATCAACTCCCTGAAGTTGAATTTGTGGTTTTGTCCGCTGCTTGTATTGAATCCATCCGATGTCACAATTCCTTCTGTTATCAACATTCCAGATATCCAACACGAGTATTACCCGGAGTTTTTCGATGCTCATTCCTTGCGCTGGCGACTAGACAACTACAAATCGTCTGCAGAGCGTTGCAGTGCCGTGCTGACTCTCTCGGAGTTTTCCAAGCAAACGATCCTCCAAAAATTCGGGCTTCCTCCGCATAAAGTACATGCGATCCACCTGGATGCCTCGCGGGAGTTTTCCATGCCACATAATGAGGCACTCAACCAACAGGTCATACAAAAGTATAAGCTGCCCAGCCAATATGGCTTTTTCCCCGCGAATACATGGCATCACAAAAATCACCTGAATGTCTTCAAAGCACTTGTCACTTTGCGGGATAAACACCATATACGAATTCCCATGGTTTTCACCGGTTTTGCTCAAGAGGCTCATCAAAACGTCATGAATTACATCACAAATAACCAGCTATGGGACCAAGTCAAATGGCTCCATTACGTACCGCAGGAAGAGATGCCGTATTTGTACCGGAATGCTCAGTTCCTTTGCTTCCCTTCCCTCTTCGAAGGCTTTGGCATTCCGCTGGTAGAAGCCATGAAGTCCAACATTCCAATCGTTTGCTCCAATGCAGGGAGCATTCCTGAGGTCGTGGGTGACGCTGCTCTCACCTTCGACCCGAATATTTCAGATGATATCGCAGTGAAGCTCGCCCATCTTTATTTGAAACCTGAGGCAAGAGCAGACCTGGTTACCAAAGGCATCCAACAAGCCAAGCATTTTTCGTGGGAGAAATGTGCGCGCGAAACACTGGCTGTCTTTACTTCCGTCGCACGCTAATGTCTTTTGAAAGGAGGTCTTCTTCGTATGTCACGCATGCAACAAATTCGGGAGACGTGGAGGAAGGAGCGCCGAATCCCGTTTCCCTTAACTGAACAAGAGACTTGGGATTTTTGGCTGTTGGAAGCACCGACAAACGATTTGAAAAAGTCGAAGATCAAGCATATTGCAAAAACGATGGGCATCCGCACCTTGATCGAGACCGGTACGTTTAAGGGAGACATGCTGCAAGCGATGAAAAACCATTTCGACTTGCTCGTTTCCATCGAGCTGGATGAAGCCTTGTTTATCGCGGCAAAAGAGAGATTTTCAGGCGACAGCCACATCCATATCCTCCACGGTGACAGTGGAGAAGTGTTGACCAACCTGATGTACTCTGTCACAACACCTTGCCTGTTTTGGCTGGACGGCCATTACATTCCCCGCTCATCTGAGGCAGCCAAAGGAGACCTGGACACCCCTATCTTGCATGAGCTGACTGCCATTTTGCAGCATTCTGTCCAAAATCACGTCATTTTGATTGATGATGCTCGTTGCTTTATTGGTCCCAATCCATTGTTGAACGATTATCCCACTATCCAGGAACTACGAGAATTCGTTCATTCTCTTCGTCCCGACCTCTTATTCGTCGTAGGAAATGACATCATCATGATCTACAATCCACTTGAAGGAGCAACGAATTCGATGAAGAAAGTTGACTTTCACCTGCCGTTTGACAATCAAACCTTTACCGTCTACGGGGACGGCTCCGATCAAAGCGTCCTGTACTTTATGGAGTATTACCAAGGATACTATGAAGACTACGTTATCCTTCCTCTGAAAAAAATCGTACAACCTGACCATGTTTGCCTAGACATCGGAGCGAACATCGGTCCGATCTCGCTCGCACTGAGCTATCTCGCGCCTCAAGGCAAGGTGTACGCATTCGAACCCTCCGATGTCAATTATCCTTATCTCCTGCGCAACCTGGCCGAGAATCACATCACCAATGTCGAGCCACTCCAGCTCGGAATAGCGGACCGGAACGGGAACATTCATTTTACTGACGACCCGCGCGGTGGCGGATGGTCTTATATCCCGCATGAGCCAGAAGCCGTGGAGAAATCCACCCAATTCATATCATGTGTCAGGCTGGATGACTGGGTAGAGCAGAATATGATCTCGCGCATCGACCTCATTAAAATTGACGTGGAAGGCTCAGAGGTCATCGTCTTGGAAAGTGCCATGCGAACGCTTAAGCAGTGGGACCCGGATGTAATCATTGAATTCAACCCAGATAGCATCAAGGAAAACTTCGGCAGACATCCACTCGTGCTATACACACTGCTGGAGAAATTGTTTACCCATCTGTATATGTTTAAGCGGGACAATACGGTGGTAAAAGTGAAGAACTACAACCACTTGCTAGACGAAATGAAACCTTTCCACGCTGATCTGTTCTGTACGAACAAGACTTTCCTCGATTAAGCACACATGATAAAAACATGGCTGAAGGCTCGCCATGTTTTTTGTTTCGTTGCTATTTGAAAGTGGCCACTACCTTTCTCAATCCATCCTCCAGCTTTACACGCTGATTCCACCCTAGTGCTTGCAGCGGTCGAATATCTGCTTGTGAATGCATGATTTCCATGTCGGTATACGCAATCGATCCGAACTTCAGGAGCGTGCTTGATTGGGTTATATGCTGAACCAGTTCTACAAACTCTCGGATCGAGGTTGCTGTACCTGTCCCTACCTGGAATTCCGTAAATCCTGCGGGTAGACGAGCAGCATGCGCCAACAGCACACGAAAGGCAGAGACTACATCGTCCACATAAATAAAGTCCCTTGCTTGCTTTCCTTCTGTTAGCCTTAGTTCGGGTTGATTTTCGAGACAGCTTTTGATGACAGAAGTGACAAACTTATTCGGATTATCATACGGACCATACACATGCTCCAGCCTGACGTTGATGAATTGCAAGGAAGATGTATCTGCTAGACATTTTCCCCATTCTCGAAATTGACGCTTCGTCAAATTGTATGGTTGTAGATGTTTGGGTAATCGGACGGGCGCACTGGAAAACGTATCTGTATTCAGAAAAACAGGGGTTCCAGAGCGTATGGCCACATCCAGCAGTTTCAGCGGAAAGGTCACATTGGTATCTACGATCGTGGCATTGCTTTCGTTGTTGCGTCCATAACAGGTTGCTGTATGGATAATCGCATCGATTCTCCCCTGCTCGAAAAAAGGAGCTTCCCATTGACCTCGATCCGTATCATAGGTAATCAAATCAGGTAATATGTCCTGGATACGCGAGCAATCGGAAGTGCTCCTTTTTAAAATGATGACAGTATGTCCGTCCAATCGCAGCGCTTTTACGAGCTGGCTTCCGAGAAATCCTGTCGCACCGGTCACAAGTATCTTCATTTGGGATCGCTCCCCTTCACCTGCTTGGCACTCTTCTTATATCCAGTTCAAGTCAATGTTGTGAATTTGTTTTTCTTGCATGACCCTCCGAAAGTGATCGGCTTTCGTTTTCAAGCCTTCAATCAGCCATTCATGATTTTCTACGACGATTTTTTCTATTTGAAGGTGTAAATTTTGCTCCACGATTTTTTCCAACAGTTCAAATTCTGCCCCCTCAATATCGATTTTGATCAATTTGATCGGGCGGTTGAGCATTTGGATGAACTGTGTCAAATCGATTACCTCTACGTCTACATATTTTTCAGGATTCGTAACCGGATGATTGGTCAAAAGAGAAGAGGCATACGCAGACCCTGCCGGATCCGTATGGTAATGTTCATGCAAATGCAAGCGCAGCTTGTCGTTTTTATGCCAAACCGCTTTGTTTATACATACGACATTGGGATAGGAACCAACCCTTTTTTTCAATTCCTCAAATACGTATGGATTCGGTTCAAACGCAAAGACGAGGGCGCCTTTATCCGCCATTTTTTGAGAAATGACCCCGTAATTTGCCCCACAATCGATAGTAATGTCCCCGTATCCGATCGGAGAAAAAACCTCTTCACTGTTCTCGTTTAATCCGCCCACTCCTGCTTCCTCCTTCATGTTCGGCTGGTTGCCCATGCTGCTTTTCCGGATTTCCACAGTTCTTCCAAGTAGTTTTTATCTCTAAGCGTATCCATCGGATGCCAAAAACCAGTATGCTTGAAGGCCATCAGTTGATTCACCTTGGCCAAGCTCTCCAGCGGCTCTTTTTCCAATACCGTCTCATCACCCGCAATATAATCGAATACGCCCGGTTCCATAACAAAAAAACCAGCATTGATCCACCCACCGTCCCCCTTTGGCTTCTCCTGGAATCCTGTTACAGTGCTCCCATCGGCAATATCCAATGCTCCGAATCTGCCTGGCGGTTGAGTCGTGGTGATCGTTGCGAGTTTTTTATGCGCGCGATGAAATTTTACCAGCTTTTCAATATCAATGTCGGATAAGCCATCTCCATACGTCAGCATGAAGGTGTCTTCTCCCACATACTTCTGAATGCGCTTCACCCTTCCACCTGTCCCTGTGTCTTTCCCTGTATCAATCAATGTGACTCGCCACGGAGCAGCATTATGATTGTGAAAAGTGACCTGATTATCGTTACGAAAATCAAAGGTCACATCAGAATGGTGAAGGAAGTAGTGCGCGAAGTACTCCTTGATCATATAGCCTTTGTACCCGAGACAGATGATGAAATCATGAAAACCATACTTGGAATAAGTGGACATGATATGACAAATGATGGGCCATTCACCGATCTCAATGAGCGGTTTCGGACGAAGATGCGTTTCTTCTCCAATGCGTGTGCCATACCCTCCTGCTAGGATGACGACTTTCATTGGCTGCCCTCCTTCCTCTGGTGTTCACTGGCCCTATCTGTATACGCTGCGATTTGGGCCAAACAGATCTCCCTTACGCATTGCTTTTGCTGATAAGCCTTATGCCACGAAATGATACTGTCCAAGGTCTGTTCGAGTGACCACTTGGGCTTCCAGCCTAGTACGCTTTTGGCTTTGGAACAGTCCAGCTTTAAATATTGGGCTTCGTGCCATTGTGGATCGGTTCGCTCTGCTTCAGAGCGGGCACCAGCTCCCCATCGTTCACACAATTGCCGAGCGATCCACTCTACCGATCTGGCATCGTCCTCATTCGGACCAAAATTCCAGCTCTGCGCGTAATCCTTGCCATTCGCCCACATTTTTTCAGCGAGCATCATGTACCCTTTCAAGGGCTCCAGGACGTGCTGCCATGGCCGAATTGCTTTTGGATTACGGATGGTGATTGTCTCTCCCTTTATCAAGGCACTCAGGCAATCCGGTATCAATCGATCAAGAGCCCAATCACCGCCACCGATTACATTGCCTGCTCGTGCTGAAGAAACGGCTACGCCATGCTGGTGATACTGGTCGGGGTGAAAGAAAGCATTGCGATAGGAGGCAGTCACTTGCTCCGAGCATGCTTTGCTGTTGGAATATGGGTCATAGCCACCCAACACATCCTGCTCACGGTATCCCCACACCCATTCCCGATTTTCGTAAACCTTATCCGTCGTAACATTGATGATCGCTTTGATTTTCATTCCATCCTGAACAGCGACTCTCGCCGCTTCGAGTACATTCACCGTACCCATGACATTGATTTCGTAGGTTTCCGCTGGATATTGATACGACAAACGCACTAGCGGCTGGGCGGCCATGTGAATGATGATATCCGGGTTTGCTTGGTTGATCGCTTTTTGAACACTTTCCTTCGATCTGACATCATCAATGATTGAATCAACCAATGAGCTGATTTGGGCACACTCAAAAATACTCGGATTCGTCGGCGGCGACAGCGCATACCCTGTTACCTTCGCCCCTAAATGATGCAGCCATAAGCATAGCCATGCCCCTTTGAACCCCGTATGACCTGTGATCAACACTTTTTTGTTTTGCCAAAACGCTGGATCAATCATCGTGATCACCGTGCTTCCCAATCTGCTCCCGAATCGCTGACCACGTCATTCCGAGTCGAACGATATCTTCTTCCACTAGCTGACTTCCCATCTGTACCTCGATGAATTCCAGCTCGGTCGTGGCTTTGATTGCATGTTTGGCTCCTACCGGGATTTGCAATACGTCACCTGGTTCAACCTGGCTCAACTGATCATCCAAGATGAACTCGCCGCAGCCTTCTACGATGATCCATACTTCGCTACGATGGTGATGGTACTGATAGCTCAAATTTTTCCCGGCGTATACATGGATTCTTTTCGTTAATACTTCCACATCGTCTTCATTCTTCTGAAAATGCATAACTTGATACCATCCCCAGCGCCGCTCTTCATACATTGGGCGCTTTGTCCAATCCAAGGCCAAATTTTTGACCATATGACTTTGTTCCTTGGAAGAAACGAGGATGCCATCAGGACTGGCCGCCACGATCATATCCGATAAGCCGATGGACACGATAGGTATGTCCAATTCGTTGATAACGTGCGTATTCGTGCAACTCTCATCAAGCAAAACCTTACCGATTGCATTCTCGCTCATTTCTTCCGTGAGCGTATTCCACGTCCCTAAGTCCTTCCAGTCTCCGTCATACGGGAGAACGACTACTCTCTCTGCCTTTTCTACAATCTCATAGTCAAAGCTGATGGCAGGCATTTGGCTATATTGCTCAAGCATGCGGTTGTATTCAGTAGGCAATCCTTTTTGCTCTAATTCGCGAATGAGATAACCCAATCGAAAAGCAAAAATTCCACAATTCCATAGGGCCTTCTTTTCTACTAAATCCTGCGCTTGCTCAAGTGACGGCTTTTCTTTGAAGCTTTTTACTTTTTGATAGGCATGAGGCCTTTCACCCTGATCCGACTCTGATTCTAGCTGTGGAACAATGTAGCCGTATTTCGTAGATGGATACGTAGGCTTCACTCCGATTAATGCGAGATTCGCGCCTGATTTGAGTATGGTGTTCTCCAGCTCCTTGATCCTGTCCATGAAGCGATCCTCAACGAATGGATCAACAGGCATGACGGCTATGACCTCATCCGGGTCCAGTGTCAATGCAGAGTACAAATAGGTCACCGCTAAAGCAATGGCAGGGAAGGTATCTCTTTTTTCCGGCTCCACGATCAAAGGAACGCCTTCTCCAAGTTGGCTTTGAAGCAAGTCAACATGCGAGCGGCCTGTTGAAATATAAACAGGCTCCGACCAATTGCGGGAGGCCAGTTGCCTCCACACTCGTTGAACCATCGCCTCTGGTTGGGAATGTGCATTGCCTACCAACTTCAAGAACTGTTTGGACCTGACATCATTGGAGAGCGGCCACAGCCTTTTCCCTGAACCACCCGATAGCAATATCAGTTTCACCCAGGCCACCTCTATCCGTTTATATCGTGTTGTATGCACCATCTTATGCGTCTGTCGCAGTCGATGCTCTATCGTCCAATGAAAATGGTCAAATAACACGAGGAATGATAGAAGCCTATAGAAACTGAATCCAACGATTCGAAATATAATCGAAAATATAAGAACCTGCTTGCGGGAGATAGGGAGCCGTGAAAAACTTCATATGGTGCTTCGTGTATCCTTGAAAATGAAGAGAAAACAACGGCAGATATAGATTCGATGCCTTATCCTTGCAGCACAGGACTCCATTTATCGAGTAAATTTTCTTAAAGCCATACAAATTCTCCACCGAAGCAGACTGCTGAATATTGCCGTCAATAAAGCCATCATGAAACAAGCCGTTCGTCATTTGGTAACCCTTGAATTGTCCAAGAAACAGCAAGGCCAGCACCATATCTGTAATTAAAGGCTGATTGAATCGGACATGTTCCTTTCTCTGCATCGTGAAATGGACGACTTTCGCAAAGGATATCGGATTGGCAAACTGAGATGTCATAAATTCGCAAAACTGTTCTAGCTTCTGCCTATCTAAGAAATTGGTCCATACGAATTCCATCATAAAGTTGTTAAAGCGCGGATGGTTCACGTCGGTAAACAGCATGACATCCGTATCGATATAACAGCATTTCGAAATCTGATGCTTTTTCATAAACGTCAACAAAATAAACCATCGTTGAAAACAAAACAGATTGTACTCATAGGGCATGAAATGAATATGTTTATAGACTCTCGTCATTTCACTAGCGCCATGCATGTAATCGTCTATCATTTCGTGAATAACGCCGTTCATCGCATACCTTCGGTTTCCTCCATTCCCTATCAGATAGACGGGCGAATGGGGATTACTTATTTTCGCTTGCTGCAAGCTGTATGTGAGATAATCATCGTCCCCTCGATGGATGATCACGATAGGCAAGGGCATACTCTTTCCGCCTCCTTTTTCTCCCCATACTTTATGTAAGTGAAAGACAACGAGAAACGGGCATATGCCTCTTTTCCGGAAACCTGCATGCTTGCAAGCAACTTTACACTTGATGGGGACGAAATTAATGCATTTATATCATTTCCCCCAGCAAAGTCCGAACATATCGTATAGGGCAAGCACTCTGCAATGAAGGGGGACATGTCGATGGGAAGATTTTGGACAGATCAGGAAATTCTCGATGAGATCAGCAAACGGCGGTGGTACCATAAGATCGCGCTGCGACCCGGTATTGTCACACCCGGGATTACGCTTCTGGAAGGTATATGGAATATGACGAGACAATCCAGAGAATACATCCAATATTCGGGGAAACGCGTCCTTGATCTCGCTAGCTTTGACGGAATGTGGGCGTTTGAAGCGGAGCAAAGAGGGGCGAGTCTTGTCGTAGCTACGGACTGTATGCAGCCACTCTATTTGAATTTCGAGTTTTGCAAGAACATCCTGCAAAGCAAAGTTTTGCCGCTGTACAATACCAGCCCTTATAAACTATGGGAAGGGCTGCAAGTTTTACTGATGGACGATTTTATAGAACCACTGCCATTTCCTCAACAAATACGGCACAATCAATTTGATGTCGTCCAGCATCTTGGACTGCTCTATCATCTGCGTGATCCAATGTGGACATTGTCGCAATGCCGAAGCGTGATTAAACCAGGTGGGCACCTCTTGTTGGAAACTGCCTGTATTTTGGATACAAACCAATCGATCATGGTCTACAACGGAGCTCCTGGACAAATGAACCGGATTTATAGGGACGATACGACTTGGTGGTTACCATCCGTCCTCTGCATTGAGGAGATGCTGAAGGGCACATTGTTTGAAGTTATTCCTGAATCGGTTCGGACCATCCCCTCTGGCAAAATAAACAATTACGATGCAGGTCGTATCAGCCTCGTGGCAAGAGCCATTCCTGGCAGCTCGATCGACCCTAACTGTCACGCGGAATTGCTCCGTATTTTCCGCAATCCAGGGATCATTCCAGACTATTTGTAATGAAATCGGGTGCACAAGATCAACCATGCTTGTGTACCCGTTTTTCCATTCTTTCATAGTCTGAAGGTAGTGCATGCATTTTTATGATGGAAAGATGGGAGTGAATCTCGTGTCCCACTCACAGCAACCATTAGTGAGTATCATTACCCCCTCTTACAACCAAGGCCGGTTTATTCGTGAGACGATAAATAGCATATTGACCCAGGACTATGCAAACCTTGAGCATATCGTGGTAGATGGAGGCTCGACTGACGATACGCTCTCCATCTTGCAAGAATATGCACAAAAAGATCCGCGCTTCCGTTATATTTCCGAACCGGATCGCGGACAGTCTCATGCGCTGAACAAAGGTCTGGCAATGGCAAGAGGGGAAATCATTGGCTGGCTGAATTCAGACGACACCTATGTACCCGGCGCCATCAACATGGCTGTTCACGCTTTTGCGAGTAACCCGAGCTGGGGAATGCTTCACGGCAATTGCCAGGTGATGAACGAGTACGGTCAAGTATCCACCACCTACCCGTCAGAACAAGCTGATTCCAAGAAGTTGTATCAGAGCTGCGTGATTTGCCAGCCATCCGCTTTCATCAGGACCCACGTTTTCAGGCATATGGGGGGCGTGGATGAAAAATTGCAATTTTGCATGGATTACGACCTGTGGATGCGCATCGCCAAATTTTATCCCATCGGTTATGTGCCTCACTACTTAGGAAACGCCCGAATCCACACGACCTGCAAATCAGCTACGCAATGGCATTCTGTCGGCGTACCTGAAGTATTGCGATCACTTGCGAAAAATTATTCGTCCATCCCCAGCCATTGGATATCGTATGTTCCACAATACAAAGGCATGGGTGTACTCGACCTGTTGCGGCTCTATAAGTCCTTTCCATCTAATACAACCAGAATCACAAGCATGAATCGGGGAATGGACTTGTGGGCGCCTCCTGTCCTGCGCGCAATTGTGGAATCAGATCCGTCTGCGCCAGCTCAAATGTTGTTAGTGAAGGGCAAAATCCCTGGCTCCCCCGTAAAATTGCCAAAGCCCATTGTTTTGACTGCGCTCGTGAATGGCGTAAAAGTAAAAAGTTTTACCGTTGATAAACCCACCTTTGTCCTCGAAATTCCACTCGATCCGAATGCCACGACGATTCGTGTGGACATCGCTTCTTCCAGTGTCGGTGTACCGAGCACCCCTCAAGTCCAGCAGAGAATCGTGGGGGGATACATGGCCGAAGAGATTATTCCACTTTCGTATGACGAAGTGATCGTGTACAGAACTTTTTCAAGGAGTTAACCATTCAACTCGTATATAGCTTCGTTTCAATGACAGCCGCCGCTCCGGCTATGGCAAGCAGGAGCAACAAAGGATAGGCGGCTGGCACATACATATACAACCCAACAACCAAAGCTCCCACCCAAATTCCCACGCACCAATGGCAGCTCAACAATTTGCCTATCCATTGGCGCAACCTCCCTCCTTTAAATTGAAAGTCCCGGACCATTTGCCCCGACTCATCGGGTACATATAACACCTGGTAAAATGGGTTTCGCAGAAAAGACGTGATCTCATCAAAAACAATCAAATGCGTGAGACGAAAGCTTGCCAGCACGAGAATGATTAGGTCGATCCAAGAGAGGTCAAACATTCCACCCCCACCTCTTTCCAATATTTTGTGCTTTTCTCATTTGTTCCACATTTAGTACCATTGTGATGCGACAAACCAGAGAAAGGCGTGATGAGATGAATCGCAACATGAAAAAAATGGCAACCATCCTTTCCCTGTCCGTCCTCGTAACCATGATCGGACAACCTGCATTTGCGAAAACAAGCTTTACCTCTTTGAAAAAAGGGATGAAGAGCTCGCGCGTGCTTGAAGTGGAAAAGATGCTCGATGCACTCCATTACGACTACAAGCTGGTAGTGGACAAGACATACAACAGCTACACAGTTTATAACGTCAAAGCTTTTCAGAAAAAATACAAGCTACCGCAAACCGGAATTGTAAACAAAACCACTTACGATAAACTGAAGAGCGTGTACCAAGCTCGCAAGCAAGAGCAGCCGACACAGCCAAGCACACCTTCTAAGCCTAGCAAGCCTGCTGAGTCCAATGATTACGCTACACTGAAATTGGGTGCTAGCGGTGAGAACGTGAAGCAATTGCAAAAGATGCTCGCTGGCCTCGGATACAAAGTAACTGCCTCGGGTTATTACGATGAATCTACGCGCTTTGCCGTCATGCTATTCCAGTCGCGCAATAAACAACCGTTGACTGGTGAAGCTGATGCCAAAACCTATACGGCCATTCAAACGCAATACAAGAACAACCCAGTGCAGCCCGGGCCAGATACGAAGCCAACCACGCCAACAAATCCAACGACTCCCGTAACACCAAGCAAGCCTGAGCAACCACAAAACCCTGGTGCTGACACGCAAGTTCCTCTTCCCGCTGGTTTGACGGCTGAGGAAAAAGAAATGGTTCAGCTCGTGAATCAAGAGCGCACCAGCCGCGGACTCGCACCCTATCAAGTGGACATGCAGTTGGTGAACGTTGCACGTGTGAAAGCCCAAGAGATGGTAAGCAAAGGTTACTTTAGCCACACCTCTCCCACTTACGGCTCACCGTTTCAAATGATGGATACTTTTGGTATTCGCTATTTAGCTGCTGCTGAAAATATTGCTCAAAACCACTCTGTAAGCAGCGCTCATCAAATGTTCATGAATTCCTCCGGGCACAAAACCAATATCATGAGTCCGACATACGACTACGTAGCCATTGCTGTTGTGAATGGCGGTCCGCACGGGAAGACGTTCGTGCAAATGTTCTTGAAAAAATAGAGGCGCGGAGCGGAACGGAAAAGCCATCATTTCTACTGAAATGGTGGCTTTTCTTCCCTATTAGAAAGACACGGCGATCCGGTTATTGGCGGAAAAGTGTACCGTCTGATCGTTGCACAGCACGACACCCTCGACGACGATTCCCTTCCCCGTTTCTTGTTTCATAAAAGAAATCTGGAAGTTTTGGAACGATTCCGTCGATTCCGGTGTAATGGTTACGGGTTGGATCGGCGCTATCCAGTATTCCCCTCTCTCCATCGCTTGGGCAAACCAATCGTCTTCCAAGTATCTCCATCCTTTTAAGCCCGATGTACCTTGCACGGCCATCGTCTCCACGAGCTTCGGTGGCAATACCTGCCCTCCCATTTTAATTGAATCGACAGGCGAGACACGCAGGCAAACGATTGGATTTTTCAGTTCTACATTCCCCGTATTCTTCACCTGAAGTGTCCCAATCAACAGGTACGGCTTCTCAACTGATTCAGAGTGAATCAATGTGTAATCAAAATACACTTCTGCCGCTGTACGAATTTCAACCTGTTCAGGCACTTCTTCGACCGGATGAATGGTCACTACTTGTTCGAGCAGTTCTTCCTCTGCCAAGATCAACAGCTCTTCCCGTTCACTGTCTGATTCGCTGATTCCTTCTCTATTTGAGTCACTGGCCTCAGCAGTCGGCTGGTCACTTTCCTGAATCATGATTTGTTCCTCTGCTAATGCCTTTTCATTAGCCCCCTGCTGACTTTCCTCATCAGAGGTAAAGAGCATCGTGGAATAAAACAGCTTTAAAATGTTGGGTGGTAAAAACGCCATTGGTTGAATGTGCAATCCATTTTGGAAATACTCCAAAACCCCTGACGCTAAATGTAGCGCAATTTTTTCCGCATAAATTTTTCGCTTGTTCACTTCCGTATAAAGCGGCAACTGCAACTGGATGTGAACGATCGTTGGTTGCTTTTGGTTTTTGGTTATTTTATAGTGACACGGGATTCCTGACTGCTGCATTTCTGAACGCAAGCACTTGACCAAATCTTGCCGCTTTTCATCCTCCGACTGAAAGAAAATCAGTCTAGGTTTTTCCAGGGCCCGCATTTCCTTCAAGCTAAACCGTATGGCGACATCCGTATTTTTCGCCAGAGACGGATTGTTTTGGCTTAAGACGACCTCCATCCCGCTATCAGAGAGAAATTTTTGAACGTTCCCCAATACTTCCCACTCGTAGGCGGTCCCTCCTGAAGAGATACCTGTAAAAAGGACGCAAACTTTACCTTTCAACCCCGAATCCAGGTCCACTCTTTTATTCGTCGAATCCCACTTCAATTGAAAGCCATTTTGCTTGCAAAATAAACGAAACGCTGGCAGAGCCGCATACGGCATGGACCCGCCACGTTGACCACTGTAATATACCTCAACATCCATTTCCATCTCTCCTCACGACACTTTCCTTCAGTCCGCGATATTGTATGAATGCCTAGTGTCCAAAGTGAACATTTTTGGCGATGACTGTTCCGAAGAAGCGCTTTGCGCATACGATGCTACAGAAAGGAGTGGTCATATGCCCACCTCACAAATGCCCCTAATCTCCATTATCATTCCTGTAAAAAATGAGGGGGACAATGTGCGTTCTACCATCACTTCCCTTTTAAATACAAGAACCACCTATCCGTATGAAGTGATCGTAGTCGATGATGCCTCAACAGATAACGGTTGTCACTTTTTACAAGGCCAAGCGCAAAATGAAAAAATAAAATTAATCACAACAGAAGGCATTGGTGCTGCAGCAGCAAGAAACCTGGGTGTGAATCATGCCCGCGGCAACTACTTCATTTTTTGCGATGCCCATCTGTCTTTTGAAAACTTTTGGATCGATCGCATGATGGAGCTCATCCTTACCAAAAAAGCAGATGGCGTTGCTCCGGGAATCGCTTCCATGACGGAGCCACATAAAATTGGTTATGGGCAAAATTTGAATCAAAAGTTGGAGATCACCTGGTATCCAAAGCCAACAGGCCCGGCACAGGTTGCGATATTACCAGGGGGATGCTTCCTGGTCACTAGAGAAGCTTTTATGAAAGTCGGGGGTTTTGACCGTGGTTTTCGCATATGGGGATTTGAAGATATCGAGTTTTCCATCAAAATGTGGCTATTCGGTTATACGTGTATGGTCCAGCCATCCGTAAAAATCTTGCATTTGTTTAGGCAAGTTCATCCTTACACAGTTGCACATGAGCACATTTATTACAACATGCTTCGAATGGCGTACAGCCATTTTAGCGAGCAGCGGATTGAGGCTGCGAAAAAACTTGTGCTCTACGCAAATGCCAGTGAAATTGCGGATGATGTGCTGACTAGCGGGGCTGCCGCTCAGCGTGTTCGATACTCTGCCCAAAGAAAATTCGACGACAATTGGTTCTTTCAAAAATTTCATATTCCATTCTGACAAGATAGTGACCTAAAAAATAGGCGCATGCTCAACATGCCAAACTCCCGTTGCCCACATAGTATGTAACTGCAAAGCAAACTCCCTAGGAAAGGAAGGATTCTTACGGTGAAACATCACGTGAAGCCCATTATGGGTCGCCAGCTCCCTACACCGACGCCTACAGCAACTCCTCCTATACCGAACAACCTGCAGGAAGAGTGCATTCGCGTCAATAAGGTGTATGACTGGGTAGTATTAGCGAACAGCTACCGAAACAAGATTGCCCTTCCCGACGATTGTCAAGCTCTGGTAGACGCTGCCATTCGTGCAGGGCAAGATATCACGCTCTCCTGCGTTGAGCCAGTTACTCCTGGTCCTACTTGCAGAGTCGTCAGTATTCGCCGCGAGAACATTACAGTCAATGGGACCACTGTTCGGGTCGGAGTCGTTCGCTTTGTGTTCGGAGCCACTGTGCTCGTTCGCGTCTTCGCAGACGGGACACCTCTCTGCGAATTCACAACGACAGTGCAATTCGATCAGGAAGTCGTTCTCTGCCTGCCTGAACCGCTTGATGAGGACAATATCTTGTGCCGAATCAGTGCTTTCGAGTGCTCACCGACCGGTACTGTTCTCCTCGGAGGCATGGTTCAACTCGACGTCATTGTCTGCGTAGAAATCCAGGTAGAAGCAGAAGTCAAACTGGAAGTATTGGCGAAATTCTGCGCTCCACGTCCAAACAACATTCCAATTCCATCGCCAACGCCATCTTTCCGTTGCCCGCCGATCACATTCCCGCCACAATGCCCACCAATCTTCCCAGTACGCAACTGCGATTGCCAGGCGTCCGTCAATGCGTTGGTACCAAACGTCTCCATTTCTATTGGTATCCCACTCGCCGTTGCCGTCGGTACGATTCAGCTCATCGCAGATATCTGCCCAAGCTGCGATCCATCCAGCAGCTCGTTTACCTTTAACTTCTTTGATGCTCTCCTGCCTGATGTCCTTGGTGATCAAAGCTTCAGCTTCTCGCCAACGACTATCAGCTCTCCGACATGCATTTCCGTACTGCCTATCCTGCCAATTGTGACAGGTCTGGTCGTAACAGGTACTGGTGTACGGACATTCACAGCAACAGGCGCTCAAGAAACGCTGACCTACTCTCTGACACTCGCCGAAACAGGAATCGGCCTGCCAGACGTGATCATTCTGACACTCACAGACTCTGCTGGTGTCCTCGTCTTCAGCGGCACTATTACAGTCGTTCCAGACGAACAATTACTGGTTGCCGATTGCATCACGTTCGGAGATATTGTCATTACCACTCCGTAAGAAAAAAATATTTGTTTCCAATCAGGCGGGAGAAGACCAGCACTTCTCCCGTTTTTTCTATAGATGAACCTTCACTACAATACAGGCACCAATTCTTCCCCCGTACATATGTCTATATGGGAACGCCAGACGGAAAAAGGAGGACAACACTGTGTACAAAAGGAGAATCTCCAATGCGAATAAGCCGAAAGAAAATGAGAAGCTCCTCCTGCTAAAAAAACAAGCACACTACTACGAGGACAAAGCAAACCAACTCATGCAAGAAGTGTGGCACCTACAGAAGCAGATAGAGGAAACGTCCCAAAAAAACGGAGCATATAGAGAGCAGCTTGAACAATTGAACCAAACCCTCCACGATTTGGACAGCAAAGGGGCAGAATGGAAGCAGCGCTTAAACGATTCACAAGACATGCTTCAAGAAATGAAGAGCAAGCTCGACTACTACGAACGTCTCCTGAAACAACGGGAAAATACCATAACCGACCACCAGGAAACAGAGGCAAAACTAAAGAGTTCGATCGACAGCTTGCAAACTGAGATCAGAGAGCAACGAAAAGGTCCACGCCTTGAAGAAATCATGTCCAAACATCAAGCACAGGAAGCACACTTGCGCGAGCATATTGAATTACTCCAGCGGCGTGTACAAAGCTACGAACAAAAAGAGGCACAATGGCAAAAAGAGTTACACGAGCAAAATCAGCAGCAGCTGAGTCAAATCGAGGAGATCCTGCATGAACGCCAGCAGCATTTAGACATGATCGCACATCTGGAGCAGCAACAGCTTACATGGAAACAAGCTTTGGATCATGTAAATGAAGAGTTTGAGAGTGCGCAGATGAGGCAGCACGAACAACTATCCAAAATTGAATCATTGAATCAGCAGTTGGAGGACGCACGAGCACGGGAAGAGCAGGCACTCTCTGACCTACAGCAGCATACAGAAACAAGCGCAAATTGGGAACAGCGGGAGCAGGAACTTCACGATCTTGAGCAAGAGTTGCATGCTCAGACGCAACACCTACAAAAACGGGAACAGAAGCTTCTCGATCTTGAACAAGAGCTTCAGACGCAGTGGTTAGAATTGCATTCTCAAGCGGATCACCTGCAAACGAAAGAACAAGAGCAGCTCACTCTCAATCAAGAGCTCCAGACGAAGGGGCTAGAACTGCAATCTCAGACACAAGCTCTTCAAGCACGGGAGCAAGAGCTTCTCAGTCTTGAGCAAGAGTTACAGGGGCAAAGCCAAGAACTGCAATCCTTAAAGCATAACCTCCAGACCAAAGAACAAGAACTGCTTGTTACCGAGCAAAAGCTCGAGGCTAAGGAGCTCGAGCTGCATTCTCAAACACAAGAACTTCAAGCACAGCAGCAGGAACTTCTCGATCTTGAACAAGAGTTACAGGGGCAAAGCCAAGAACTGCAATCCTTAAAGCATAACCTCCAGACCAAAGAACAAGAGCTGCTTGTTACCGAGCAAAAGCTCGAGGCTAAGGAGCTGGAGCTGCATTCTCAAACACAAGAACTTCAAGCACAGCAGCAGGAACTTCTCAGTCTTGAGCAAGAGTTACAGGGGCAAAGCCAAGAACTGCAATCCTTAAAGCATAACCTCCACACCAAAGAACAAGAACTGCTTGTTACCGAGCAAAAGCTCGAGGCTAAGGAGCTGGAGCTGCATTCTCAAACACAAGAACTTCAAGCACAGCAGCAGGAACTTCTCGATCTTGAACAAGCGTTGCAGGGGCAAAGCCAAGAACTGCAATCCTTAAAGCATAACCTCCAGACCAAAGAACAAGAACTGCTTGTTACCGAGCAAAAGCTCGAGGCTAAGGAGCTGGAGCTGCATTCTCAGACACAAGAACTTCAAGTACAGCAGCAGGAACTTCTCGATCTTGAACAAGCGTTACAAGCACAAGGACTAGAGATGCACTCTCAGGCACAAGAACTCCTTGCACGGAAGCAGGATCTTCTCGTTCTTGAGCAAAAACTCGAGGCTAAGGGGCTAGAGCTGCATTCTCTGACGCAAGACCTCCATGCACGGGAGCAGGATCTTCACGTTCTCGAACAAGAGCTTCAGACACAAGGCCAAAACCTTCAATCCCTTGCTCATAACCTTGAGACAAAAGAACAACAGCTCCAGTCCAAAGAGCTAGAACTGCATTCTCAAACCCAAGACCTCAACGTACGGGAACAAGAACTTCTCGGTCTCGAGCAAAAGCTTCAGACACAAGGCCAAGAACTTCAATCCCTTACTCAAAATCTGCAAACGAAAGAACAACAGCTCGAGTCCAAAGAGCTAGAGCTGCATTCTCTGACGCAAGACCTCTATGCACGGGAGCAGGATCTTCACGTTCTCGAACAAGAGCTTCAGACACAAGGGCATGACCTTCAATCACTTGCTCAAAACCTCCAGACGCAAGAACAACAGCTCCAGTCCCAAGAGCTTGAACTGCATTCTCAAACACAAAACCTCAACGCACGGGAACAAGAACTTCTCGGTCTCGAGCAAAAGCTTAAGACACAAGAGCAAGACCTTCAATCCCTTGCTCAAAACCTCCAGACGCAAGAACAACAGCTCCAGTCCAAAGAGCTAGAGCTGCATTCCCAGGAAAAAAACCTTCAAGCACGGGAGCAGGACCTTCTCGATCATGAGCAAACACTCGAGGCTAAGGGGTTAGAGCTGCATTCTCTCACGCAAAACCTCAACGCACGGAAACAAGAACTTCTCAGTCTCGAACAAGAGCTG
>NZ_JABSUZ010000039.1:0-50310 GCF_013284345.1 Brevibacillus sp. MS2.2
AGAACCCGGATTTGCTGATTGCGGCACAACCTACTCGCGGCTTGGATGTAGGGGCTATCGAATTCATTCATCGCAGACTAATTGATCAACGCGATCAGGGAAAAGCGGTTCTCTTGCTTTCCTTGGAGCTGGATGAGGTTATCAATGTGTCCGACCGGATTGCGGTTATTTATGAGGGAGCCATTGTGGGGATTGTCGATGCAAAATCGACAACGGAGCAAGAGCTCGGCTTGATGATGTCCGGCGGAAAAGTAATGCAAGGAGGGGGAAACGATGAATAAAGTTATTGCGGTCTTCACGAAAGAATCGTTTCTCGTTCCTGCCGTTGCGATCCTTCTTGGTCTTTTGACTGGAGCAATCGCAATGCTGGCAGGTGGATTTAACCCAATCGATGCCTATACGGCTTTGATTAAAAAAGTATTTGGAAGCGCGTATAACTTTGGTGAAACAATTCGTCAAATTACGCCTTTGATCTTTACAGGTTTGGCTGTGGCGTTTGCATTCCGTACAGGTCTCTTTAATATCGGGGCAGAAGGTCAATTTATCGTAGGGATGATTGCTTCTACTGTCGTAGGTGTTTCGTTTGACCTTCCAGCTATCATTCATGCTCCACTTGCTATCCTTGCAGGTGCTGTAGCAGGTGGCTTGTGGGGTGCCATTGCCGGTTATTTGAAAGCAGCTCGTGGTGTCAATGAGGTTATTACCAGCATCATGTTGAACTGGGTAGCTCTTTACTTTGCAAACTGGGTCATGAATGCTTTCTTTATTCCAGCAGGCAAACAAACATCCGAAGAAGTAAAGGATTCTGCGATCATTACCATTGGATGGCTGGCCGAAATGTTTGACAATGCTCGTTTACACTGGGGTACACTGATTGCCGTACTCGCAGCTATTTTCTTCTATATCATTCTTTGGAAAACAAAATCTGGTTTTGAATTGCGTTCCGTTGGTTTGAATCCGCATGCTTCTGAGTATGCTGGTATGAACGTGAATCGTAATGTTGTAAAGGCCATGTTCATTGGTGGTATGTTTGCAGGAATTGGTGGAGCTACTGAGATTTTGGGCGTATTCCACTATCAAGCGATCATGACGCAGCATACGGGCTATGGCTTTGATGGAATCGCGGTAGCATTGATTGGCGGAAATACACCATTCGGGGTTATCCTTGCTGCTATATTGTTTGGGGTTCTCACATTTGGTGCGAGCGGCATGCAGTTTAGTGCGGGTGTACCGTTTGAGTTGATTCGTGTCGTGATTGCTTCTGTTATTTTCTTCGTTGCTGCACATGGCATCGTGAAAATTTTCGTTAAGCCGATCTTGATGAAGAAAAAGGAAGGTGGACACTGATGGATTGGGGATTAATTCTCAGCAACCTCGTTCATGATACCATCGTGTTTTCCACTGCCTTGATTTTTGCCGCATTGGGTGGACTGTACTCCGAGCGTTCTGGTGTCGTGAACATTGCGCTAGAAGGTATGATGATTATCGGTGCTTTTACTGGTGCCGTAATGACCTATGCTTTCCAAGATTCACTGGGTGCTTGGGCACCGTGGGTCGGATTTATTGCGGCAGGGATTGCCGGTTCTATTTTTGCCCTCCCGCATGCCGTTGCTTCTGTTACATTTAAAGCAGACCAGACCGTCAGTGGTGTGGCCCTGAACTTCCTGGCAGCTGGGCTTTCCATTTACCTGACCAAAATTATTTTCGACGGAGCAGGTCAGACAACAACGTTGAACACTGTGTTTAACAAATTCAGTATTCCTGGATTGAGTGAAATTCCGTACATCGGACATGCCATTTTTGAGGCGTATCCTACTAGCTATCTAGCTTTCATTGCCGTTTTCCTTACTTGGTATATTGTATTTAAGACACCATTCGGATTGCGCTTGCGTTCAGTTGGTGAGCATCCGCGTGCTGCTGATACAGTAGGGATCAATGTAAAGAGAATGCGATACACGGCTGTTATGATCAGTGGTATGCTGGCTGCATTGGGTGGAGCTACCATTTCTTTGACAACAACCAGTAACTTTTCCCATAATACGGTTTCCGGACAAGGGTTTATCGCGATTGCGGCCTTGATCTTTGGTAAATGGCATCCAATGGGTGCGATGGGAGCAGCTTTGTTCTTTGGTGTCGCTCAAGCGATCAAGTCTTTGGTGCAAATCTTTGGATTGACCAATTACATTCCTACTGAATTTATCTTCATGCTTCCGTACGTACTGACGATTCTCGTGATGGCTGGTCTGGTAGGGCGCTCCAGCGCTCCAGCGGCCCTCGGCAAACCTTACGATACGGGATCACGTTAATCATTCGTTGACAATATTTAGCGTCTAGAACCTGTCACTTCCTCTGTGCGATAATTTTTGTGACTGCTTGCGGTCCGCAAAAAAACGGTCCTATCCGTTTTTGCAAATTATCTGTGGGGAGGGAAAAAGATGAACCGCTGTCTACATACGTACAGCAGTTATCGATGGAACAGGATTCTAGGCGCTTTTGTCTTTTGCCTGATGATAGCAGTATCCGCTGGAATGGTTTCAGCAAAAGAACCAGGACCGGTCATTTCTGTCGTTGTCGATGGAAGGGGAGTCCAATCAGATGTATCGCCCATCCATCAAAATGGACGCATGCTCGTTCCGATCCGGATAGTAGCGGAGGCAACAGGATCAGAAGTAAGCTACGAAGCCAAAACACAAAAAGTATTGCTCAACAAAAAAGGCAAGCATATCACCCTAACAATTGGAAGCCAGGCTGCGTACGTAGATGGAAAACGCTTGAAGATGGATGTCTCTCCCATCATTGTGGATAAGCGGACGCTTGTTCCGATCCGGTTTATCTCAGAGGCTTTTGGCTATCAAGTTCAATGGGATGAGATGTCGGCCGTTGCATACATACAATCCAAACCTGTGGAAGACAAGGCTGCAAGTGTGAAATACTCTTTGAATCCGTATGTCGTTCAACAGGGTGATACCTTATCAAAAATTGCAGCTAGCCATGACACGAGCATGAGTGCTATTCAGAAAAATAATCCTCTCTCTTCTGATGAGCTACTGGTGGGTCAAATTTTATTTTTGCCAGAAGGTGCACAACGAGCTGAGCATCCATTTGCCACAAAAGTTGCGGATGATCAATTGATTGGAAACCAATTTCGGTTTCCTTTCCACGATAATAGCTGGTATGAGCCGTATGGGGATAGCTTCGGGTCTGATCGAGAGTGGACGGAGTCGAATAGCGGCAGTGTCCGTAGTCACGAAGGCATCGACATTATGGCACCGAAAGGAACGCCGATTTACTCGGTATCCGATGGGACGATCAACAAAGTGGGCTGGAATACGTATGGTGGTTGGAGAGTAAACATTACGGATGAGAACGGTCAATATCGGATGTATTACGCTCATTTGCAGGCGTATGCACCAGGATTGTATGTAGGGAAAACGATAAAACCTGGACAACTGATCGGTTTTGTTGGAGATACAGGCTACGGTGGAACTGGTACAGTGGGAATGTTTGAACCTCACCTGCATTTTGGCCTCTATCGTAACAGCACGGGGAAAGCGATGGATCCGTATGATTACTTGCGGATTTGGGAGCAAAATAAAGTGGAGAGTCCCCTCTAATATTGGGACAAACTACTACGGAGTACCTTCACGAATAAAAGGAGGCCCTTCGTATGTGGACTTGTCCGTACTGTGGGGGAAGCCACGGCTTGCCCTTTCACGATGAGCAGTTGGATGGCATGCTCTGTCTCTCGTCTGATTGTGGTCGATTTGTTGAAGAGCATAGCACATCGGATGATCCTCGAGAGTGGGATGCAATGGATATGTAAGGAAAAGAGTGAACGCCCTTTGTAAAAAGGTGTCGTTCGCTCTTTTTTTGTACATATGGAAGCGCTGTGATTTGCGTATTACGGGACTTGCGTGAGCGCATAGGATGAAGGACTGGGATATATAATGGAAGATTCTGATGCTTGATGCCCTGACAATTGGTTACAATAGAGAAGAGTATGAGTAAGCTGATGGAGAAGGGAGATTGGACTATGACTGCTTCTACAACCGAAATTGCATTTCAAAGCTCCCAAATCAATGGGATGAACGTACATATCCTTCCAACCGAAAAGTTCAAGACAACGACAATCGTGACGATGATTGAACAGGCGCTATCGGAGGAGCACGTAACGAAAACAGCATTGCTTGCGATGGTCATGAAACGTGCCAGCGCTCGTTTTCCAGAAACGAAGCTATTGCGAGCACATTTGGATTTCCTGTATGGTGCCATTTTTGATGTAGATGTCACCAAAAAAGGCGAGCGACAAATCCTGCAAATTTACATGGAAGTCCCGAATGAAAAATATTTGTCCAATGAAGCCTCTCTTTTGGAGCAGGCCATCGAATTCGTAGGAGATATGCTCGTTAGACCGTATGTACAAAACAACGCTTTTTCCGAAAAGTACTTGGCACAGGAAAAAGAGACGCTACGTAAACGGATGGAGAGTTTGATCGACGACAAAATGAAGTATGCGAACCAACGTGTGACAGAAGAAATGTGTAAAGGCGAACCATTCGCTCTTCTCGTCCAAGGGCGCGTGATGGATTTGCCGAAGATCTCCGGTCAGGAGTTGTATCAATATTTTAAAGAAGTAACGACGACGAATCCGATCAATATGTTCGTGGTGGGCGATGTTGATCAGCAGGAAGTGAGCGAAGCTATTCGCAAGCATATCCCATTGGAGCGCTCCCAAGTAGGTGAACTACAGATCGCATCGACGGCGAAGGATGTATCAGCTGAACGCGAAGTGATCGATCGACTGGATGTCAACCAAGCAAAGCTCAATATCGGCTGCCGCACGCAGATCACTTATAAGGATGACGATTACCCGACGCTGCTCTTGTTCAACGGGATATTAGGCGGTTTTCCTCACTCTAAGCTGTTTGTCAACGTCCGTGAAAAAGAGAGTCTCGCTTACTATGCCGTTTCCAGGCTAGAGAGTCACAAAGGGATTCTCATGATTATGTCTGGGATTGATGTTAGCAAATATCAGCGTGCGGTTGAGATTATTAAGCAGCAGCTTGAACTGATGCAACAAGGAACCATTACGGAAGAGGAGATGAGTCAGACGCGGGCGACTTTGTCTAACCAGTTCCGTGAGCTGCTGGACAGTGCTCGCGGCATGATTGATTTTACGTACAACGGTGTAATTAGCGGACGTCCTCGGAAAATTGAAGAGCTTTTGGCGGGGATCAACCAAGCGACCATTGAGGATATCAAGAAAGTAGCGAGCAAGGTGACGATCGACACGATTTATCTGCTACGGGACAAGAAGGGAGAGGCATAAGATGCAGACCACTGTCTTTGAACAAGTAAATGAAACGGTATATCATGAAGCTCTCCAAAATGGATTGCAAGTCTATTTGGTTCCCAAACAAGGCTTCAGCAAAACATACGCTGTGTTCACTACGCGCTATGGCTCCATTGATAGCCATTTCCGCACCCGAAGCGGGGAAGAAATCAATGTTCCTGACGGCATTGCGCATTTTCTTGAGCACAAAATGTTTGAGAAAAAAGATCGCGATGTCATGCACGAATTCAGTAAAAATGGGGCGAGCTGCAATGCGTTCACGAGCTTCAATCGTACGGCTTATTTGTTCTCGTGCACAGATAAGCTAGATGACAATCTGAATCTGCTGCTCGACTATGTACAGGACCCGTATTTTACAGATGCCAGTGTAGAAAAGGAAAAAGGAATCATCGGCCAGGAAATTACCATGTACGATGACAATCCTGACTGGAAGGTGTACATGAACCTCTTAAAGGCCATGTACCAAAAGTATCCGATTAACATTGAGATTGCGGGTACGATCGAGACGATTTCTCATATTACAAAAGAATATTTGTATCAGTGCTATGAAACGTTTTATCATCCAGCCAATATGCTCCTATTGGTGGTGGGCTCCTTCGAGCCAGAAGCGATCATGAAGCTCATTCGAGAAAATCAGGGAGCAAAGGAGTTTCCTCCTGCGCCACAAATCACACGCGTTTTTCCTGAAGAGCCATCAGCTCCAGCGGAAGCAAAAGTAGAAGCGTTTCTAACAGTTGGCTTGCCCAAATGCATGATTGGAATCAAGGAAAAGGAAAACGGTCTAACCAAGGAAGCCTTGTTAAAACGCGAGTTGACTACTAAACTGGTATTGGACATCGCGTTCGGCACAAGCTCCGCTGTCTATGAGCGTTTGTATGACAGCGAGCTGATCACGGAAAGCTTTGATTTTGACTACAGTAGTGAGCAGAATTATGCGTATACGATCATTGGTGGAGATACACCTGATCCAGAGCGTTTAGTGGAAACGATCAAAGCAGAAATCGAACAGTTGAAGCAAAACGGTATAGCCCAGGATGATTTTGAGCGTGCAAAGCGTAAAAAAATCGGAAACTTCCTGCGTTCTCTAAACTCCGTAGAGTTTATCGCTAACCAGTTTACCAGCTTCAAATTTAACGGAAATGATTTGTTTTCCGTTGTGCCGACGTTGGAGTCGATCACACGCGAAGATGTGGAAAAACGTTTGAAGGAGCATTTTTTAATCGAGCAGATGGCTGTTTCCATCGTTCGTTCCGCTTCGCCACAGGAGTAATGTATTCATGTTCAAGCAAGAGACGCCATGGGCGTTAATTACGGGAGCGTCCGGAGAGATCGGGCAGGCGATCGCTACCTACCTGATTGATGCGGGGGTTCCCCTTTATCTGCATTACAATCGAAATATAGAAAAATTGGAGCCGTTGGTGCAAAAATGCCAGGAGAGGGGCGTTCCGTACGGCATCCTCCAAGCTGATCTACGGGATCCACAGCAAATTGCGGCTATGTTTGCACAGATACAGGTTGCACCTTTGTTGATCGTAAACAACGCCTCAGTGGATGATGTCGGCTTATTTACGGATGTGACTGTCGAGAAATTCGATGAGCTCATCGCACTCAATGTTCGATCTGCTTTTTTGGTCTGCCAAGCTGCTGCTCCAGCTATGCTGCGTGCAAGGTATGGGCGCATCGTCAACATTTCTTCCATTTGGGGGCTGACAGGCGGTTCATGTGAGGTGCTGTATTCCATGACCAAAGGAGCAATCAATACGTTCACCAAAGCCCTGGCAAAGGAAATGGCCCCAAACGGAATCACGGTAAATGCAGTCGCTCCTGGAGCAATTGCTGGTGGTATGATGGAGCGTTTTGCACCAGATGAAATGGAAATGATCGCGGAAGAAATACCTGCCAACCGTCTCGGACAACCATATGAAGTAGCCGCAGTCGTGCGCTTTTTGCTTTCGGCGGATTCCAGTTATGTGACGGGTCAAGTGATTAGTCCAAACGGTGGATGGTACACGTAGAAGAGCAGTATGCATGAATAAAATACGAGAAATGATGGAATTCTACCTTTTGTGTGGGCAGCAAATCTGTTCGCAACGTACAAAAGGAGGGAATTTCCCTATGTCGATTCTTGACAATTTCAGCGACTGGAAAGCGTTTCTCGGAGATCGGGTAGAACAAGCGAAACAAGCCGGGATGGAAAGCGATACGCTTCAAAATGTAGCTTATCAAATCGGTAGCTATCTGTCTGAGCAAGTAGACCCGAAAAACGATCAGGAGCGTCTGTTGAAACAGCTGTGGGACGCAGGTGATCAACAGCAGCAACAAGCTTTGGCATCACTCATGGTGAAGCTTGTTCAGAATCGCAATGACGCGAACGCTGGCAGCTAGCCATTTAAATCCCCTACTTTTGGGGATTTTTCTTTTCGCGATTGTCGAATGAAACGAACGTGATATACTACATAAGAAGAGAATTCTGGTTGGCGGAGAGGATTGCATATGGAAGCGAAGAAAGAATGGTACATGGAGTATGAGATTGCCCGTAACCGTCCCGGTCTCTTAGGGGACGTATCTTCTATTCTGGGGATGTTGAACATCAATATCGTGACGATCAATGGTGTGGATACCATGCGTCGAGGTATGCTGCTCTTGACCGATGATGATGAAAAAATGGAGGTTTTGCGCAACGTTGTGCAAAAAATGGACAACATAACCATAACGAGGTTACGTCCCCCGACCATGCTGGATCGATTGGCTGTACGCCACGGTCGCTATATTGAACGGGATAGCGAGGACAAAAAAACATTTCGCTTTGTTCGTGAGGAGCTGGGCTTGCTGGTCGATTTCATGGCAGAAATCCTGAAGAGGGAAGGTCACCAGCTCATCGGGATTCGTGGCATGCC
Source organism: Brevibacillus sp. MS2.2 (assembly GCF_013284345.1). Lineage (NCBI taxonomy): Bacteria > Bacillati > Bacillota > Bacilli > Caryophanales > Paenibacillaceae > Brevibacillus > Brevibacillus sp. MS2.2. Next base: position 8,251 of record NZ_JABSUZ010000039.1, read on the forward strand.
TCGCGTAGGGAAGACAGAATCTATGATTGCAGCCAGCGTATCCGCCAATAAACGTTGGACATTCATTTCCTCTACTTTGTTGCGCCAGACGGTGCGTAGCTCCTTAGCCATTGATGAAATGTCTACTGATCATGTATATTTGATAGATGGAATTGTCTCAACGCTGCGATCGACAGAAAAGCACTTTACCTTGCTACGGGAGATTATGAACTTTCCTGCCGCAAAGATCATTGAGCATCCGGATATATTCGTAAGGGAATCAGAGTACCAACTTGATGATTTCCATTACATTATTGAGCTGCGTCATCATCCGGATGAAGAGATTACATATGAGCTTATCAACAATCGCGGCTTTGATAATTTCGAAATGAATTAAGGAGGGGCAGCTGTGTCTGAGCTAGGTCAAGTCCTACAAAGGGCCCGCGAAGAAAAAGGAATCACGCTCGACGACATCCAACGTATCACCAAGATACAGCGGCGATATTTGGAAGCCATTGAAAGGGGTCATTTTCACGTACTTCCTGGCCACTTTTACGCGCGTGCATTTATAAAGAGTTATGCGGAAGCTGTCGGTCTAGACCCGAACCACATCCTGACTCACTTTCAGTCCGATTTGCCGGCCCAGCCACCTACAGAGCAAGTAGAACGACTGCGTCGCAGACGAGTTGCTTCAGCGAACAATCCATTACAAGCGGGGCGATGGGTTACCAAAACCTTGCTCGTATTGTTTATTGCCTTGATTTTCGGGGTTATTTATTTCGCTGTTGTCAACAACAACGGAGGTCAGATGACTCAGCCAATGCCGGGTGGAGCAGTTAACCCTGGAGCTGAAATTGTCACGCCTGGCAATGGTGGTGGAGCGTCAACATCCCCGATTGCTCAACAACCGAAGCCTCCTGCTATTACCACACCGACTCCCGAAACAGGAACAAACCCACCTGAGTCCGTTACGGATACTCCTCAGGCAACCATCACATTCGAATCGCAGCAAGGATCGATGTATAACTATTCCTTGCAAGGTGGAGAAAAAATCACGGTTTATCTGAAGGTGAAAGAAGAAACAAGCTGGTTTGGTATTTCGGAAGGAAAAGGCAAAACGTATGTCGAGCAGGGCACGCTCAAGAAGGATCAGGAAAAAACGATTGAGCTGGGGAAATCCGCTTATATTCGTTTGGGTAAACCGACTGTAGTGGAATTGAAGGTTAACGGAGTCTTGGTAGACACGTCTAAAATGAAGTCAATGCCGTCCAATATTACGATGAAAGTAAAAGAGGCGGTCACCCAGTAGGCAAGCATATGCTTGCCTTTTGTACTTTTCTCTGTTTTGACACTTCCTTGAGGCTTATATTATACTGGATAGGTGTAATATGGGTTGGTGTGACCAATTGGAGGAAAAAAGATGACAGAGAAGGTAGGCACGCGTGAAAAAGTAGCGATTGTAACGCTGGGCTGTGAAAAGAATCTCGTTGATTCGGACATGATGGCCCATCTGATAGATGAAAAAGGTTATGAACTGGTTGATAACCCGGAAGAAGCAACTGTGGTTATCGTCAATACCTGCGGTTTCATCGATGCAGCCAAGGAAGAATCCGTAAACAAGATTCTGGAAATGGGTGAATTGAAGGAATCCGGCAAACTGAAATCGCTTGTGGTGGCAGGCTGTCTCACACAACGTTACAAAGAGGATATCTTGAATGAGATTCCTGAGGTGGACGGCATTGTCGGAACAGGCGATTTTATGTCGATTACAGGTATTATCGAAGAATCTCTTGAGGGCAAGCGACCGATTTTTGTAGGAAATCCCATTTTTACGTACGAAGATGTAGTGAAGCGGAAAGTAAAACAAGGCACATACTCCGCATATATTAAAATTGCCGAGGGTTGCGACAACGCCTGTACGTTCTGCTCGATTCCTTTGATGCGTGGGGGATTCCGCAGTCGTACCATTGAGTCGATCGTAGAAGAAGCGCGTCATCTGGCTGCACAAGGTATCGTAGAAGTAAGTCTGATCGCACAAGATTCTACGAACTACGGAACGGATATTTACGATGGAAAGCTGATGCTTCCCGAGCTTTTAAACCGTCTGGCAGAAGTCGAGGGCATCGAGTGGATTCGTCTTCACTATGCATACCCTGGATTTTTCACGGATGAATTGATCCATACCTTTGCTACCAATCCAAAAGTGTGCAAATACGTAGATATGCCTTTGCAGCACTCCGAAGACCATATTTTGAAAAGAATGCGTCGCCCTGGAAGACAGACGGACATTCGTGCGCTGGTAGAAAAAATTCGCGCGCAGGTTCCAGATGTGGCACTGCGTACCTCTTTGATCGTAGGGTTCCCGGGGGAAACTGACGAAGACTTTGAGCGCCTGAGCGAGTTTGTGAAGGATATCCGCTTTGATCGACTGGGTGTGTTTACTTACTCCAACGAGGATGACACTCCAGCTTCCCGTCTGCCTGACCACGTAGACGAAGAGGTTAAGGAAAAACGTGCGAACATGCTGATGGAGATTCAGCGTGAAGTAGCCGGAGATCGCAATGGACGCTTTGTTGGTCAAGTTCTGGAAGTTTTGATTGAACGTTACGAAGGACGTAACGATATTTATGTAGGTAGAACACAATATGACGCTCCGGAAATCGATGGTGAAGTATTCGTCACTGGATTTAAAGGCGAACTGGGCACCATCGTAAAAGTAAAAATTACACACTCCTATGAATACGATTTAGCCGGGGAGGTAGTCTAGGTGAATCTCGCCAACCGCATCACCCTCGCCAGGATTTTTCTGGTGCCGGTAGTTATGTTTTTTCTGCTGGTGCGTTACAACATCGGGACATTTTCGATTGGCAGCCTGACGATGACGTATAACGAGCTGATTGCGGCTTTGGTGTTTATCCTAGCAGCCAGTACGGACGGACTCGACGGTTATATTGCAAGGAAGAAAAAAATCGTGACGAACTTGGGGAAGTTTCTGGACCCGCTTGCTGATAAGCTGTTGATTTCTGCAGCACTCATTTCGCTCGTAGAGATGCAACGTTTGGAAGCGTGGATTGCGATTGTTATTATCAGCCGGGAGTTTGCGGTAACTGGTCTACGGCTAGTTGCTGCGGCAGAAGGACAGGTAATTGCGGCGAGTGCATTGGGTAAACTGAAAACATGGGTGCAGATCGTAGCAATTACGGCTGTCATGATTCGCAACTTCCCATTTGAGTTCTTCGGCATTCCGTTCGACGAAGTAGCTACTTGGGCGATGGTGATCATCACGATTTACTCCGGGTACGACTACTTTGCGAAAAATCGTAACGTGATCCAATACTCGTAATGCGGGTATTGGTCTCTTTTTTCACAAGACTCTTCTCTTGAGCGTTTGCAAGTGATAAACTATTAGTTTAGAGGCTTTTCTACTCTCAAAGAGAATGGGATGAGGAAGATGAGAGCGGAGATTATCGCGGTAGGTACCGAACTTTTGTTAGGCCAGATCGCTAACACCAACGCACAGTTTCTTTCTCGGAAGCTGGCGGAAATTGGCGTGGGAGTATACTTTCATACGGTTGTGGGAGACAACACGGAGCGATTGCTACAAGTGATTCGATTGGCATCAGGACGATCTGATCTCGTCATTTTCACGGGTGGGCTAGGGCCGACTCAAGATGATTTGACGAAAGAAACCTTGGCGGGGCATGTAGGCATTGGATTGGAAACGAATTCAGAGGCCATGGAGAGAATCGAAAAATTCTTTTCGCAACGTGGGATTGTCATGACGGAGAACAATCGTAAGCAGGCACTGGTGCTTTCTAGCAGCCATGTATTCTCCAACGATTTCGGGATGGCGCCGGGGATGGCGATCCGTCATGACAGTAGTACGTTCGTGCTGTTGCCTGGACCACCAAGCGAGCTGTATCCAATGGTAGAGAATTATGTGATGCCTTACTTAACCGATTTGCTCCCCGAAAAACAAGTGTTTCATTCTCATGTACTCCGGTTCTACGGAATAGGCGAATCCGCTTTGGAGGAAAAACTGCTCGATCTGATCGAAAAGCAGGACAATCCAACGATCGCGCCATACGCCAAAGAATTCGAGGTAACGCTGCGCATTACGGCAAGAGCTGCTACAGTCGAAGAAGGGGAATCCCTAATCTTGCCTGTAGAAAAAGAAATTCTCAGCCGTGTTGGCCAGTATATGTACGGGATGGGCGAGAGCTCGTCGCTGCATGACGTGCTGGTTTCTGAGCTGAAAAAGAGAAATGAGACGATTGCTTGTGCAGAAAGCTGCACAGGAGGAGCGATTGCCTCGTTGATTACCTCTGTGCCAGGAAGCTCGCAAGTGTTTCGTGGAGGGGTAGTCTGCTACACTAATGAAGTGAAGAATCAACTGCTTGAAGTACCTGATTCCATTTTGCAAACAGATGGGGCAGTCAGTGAGAAAACAGCTCAATTGCTGGCTGAACATGTACGAGAAAAGCTGGGAGCTACTTACGGGATTTCTGTTACGGGAGTGGCTGGACCCGATCCTTCCGAGGGCAAGCCTGTTGGCCTTGTTTACGTAGGGATCGCGGCTGAAGGAATACCCACAGTTGTAAAAGAGCTGCGCCTTGCCGGAAGAAGGCATGCAATCGTTGGGCGTGCTGCTAAATACGCGTTGTTTTATGCGCTGCAAATGCAAAAAGAAAGGTGATTTTTTTCATGACGATTTTTTCCGATTTTCCTTTACATAAATCTATTCTGCAAGCAATTCACGATATGGGCTTCGAGGAGCCATCACCGATTCAGGCAGCTTGCATTCCAAAAGTTCTGGATGGCGGTGACCTGATTGGTCAAGCACAGACAGGTACTGGTAAGACTGCTGCATTCGGGATTCCACTTGTAGAAAAGATTACGCCTGCCAATCGTGTACAAGCGATCGTGCTGACCCCGACTCGTGAGCTGGCTATCCAGGTTGCGGGAGAGCTCTTGCGTATCTCGAAATACAACAAAGTTCGTACGCTGCCAATCTATGGCGGACAATCGATCGGACATCAAATTCGTGCACTGCGTCAAGGTGTACAAATCGTTGTAGGTACTCCTGGCCGTGTCATGGACCACTTGCGTCGCAAAACATTGAAGCTGGATCACGTACATACCCTCGTTTTGGATGAAGCGGATGAAATGCTGGACATGGGCTTCATCGAAGATATCGAGACGATCATCAATCATATGCCAGAAGAGCGTCAAACCTTGCTGTTCTCTGCGACGATGCCGCCAGAAATCAAGCGTTTGGCTACCCGTTACATGAAACAGCCGCAAACGATCGCGGTGAGCCGTGAAGAAGTAACGGCACCATTGATCGAACAGGTATACTACAAAGTGTTTGACCGTAACAAAGTAGAGAGCCTCTGCCGTATCTTGGACAGTGAGGATGTTGAGCTGGGTATCATTTTCTGCCGTACTAAGCGCGGAGTAGATGAGTTGTCCGAAGTGCTGCAATCCCGTGGATACCTTGCTGACGGCTTGCATGGCGACTTGTCACAGGCACAACGTGACAAGGTCATGAATGCGTTCCGTGAGGGCTCGATTGAATTCCTGATCGCGACAGATGTAGCAGCACGCGGTATCGACGTAGGAAACGTTTCGCACGTAATCAATTACGATATTCCACAAGACTCTGAGAGCTACGTACACCGTATCGGCCGTACTGGTCGCGCAGGTCGCAAAGGAATTGCGATGACGCTGGTTACGCCTCGTGAAGTAAGACAAATGATGTTTATCCAAAAGCAGACAAAAGCACAAGTTCTCTCTCGCAATGTTCCTTCCCTGGAGGAAGTGGCTGAGCGTAAACAAGAACAATTGCGTGAACAGTTGACTAGCCTTTTGGAAAGCGATGCAATCGCGGATATGTATCAAAAAGTAGCGGATGCTCTCGTAGGTCAATACCCGGCTGAAAAAGTAGCTGCTGCTGCATTGCACCTGGCATTCCATACCGAAGCGGGACAAGGGCAGGAAGTAGAAGCATACAACTTTGGTGAGACGGGTGCAGCAAAAGGCATGGTTCGCTTCTTCCTGAACGTAGGTCGAAATGCGAACATGAAGCCACAGGATCTGGTAAGAGAGATCTCTGAATCTGTGGGTATCCCAGGAAAATCAGTAGGTCGCATCGACATTTTCGAGAACTTCACATTTGTTGAGGTTCCAGAAGAGGTAGCGGCATTCGTATATGAGTCACTGCGTCAAACACGTATCAACGGAAAACGAATCAATCTGGAGCCTGCAAAGCCTCGCGGAGCGAAGCGTTCCTAATTAGAAAGCATTACACAAAGCAGTCATTTCACTGGGATCAACCAGGAAATGGCTGCTTTTTTATGATGCGAATATTTGTTCGTAAAAAATACTTGGCAAACACTTCTGTCTCGAGGTATGATGAAGACAAGCAAAACAGAAGCGAAAAATTGAAAGGGTGTGTACCATTTGTCAGATCGTCGCGCAGCTTTGGAGAGTGCATTGCGTCAAATAGAAAAGCAATTCGGAAAAGGTTCCATTATGAAGTTGGGGGAAGTTTCCAACGTTCAGATTTCTACTGTATCGAGCGGAGCGCTTGCTCTTGATATCGCACTGGGTGTGGGCGGATTCCCACGTGGACGGATTATTGAGATTTACGGACCTGAGTCTTCTGGTAAAACAACAGTAGCACTTCATGCGATTGCAGAAGTGCAAAGACAAGGTGGACAGGCTGCGTTTATCGATGCTGAGCATGCCTTGGATCCGGTTTACGCTGCGAAGCTGGGTGTGAACATCGACGAATTGCTGTTGTCCCAACCAGATACTGGTGAGCAAGCTTTGGAGATCGCGGAAGCGCTGGTGCGCTCTGGTGCGGTAGACATTATTGTAGTCGACTCCGTTGCGGCACTCGTGCCAAAAGCAGAGATCGAGGGTGAGATGGGAGATTCCCACGTAGGTTTGCAAGCACGATTGATGTCCCAAGCACTCCGCAAGCTGTCTGGTGCCATCAACAAGTCCAAAACGATTGCAATCTTCATCAACCAGCTTCGTGAAAAAGTGGGAGTTATGTTCGGTAACCCGGAAACAACTCCAGGTGGACGCGCTTTGAAGTTCTACGCGAGTGTTCGTTTGGATGTTCGTAAAGCGGAATCTATCAAAGTCGGTAACGACATTTTGGGTAGCAAAACGAAGATCAAAGTTGTCAAAAATAAAGTGGCTCCACCATTTAAGGTTGCAGAAGTGGACATCATGTACGGTGAAGGTATTTCCAGAGAAGGTAGCATTCTCGACATCGGTTCTGAGATTGACGTCGTGCAAAAGAGTGGTGCTTGGTATTCCTTCAACGAAGAGCGTCTCGGCCAAGGTAGAGAAAATTCGAAGGTCTTCCTGAAGGAAAATCCGCACATTGCATCACAGATTGAAACGAAAGTGCGTGAATACTTCAGCCTGAACCCTGGCTCTGTTCCAGAAGTAGAGGCAGAGCATGACCCAGAGCAAGATGAAGAGCCTACATTTGATCTGGAGTAAGAAAGTAAAACAGCAGCCTGTCGATGAGACAGGCTGTTATTTTAGCTTTGCGAAGGAGTGAATCATCATGAAGAGCGGCCTGATCACTGCCGTTCATCGAGATATCAAACAAAAGCAACGCTACCATATCGATGTAGAAGGCGAGTATGCCATTACCGTACACGAAGACATACTGGTAAAGTACAACCTATTTAAGGGAACAGAATTAGATGAAGCTTTTTGCCGAGAAGTCTTGATAGCAGAAGAAAAGCATAAAGCGTATTTAGGTGCTTTGCGATACCTCGGCATACGTCCACGGACAAGCAGTCAGCTACATTCTTATTTGGTAGAGAAGGGGTTTTCTACGCAGATTGCCGAAGAGATATGCCAGCGCTGCAAGGATCACGGTTACATCGATGATGAAGCATTTGCGAAGCAATGGGTAGACGAGCGATTGCGTTTGAAGCCGAGGAGCCCGTATATGCTGCGTATGGAGCTTACCCAGCGTGGAGTGGACAGAGCGATTGTAGAGGACGCAGTACGTGGCGTGTCTAGGCAGGCTGAACTAGATGCTGCTCGCGCATTGATAGAGAAGAAGGTGCGACGCATAGAGGGTGTACCGAACCCCGATGAAGAACGCAAGCTGCTGTCCATGCTGATGCGCAAGGGATTCTCCCATGCGATCATTCAACAAATGCGTGAAGAATTGCGTCATAGAAGCGATAGTTAGCGCCAACTCTATTTGCATGATCTTGACAATTCTTGTTCACAAATAATAAAATAGGTTTGTATTTACTTGGTGTATCATAACTTTTTGTGATTTGCTCACTCGTTGCCTATGAAACAACTGAAAAACCGTGCGAAAGCAGTACGGATTCAGCGGACCGAGTAAAATCGGTCTTGTTTTTTAGCCGAATGTTCAAATGTGAGAGCACTCCATGAAAAACAAATGCTTGGAAAGCGGGGAGATGTCTTACAATAAGGAGGTGAAACGAAAAAGCCTATGGATCCTATAATTACTGTTGTCATTGTGCTCGTTGCCCTGCTGATCGGCTTGGGTGCTGGCTACTTCACTCGTAAATCGATTGCGGAAGCGAAGATCTCCAGTGCAGAAGAAGCTGCACGACAGATCGTGGAGGAAGCCAAACGGGACGCCGAGGCCGTTAAGAAGGAGAAGGTGCTGGAGGCAAAGGATGAAGTGTTCAAACTTCGATCTGAAGCGGAAACCGAATTGCGTGAGCGACGCAATGAGATCCAGCGTCAGGAACGACGAATTCTACAAAAAGAAGAATCGTTGGACCGCAAGATGGAACAGTTGGAGCGCAAAGAAGAAGAGTTGTCTGAGCGTGACCGTGCCATCGCAGAACTGCAAAGCAAGGTAGAGCACTTATATAAAGAGCAAGTATCAGAGCTAGAACGAATCTCCGGCTTGACGCAGGATGAGGCGAAGACGATCATTCTCACTGATGTGGAGAATACCGTCCGTCACGAAATGGCTGTGATGATCAAGGAGATTGAGACTCAGGCCAAGGAAGAAGCGGACAAGCGTGCTCGTGAGATCATTACGACCTCCATTCAACGTTGTGCAGCAGACCACGTAGCAGAAACAACCGTTTCTGTGGTTACGCTGCCAAATGATGAGATGAAGGGACGTATTATCGGACGCGAAGGACGTAACATTCGTGCCCTGGAGACGTTGACTGGTATCGATCTGATTATTGACGATACTCCAGAAGCAGTCATCCTGTCTGGCTTCGACCCGATTCGTCGGGAAATCGCCAAGACAGCGTTGGATAAACTGGTCGCAGACGGTCGCATTCACCCAGCTCGCATCGAGGAAATGGTGGAAAAAGCGCGTCGCGAAGTAGACGAGCGAATCCGTGAATACGGTGAGCAAGCAACGTTCGAAACAGGCGTTCACGGCTTGCATCCAGACCTGATCAAGATTCTTGGACGCTTGCGTTATCGTACAAGCTACGGTCAAAACGTACTGAAGCACTCTATGGAAGTGGCACATCTCGCCGGTTTGATGGCGGCAGAACTGAAAGAAGATGTGAAGCTGGCCAAACGTGCAGGTTTGCTGCATGATATCGGAAAAGCGATTGACCATGAAGTAGAAGGTTCACACGTTGAAATCGGTGTAGAACTGGCTAAGAAGTACAATGAGCATCACGTTGTAGTGAACAGTATTGCGTCTCATCACGGTGATACCGAACCAACTTCCGTCATTGCTATGCTCGTGGGAGCTGCCGACGCTCTGTCTGCCGCACGCCCAGGTGCACGCCGTGAGACATTGGAAACATATATCAGACGTTTGGAGAAACTGGAAGAAATCTCTGAGTCGTTCGATGGCGTAGAAAAGTCTTATGCGATTCAAGCAGGACGCGAAATTCGCGTGATGGTTCAACCTGATAAGATTGACGATGCGGAAGCTACCCGTCTGGCACGGGATATCACGAAACGAATTGAAAATGAACTTGACTACCCAGGTCATATTAAAGTAACGGTTATCCGTGAAACACGGGCAGTTGAGTATGCAAAGTAAAGTGGCTGCGTGCCACTTTACTTTTTTTGTAGCACACCAAATGCTCGACGAAGTCAAGTTTTCTACTGAGCAGAGGAATTGTGTATACTAGCAATGAGGTGATTGGGTAATGAAGTTGTTATTCATTGGAGATATTATGGGCTCGCCTGGCAGAGAGATCGTGAAAACATATTTGCCATTATTGAAACGAAAATACAGCCCTACCTTTATCGTAGCGAATGGAGAGAACGCTGCGCATGGTCGCGGGATCACAGAGAAAATTACCAAGGAGCTTTTCGAGTGGGGTGTTCACGCGATCACGCTCGGGAATCATACGTGGGATCAAAGAGAAATTTTCGATTTTATTGATGATGAGCCGCGGATGATCAGACCTGCGAACTTCCCGGAAGGGGCTCCTGGAAAAGGGATTACATATATCAAGCAACCTGAAGGGGAACTAGCCGTTATTAACTTGATGGGGCGAACGTTCTTGCCACCACTCGACTGTCCGTTCCAAATGGCTGACAAGCTAGTAGAGCAAGCTCGGAAGCGTACGAAGCTCATTTTTGTAGACTTTCATGCAGAAGCCACATCGGAAAAGCAAGCAATGTCATGGTATCTCGATGGGAAGGTAACAGCGGTCGTGGGGACTCATACCCATGTGCAAACTGCTGATGAACGTATTTTGCCTCAAGGAACCGGATTTTTGTGTGATGTAGGAATGTGTGGCCCAAGTAATGGTATTTTGGGGATGGAACGCGAAGCTGTTATTAAGAAGTTTTTGACGCAGCTCCCTGTTCGCTTTGAGGTAGCGCCAGACCCTGCGCAGTTGAATGCGGTGTTGATTACGCTAGATAAAACGACTGGGCATGCGAAAAAAATGGAACGAATCAGAATTGACTCTGACCATCCGTTTATGGAATAATGGGAATAAGATTAGAATTTTTTGAATCTTTCAAGCGAGTTAGCAGGAATTTTTAGGGGTTATGCGAATATCATTCTAATGATGACAGGATTCCTATCAGACGGGAGGTTCAAAAAGGATGGAAGTATTAAAAGTTTCAGCAAAGTCTAACCCCAATTCCGTTGCTGGTGCCCTTGCCGGAGTTCTTCGCGAACGAGGAGCGGCTGAGATCCAAGCCATTGGCGCTGGGGCGCTTAATCAAGCTGTGAAGGCAGTAGCAATCGCACGAGGGTTCGTAGCGCCGAGTGGAGTTGACCTCATTTGTATTCCAGCCTTTACCGACATCGTGATTGATGGAGAAGAACGAACTGCAATCAAATTAATCGTAGAACCCAGATGATACAACTGCAAATGCTTCACCTGCCTGTTTGTTCGAAGAATGAACAGGTTTTTTCGTTTGTCCAGAAGTATGAATTCCGAAGTGATCGAAGAGAAGGAGCGTTTCCATATGAAAATCTTTGATGCGCATAGCGATGTATTATGCAAGCTATGGCAGAACCCCGATTTGGACTTCTATAAAGAAGACAAGCTCTTGCAAGCAGGTTTTACCGCTCTTGAAAAAGGGAATGTAGACATACAAGTGCTTGCCTGTTTTGTCCCTTCTCATGTGTCGTTTGGACGACGTTTTCATACTGTACTAGAAATGATCGATATTTTTTATCAAGAGGTGAGTGAAAAATTCCGACCCATTTTCACAAAGGCAGATTTGGCTGAATGCGTATTAAAGGGACAGAAAGGGGCTATTCTGTTTGTAGAAGGCGCGCATGCATTAGAAGAGAGTTTGGTTCAGCTACGTACGTGGTTCCGGCTTGGAGTACGGGGAATGACGCTGACCTGGAATCATGGCAACGCCCTAGCGAGTGGAAATGGAGAGCCGAATCCAGGTGGACTGACTTCATTTGGACGAGAAGTCATTGATGAAATGAATCGGCTGGGGATGATTATTGATGTTTCGCATTTGGCCGATCCAGGATTCTGGGATGTACTAGAATGCTCGAAAGCACCAGTGATCGCTTCACACTCGAATGTGAGAAGCCTATGCCATCACTCTCGCAATTTGACGGACGAGCAAATACGAGCGTTAATCGCCAAAGATGGCGCGATCGGCTTGACGTTTGTAGACTTCTTTACCGTATCGGAGAAGCGCACGGTTTGGATCGATGACTTGTTGCGCCATTTAGATCACATCTGCGCGTTGGGTGGCGTAGACCACGTAGGTTTTGGCTCGGATTTCGATGGGATTACCGAGACGTTTGGAGACATGGCATCTGCGGCAGATTACTCCCAGTTACTAGAAGCTTTGTTAAAACGTTATAAAGAGGCGGAAGTATTGAAATTTGTGCAAGGAAATTGGTTGCGTGTTTTCGGAAACGTGCTACAATAAAGCATGAGGATATTAATGTACCAAGTTCAACATTAAAATTCAGGTCAAAAGTAAGTTGAGTAAAAGCACTTGCAATTTGACATGGACAGGACTACAATTGTTACTGTCTATGCACAGAAATGTCACATCTTATCAGTCTTTTCAAGGTGTGATAGGCAGCTTTTCTCACAGTCACTGAAAGGGTGGAATCTGAATGATTAGTCAACTTTCCTGGAAAGTTGGAGGACAGCAAGGGGAGGGCATCGAGAGTACTGGTGAGATTTTCTCGATGGCGATGAACCGGATGGGATACCATCTGTATAGCTACCGTCACTTCTCTTCCCGTATTAAGGGTGGACACACGAACAATAAAATTCGCGTGAGCACAACGCCAATGCGTGCGATCTCTGACGATCTGGACATTCTCGTAGCGTTTGACCAAGAGACGATCGATTTCAATGCGCATGAGCTGCGTGAAGGCGGTATCATTATCGCGGATGCGAAATTTAATCCAAAATTGCCGGACGGCTTGAAGCCAGTTCGCTTCTTCACTGTACCACTGACTGAAATCGCTGATGAGCTGGGAACTTCCCTGATGAAAAACATGGTGTCGATTGGTGCGTCCAGTGCCATCCTCGGCATTTCAGTGGAAAGCTTCCGTCCCATCGTTGAAGATATGTTCCTCCGCAAGGGCGAAAAAGTGGTTGAAAAGAACATGGATGCCATTCGCCGCGGTTTTGATTTCGTAAATGAATTGACTGGTGGTCAACTCCCTGAGTTCCAAATGGAAAAGGCTGATCCACAAAAACAACTGTTCCTCATCGGTAACGATGCGATCGCTCTGGGTGCTGTAGCAGCAGGCTGCCGTTTCATGCCAGCTTACCCGATCACACCTGCTTCCGAGGTAATGGAATACTTGATTAAAAAGCTGCCTAAATTGGGCGGTACTGTTATCCAAACAGAAGACGAGATTGCTGCTGTAACGATGGCAATCGGTGCTAACTTCGCGGGTGCTCGTTCCTTGACAGCTTCTGCAGGTCCTGGTCTGTCCCTGATGATGGAAGCAATTGGTCTGGCTGGTATCACGGAACAACCAGTTGTAATCGTGAACACACAGCGTGGTGGCCCATCTACCGGTATGCCTACCAAAATCGAGCAATCCGATGTGAATGCTATGATCTATGGTACGCATGGTGATATTCCGAAAGTAGTTATCGCGCCAAGCACAGTAGAAGAGTGCTTCTACGATGCAGTTGAAGCGTTTAACATTGCGGAAGAATACCAACTGCCAGTTATCCTGATGACAGACTTGACGCTGTCCTTGGGTAAACAAACCGTTGTTCCATTTGACTACAGCAAAGTAGAAATCCGTCGCGGAAAACTGCTTGCTGGACAAGAATTGCCAGAAAAAGAGCAAAACGACCTGTTCAAACGTTATGAAGTAACAGAAGACGGCGTTTCTCCTCGTGTGATTCCAGGTCAAAAATACGGTCTGCACCACGTAACTGGTGTTGAGCATGATCAAACTGGTCGTCCATCTGAGAATGCTGCAAACCGTATTCAACAAATGGATAAACGTATGCGCAAAATGGAAGGCGTCCTGAAAAACTTCAAAGGCGCTGTAACAGCAGATGCTCCTCACGCTGACGCGGATGTTCTGGTTGTGGGTATCAACTCCACAATTGGTACGATTCAAGAAGCAAAAGGCCGTCTGGAACAAGAGGGAATGAAAGTAAACCATGCACAAATCCGTTTGCTGCATCCGTTCCCAACTGAAGAAATCAAAGCACTCGTAGACAAAGCGAAGAAAGTTGTTGTTGTTGAGCACAACGCTCAAGCGCAAGTAACAAGCTTGCTCAAACAACACGTTGGAAACGCTGAAAAAATCGAATCCGTGCTTAAATATGACGGTAACCCATTCCTGCCGAAGGAAATCTATGCTGAAGTGAAGGAGCTGGTAAAACATGGCGACTATGAAAGAGTTTCGAAATAACGTTAAGCCAAACTGGTGCCCAGGCTGTGGAGACTTCTCCATCCAAGCGGCTATTCAACGCGCTGCAGCGAACGTAGGTCTGGAACCTGAAAATCTGGCGGTTGTTTCCGGTATCGGTTGCTCTGGTCGTATTTCCGGCTACATCAACTGCTATGGTTTCCACGGTATTCACGGACGTTCCCTGCCAATCGCACAAGGTGTGAAAATGGCGAACCGCGAGCTGACAGTTATCGCAGCTGGTGGTGACGGAGATGGTTTCGCGATCGGTATGGGCCATACTGTACACGCTATCCGTCGTAATATGAACGTTACGTACATCGTAATGGATAACCAAATCTACGGTCTGACAAAAGGTCAAACCTCCCCGCGTTCCGCGACTGGTTTCGTGACCAAGTCTACACCGGCAGGTTCCATCGAGTCCTCCATTTCTCCAGTTGAACTGGCGCTGTCTGTAGGTGCGACTTTCGTTGCTCAATCCTTCTCTAGCGATCTGAAGGGCTTGACTGAACTGATTGAAAAAGGTATCCAACACGAAGGCTTCTCCTTGATCAACGTATTCAGCCCTTGTGTAACCTACAACAAGGTAAATACGTACGACTGGTTCAAAGAGAACATCGTACCAGTAGACACGATCGAAGGATACGATCCACATGACCGTATCAAAGCAATGTCTACCTCTATGCAGCACAAAGGTCTGATTACAGGTCTGATCTACCAAAACACTGAGCAAAAACCTTACGAAGCTCTCGTAAATGGCTTCAAAGAACAAGGTTTGGTGAACCAAGACATTCGCTTGTCTGAAGAAGACTTCGAAAAATTGGTTAAAGAATTTGCTTAAGTTTGATAGAGTGAAAAACCTCTCCTTAACGGGAGAGGTTTTTTTATTACATACGATCGCGCCACTGCCTGTACACTAGCATGACAAGGAAAAAGACGACCAGTTGTCCAAAGAGTGGATACAGGAAGCGGAGAAGCGAGCTAAACCCGATAAAACTGATCAAATAACAAATCAGCAAAATCCCTAGTAAAATAGTCGGACCTCGAAGTGGAGTAACTTGTCTAATCTGTTGGGCTAGGCCAAATACGTTTGCCACAAGAGTCGAGAAAATTTCCGCATACACCAATAGGGAGAACAAAAAGGGAATAGTCGGTCCCAAGCCTTGCAGCACAGCAATCATGGGCATTTCCGCGTGATGGATACCCGGCATTTTTACAGACAGAGAAGCATAGGCGAGCAAGAGAAGAAGGCCTATTCCCAACCCTCCTATGATTCCCCCCAGGATGAGAGGCTTCTCGCTCGTACTCTGTCTGCCCATCGGAATCAAAACCGCTTGTGTAAGTGTGACATTTAAGGCAACATAATAAAAGGGAGAACTAAGCCATGCCCAAGGACGTAACGATTCAACGACGACATTCGTATCTAACCATGGCTTCGTATAAAGAAAGACGAGCACCGTAAAGCCAATGAGCATCGGAACAAATATGCTGTTTACGTGATGGATGGCAAACAGCCCTTTTTTCGTCACGAAAAAAATCAAAATCATGCTAAACCAAATGCCGATTTGAGGAGATAATCGAAAAGACTCCCAAAAAATCGCGCCAGTAGCAGCGAGCATGACGGAGGTAGTACCTAGCAATACGGTTAAAAGCAAGGTATTAAATACAGTGCCAAACGGATGCCCAAATAAATAGGTGCTGACTTCTTGATAGGAATCGGCCTGAATCCGATAGGCAATCAGCATGACGCGGATGCCTGCCCAAATAAACAGCATCGTCGCCAGCATGATGCCTACTAAGCCTTGTGTTCCATATTGAACAAAGAACTCTACAATTTCTTTGCCAGAGGCAAAACCAGCTCCTACGACTGTCCCAATATACGTAAAAGCGATCTGCCATGCGGCTCTCCATGTTCCTTGCATCTCAGACCTCCTGTCCCACCTTATTCCATCCTATGAGAGGGAGTGAACCGAATATGCGCGTTACCGTGTTAGGCTATCAATCTCCTTATCCTGGCCCAGGGGGTGCTACTCCGGGTTACCTGATTGAGACAGACCGTGTCAAAATTCTACTCGACTGCGGCAGCGGTGTACTTGCACAGTTAGGTAAGCATTTGCCCATTTATGAGCTGGATGCCATGCTCTTATCTCACTATCATCATGATCATGTTGCAGATGTAGGAGTGATGCAGTACGGCTTGATGGTTCATCAGCTATTTGGCCAAAGACCTGCTGACAAACCACTTCCGATCTTCGCACCAGCGCTGCCAGTGGCCAATGCTCAGACATTGGTGTATCGAGATGCGACCACATTTACCCCAATCACCGAAGAAACGTCTGTTACCATTGGGGACGTCTCGATCACTTTTTTACGGACGGACCATGGTGATGGAGATCCATGCTACGCCATGCGTTTGAAAGCAAACGGACGTGTCCTCGTATACGGGGCTGACAGTGGACCAGGTACAGCCTGGGAGAGATTTGCCAGTCAGGCGGATTTGTTTATTTGCGAGGGGACCTATCTGAATTACAATTTACCAGCGAAGCCAAATGGGCACTTGTCTGTTCGCCAAGCGGCGGAATTGGCACAATCCCTATCCTGCCGTTCTTTATTAGTTACGCATTTGTTTTACGGCTATGAGGAGTCTCAAGTAATCGCGGAGGCCAATGCCTTTGTCGCAGGCCCAGTTTATGCGGCGCGCATCGGTCTGCAAATCGATTTATAACGTTGTTTGTATATAGAGGGAGGAGAGTTGACTTTGTTTCCAAATGTATTAGAAGTTGCACGCAAATTAATCCGTGAACGGGTACAAGTAGGAGAAACTGTTGTAGACGCCACTATGGGGAATGGAAATGACACCTTATTTCTTGCGCAATTGGTGCAAGAAGAAGGGAAAGTAATCGCCTTCGATATCCAGCCGCAGGCGATCGAGAAAACGCGAGAGAGACTCGAGAGAGAGGGTCTGGCGAACAGGGTAGAAATGAAGCTCGCCAGCCATGAGGAAATTGACAGGCTGGAGATTAGCGCCGCGGCGATTATGTTTAATTTGGGCTACTTGCCGGGTGGAGACAAAGAAATCACAACACAAGCGAGCAGCACCATTCAGGCGATTCAATCAGGGTTGAGGGTACTCAGACCAGGCGGAATCATGACGGTCATGATTTACTGGGGGCATCCGGCGGGTGAGGCGGAAAAAGAGGCAGTGGAAGCGTTTTGCCATGGACTGAGTCAATTAGATTATTTGGTTTTAAAATACCAATATATCAATCAGCAAAACCAAGCTCCGTTTTTACTGGCCATCGAACGCAGGGGACAATAAAAAGAACGAAACGCGATCCTTTCCCGGGCAAGCGCAGTATCCGACATCATTCCTATAGGAAAGCAATTATTTTGTCAGATTGCGAAAAAGGTGTACAAAAATAGGCACGCTCTTGCCCTTTCTGGCACATACCCTATGTAGAGCAATGTGGCAAGGGGGATCTACGTGGACAGAATCGGGATAATGTTGGATTGGGCCCTTATGGAGAAAGGAATTCATGGAATCAAGTCATATGAGCGTCTGCCTTATTATGTCGAAATCGGGAAAGAGCTTGGATTGGAGCCTGTTTTTTTCCATCCGCGGCATGTGAAGCCAGGAGATGAAAGGGTCAAGGGATATTTTTGGAACGGAAACCGACTCGTCTCCCAACTGGTTTCAGTCCCGCGAGTCATCCACAATCGTGTTTTGACAGGGGATGCAAAAGCGCGGAATGTGATTCGAAGATTGAGCCAAAAGAAGACGGTATTCAATGGCTTGGTTGTGCGGGATAAGAGAAAAGTACACCAGATGCTCTGGAAAAACGAACAAATCCGCAGCTATCTGCCGCATACAGTCCCTTATTCCATGGAGCAGTTGCGTCAGTTCTTGGATAAGTATCAGGTGGTGTACGTCAAGCCTTCGATTGGATCAGTCGGAATTGGGGTAGCACGTATTGAACGGCATGGAGCTAATTATCACTTCATTGCATCGAAAAAACGGCAGATTTTATCTCATTCGCAGATACTCTCCACGGTGCGACGTTGGGTTGGTAACAAAAGATTTCTGATCCAGCGAGGAATTCCTTTGGCGCGCTATGGAGGCAAAACGTTTGATATTCGTGTTTCCGTGCAGAAAAACAAAGAGAAACAGTGGACTGTGAGCGGGATGGTTGCCAAGGTCGCTAATAAGAAAAACAAACTGAGCAATCTCTCACGAGGAGGGACAGCAGTACCGTTTTCGGAAGCTTTGGAACCCATCTTTCCTGAGGTGAAACAACAACAAGCGGTCATCGAAAGAGTTGGGATAGCGGCGGTGGAAATTGCGAAGCAGTACGGTCGGCATTTTTCATCATTAGCAGATCTAGGCATGGATATGGGAATTGACGAGCGAGGCAATCCGTATTTAATTGAAGTCAATGTGCGTGATCAGCGCTATTCGTTTTTCAAGGCTGGAGAGCAGGCGATGTTTAAACAAACATACCGTCATCCACTGGAATATGCGCAGACATTACTCGCGGAAAAAAAGAAACGGAAGCATCAGCTTCTGTCGCCAAGCTATATGCTCTAAAGTAGAAACGCAGAAGAATGTGAAAAAGACGGTGGCAATTATTGCCCCGTCTTTTCGTATGCGGTGACCTATGATTCTGCCGGCTGTTGTTGGTCAACCAATGGAAAGGGCAGATTGCGAAAGTGACGATATACCAAAGCCAATATCGATTTTCGAGTCAAGATTCCTTGGAAATAGTGCTCGTCGTCTTCAATGCAGACGAAAGGGTGATTAATGGACACTTCCAATGCTTTCAAAAATTCATCGGTGTCACGCAATCGAGGGACTTTCGTATCCATCACATCATCTACAATATGTTCGGACATATGTTCGGTCTCGAAGCGTTCCAGACCTAGCGTCTTATTCATGATCATATTCGTGCTGATTAACCCATGCAAACGATACTGATGATCCAGTACAGGAACGGCTGAATAGCCAGACTTGATTAGGACTAGCAGGGCGTGCTCAAGCGAATTACCTAACTGCACATGTGCGACCTTTGTGGACGCGATTATGAGATCTTTGATCGGAATATGTAACAAAGGGATCTCTTGATTCATCCAGATCCACCACCTTTTCTTTCTGTCGTCTATAGCAGTAAGCACTGCTCGTGGTCCTCTTCTATGATACCGTATGCGAGGTACAAACGGTAGGGGCATTAGACGAAAAAAAGCCTGGCAGTTACGCCAGGCAAGTAATCGAGGTGTGGAACAATCGTCCCTAGTTCTAGTATGGGAGATCATGTTGTTTTTTACATTAGGAGTTTAGAGGAAACCAGTTTCACCGCTACGCTTTATACGTTTGATTTTTGAGAATCGGTTTTGCTTCCACACGTTTTTTCCGATTGAACCAAAAGGACATCGTCGTCAACTCGTAAAGGAAAATGCACAGTGGCGGTGTAATCACGAACATGCCGAGAACCAATGACGGCGTCGACCATCCTAGACGATGAATGACGTAGCTCTGTAGTAAGAACAAGATCAATGGATGAACCAAATAGATAGCCATATTTTGTTTGGCCAACCGGGCAAACCAAGGACCGAGATTAGGCCGTTTGCCGAGATAACTGGATGCAGGGTAAAAGCTGATGATGACACAGAGTGTGTACACCAAGTAAAGCGGTTCGAAAATATTCATGCTCTCGTAGTAGCTTTTTGATCCGGAAAGATAGCTGTACGCCATCCACACGGCTGCACTTGCCATCACAACGATAGAAGGTATCTGAAGGCGTCTCACCCACGTCCGCCATTTATCCACATTCATCCCGGCATAAGCGCCGAGTGCAAACGTAAATACGTACATGAAAACATAATGCTGTCCGTAAACATAACTGTGGTTGATGAGGGACAAGAATGGGTTTGCAGCCCAATCAATGGCCCATAAAGGCTTGATAAACAAATAGTGGTAGAGAACGTACAGGCCTGCTTGTCCAATAAAGAGGGCGATGATCCAGCGGAAGTTCAGGTACCGTTCCATCCACGGTTTGATCAGGCAAAACAGCAAGCACAGTTGCAAGTAAAGCGGAATGTAATACAGGTGGTAGAATGAGCTACCCGTAAACAGACTATCAAAAAATGGTCCTACCAGTACGGCCGGGTCAAAAGTTTGGTGTTTAAAATAGGTGAAGATGGCTGTCCAAATTACGTAAGGAAAAATAACCGCGCGCCAGCGTTTTTTCCAAAAAGCCCGCCAATCCACTTGTCGGTTCTGATACCAGTAAAACAGCAGCATTCCAGTTGCAAAGATAAACAATGAGCGACCGAATTTTAACAAGATGATTAGAACGGCTTGTAAATCACTATTCCACGGATACGTCTTCTCATTTGAGAGAAAAAAACTGAGGATGTGAATCATCAAGACAGTAAGAGCCCCAAAAACAAAAAGGGCATTCAGATCCTGAAACGTCCCCTTTCGATTGCTATTCATAATTCCTCCAGAATTTTTCCGGCAGCACCTGGAGAATCAAATGCAAATATCATGCCCGTTATTCGGGTAAGTGCCAGTCAGGTGCGGCCAGTTCTTTTGCTGTATAAGAAAATAAGTGTAATCGTTGCGACAAATGATGTCTCGACTTTGTCACTAACTCATTTTGCACATAAAAGGGGGTAGGTGATACAGCCCACTCAGAACGTATTGTCTCTAATAGACGTGCTTTTACATCATCTATAGTGGCCAATTTTCCAGTCAAACTCGCAATGCTGCCAACGGTAGAAGCATCGATGGAAGGAATTGGCTTATGACTTTGCATTTCATCCAAGCCTGCAAGACGGTAAAAGCGTTCCATCCATTCCCCACGTGGCCGATCATCTACGTTAATGCATAACTGCAAAATAGAGCCGTGTCGCGTGCGTCTTTGTGCCATACCTCCAATTTTTTTACCGTGAATGGAAAAATCGTATTCCCCTGCACAGTAGGAACCCGTCACTTCTCCAAATTCCAGCTTCCCGTAATCACGCAGGCCCACATCAAGAAGCTGCGCTACAAACGAGAAGAAGGAGTCAATGGAGATCGAAGTGTCAGGCAATAAACAAGCCATATTGAGTACGCCAGCATCAAGCGGAACACAGGCGCCACCAGACGAGCGAAGAACACAACCAAAGCCATCTTGACCGAATTCACGCAAGGCTTGCTGGAGATGAGGAAGCTTGGCGTCTCTGCGGCCGAGATAGAGCGCCTGATCGTACACCCAGAGATGAATCACAGGGGTTGCAGATTCAGATTGCATACTAGCTGCCAACGCTTCATCACGGATTAAAGGCTCAAGTGGACTATCCTGGTAGGTACCGGAGTCCATCCAGCGAAATGGTTGATTTACAGAAAATGACATAGGAAGGCTCCTTCACAGGACAAGAATAGCTACCATTATACATCTGAAATGCGTTTATTTCTACGATTTCGCTATCTTTTTTCCATTTGGTAGAACATGCATGTCAAGATGAGTGAAAAAAATACCCGACAGGCCAAAATAGCTTGTCGGGTCAAAATATGGTCCTTATTTGGTTTCCTTAAAGGAGAAATTGTCCAGATAGGTCGTTTTGCGAGGCGCGTTTTCAGTTGCCTCTTCTTGCAAGTACAGACCGAGCTTTGTGCCTTCTTGTTTCACATACTGTTGACCGAACAAGTATTGATCGTTCAAGTAAATGGAAACAGTGTTCTCGTTAACTGTCACTTTTAAGCGGTTGCTTGATTTCAGCTTGTAGGAGCTAGAAGTAATGATGTCAATATCGTCTTCTTCGACATCATTCACTTTGCCTAAAACAACGCGATCTTTTTGGACGAATACAACATTGGCTTTTCCGTCTTTACCGTTGAAGTAAAGACCTCCTAAACCTTCACTGCCTACGACATTGACATCGACGGTCAATTCGTATTTTTTAACTTTGTCAGACTCATTCCAATTCAGTGGCAGGAAGTAGTGATCCAAATCATCATCATCGGATTCGGCTGTCACCTGTTTGCTAGTGACCTCCCAGTTTCCTGTCGCTTTGTCTGTATCCCAGTTTTTCAATTTGGAATCAGAGAAGGAATCGCTGATACTGATTCGCTCTGGTTCTGGCTGAGGCTGCGGTTGACCAGGGTTAGGGAATACAATTTTGCTCTCATCATCGTCACGATCCAAAATAGCACGATAGAGCAGAGAAGCAGCTTCCGCACGAGTGATCGGATCTTGTGGACGGAAATTGCCATTGTATCCTTTCATCAGATCCGTTTGAATCGCAATTGCAATATACGGACGCAGAGCTGACGAAATATCATCGTAATCACGGAACTTTTTCAATTGATTCAAGTCGGCTTTGTACTTTTGATCGTAGCCCAACAGGCGTACCAATGCGACAGCAATGTCTTCACGTACTGCTGCTCGATCTGGTTTATACGTGTAGGTGGAGCCGGATTTGTAACCTGTCAAGTAAGGCTTGGCGTATTCCACATACAGAAATGCCCAGTGATGACGCGGTACATCCTTAAAGGTTTGGTCGACGTAGCGTTTGTTTATATCTACATCTGCTGCTGCGATCATAATTTTGGCAAATTCGGCGCGGGTCACTTCATTGTTCGGTCGAAACGTCCCATTGTCGTACCCTTTGATGATCCCTTTGGCCGCCATCTCCGTAATTTCCTTGTATGCCCAATGGCTACGTGGAACGTCTGAGAACGAAGGAGTGGAAGCGGCACCGACGACCGGGATAACCGTTAAGAACATCAACACCGACAAAAATACGGCTAGTGCTCTTTTCATGTTAACCTCCTCAAAATGGCAATTTAGTTTTTGTTGACTGCTATTCAGACGGCGAGTGGGCTTGTATTGTTGCAGGAGAAAAAAATATTATGGTGAAAATAGGAAAAAAGACGGAGTTCCGAAAAAATTGGCAGGTAAGGAGGAGCATATACCAATGGTAACGGCATGCTTGTTTGATTTGGATGGAACGCTTTTGGATCGGGAACGGTCGTTGGATACATTTTTGGCACGACAGTACGAACGTACACGGCCGCTCCAGAAAAAAATGTCTCTGGAAGCGTTTAAGTTCCGTTTTCATGAGCTGGACCAGCGTGGGTATGTGTGGAAAGATGTTGTCTATCAGACCATCTTGGAAGAGTCAAAGATTGAAGAGGTTACTTCTTTATTTTTATTAGAAGAATACGTACATCTATTTTGGCAGGACTGTCTGTCTTTTAGAGGCGTGGTTGAAACACTTCAGATCTTAAATCAATTGGGAATGAAGCTAGGGATCATTACGAATGGACGAAGTGAGTTTCAAATGAAAAACTTGAATGCGATTGGAATTGAACCATTTTTTCATGCCATTTTGATTTCGGAGCGGGAAGGGGTGTCCAAGCCAGAGTCAATCATATTTGAAAGAGCGTTGGACCGACTTGGAGTGAAAGCGAGTGAAGCGGTATATGTGGGGGATCACCCGGTTAACGATGTACAAGGGGCGCGTGCGGCAGGGATGAAGTCAGTTTGGAAGAGGGACATGTTTTGGGGGGATAACGTGGAGGCAGACGCTATCATCGATGAGATCCCCGAATTGATTACCATTCTAGGAGAGTGGAGAGAAAAATAGAGGCCACATCTCCTTGCCGGGAAACCCACAGATGATCGGAACGGCCTCTCCGCCGTTTCGTACATATTTTGCCTCATAATGGTTATTATGCATTAGCTTTTATATCACCCAAAATGATATAATTCTTTATTGGTTACTTATGTAGATGATTTTAGCTGAGGTGATAAATGATGAAGGAAACGAAAGAGGCGACTGTGGACTTAAAATCCGTTAAGTCTCCAAAGAAAACGGAAGACTATGCGAAATACTTCCAGGCCCCCTCTCTGAAAGATGCGAAAAAGCGCGGTAAGGAAGAGATTTTAGTCCATTACGATTTTAATATCCCGGAAGACATGCAGAACATCGGAAAAGGAAAGCGTTATCACGTTCGTACGTATGGCTGCCAAATGAACGAGCATGATTCGGAGACGATTTCTGGTATTTTGCAGGCCATGGGCTATACCTCCTCTGACTCTGTCGAAGATGCGGATGTCATCCTATTTAACACCTGTGCGATCCGCGAAAATGCAGAGGATAAAGTATTTGGAGAGCTTGGCCACATGAAGCGGCTCAAGAATAACAATCCGAATCTGATCCTCGGGGTTTGCGGCTGTATGTCCCAAGAAGAGAAAGTCGTCAAGAAAATCCTGAAAAGCTACCAGCAGGTTGACTTGATTTTTGGAACGCACAATATTCACCGTCTGCCAGAACTGTTGCGCGATGCGATGTTCAGCAAAGAAATGGTGATTGAGGTTTGGTCCAAGGAAGGCGATATCGTCGAAAATATGCCGAAGCTCCGCGAAGGAAACACCAAGGGCTGGGTTAACATTATGTACGGTTGTGACAAGTTCTGTACGTACTGTATCGTGCCGTATACCCGCGGAAAAGAGCGCAGTCGACGCCCGGAAGATGTTATCGCGGAAGTGCGTGATCTTGCTCGCCAAGGCTTTAAGGAAATCATGCTTCTTGGACAAAACGTCAATGCGTATGGGAAAGATTTTGAGGATATCGAGTATGGTTTTGGAGATCTAATGGACGAGATTCGCAAGATTGATATCCCGCGTGTGCGCTTCACGACAAGTCATCCGAGAGATTTTGACGACCACTTGATCGAGGTGCTGGCAAAGGGAGGCAACCTGGTGGAGCAAATCCATTTGCCTGTCCAATCCGGTTCGACAGAAGTACTCAAGCGGATGGCACGCAAATATTCGCGTGAGCATTATCTGGAGCTGGTTCGCAAAATCAAGGACGCGATCCCGAATGTCTCGCTTTCTACCGATATTATTGTTGGCTTCCCAGGCGAAACTGACGAGCAGTTCGAAGATACCATTTCGATGGTGGAAGAGGTTAAGTACGATTTTGCGTACACCTTCATTTACTCCCCACGTGAAGGTACACCGGCTGCTGTCATGGAAGACAACGTTCCGATGCAAGTGAAAAAAGCGCGCTTGTATCGACTCAATGAAGTGTTGGCTCGCATCGGACTGGAACAAAATAAAAAACTGCAGGATCAGGTTGTCGAGGTACTTGTGGAAGGCGAATCGAGGACAAACGCGGAAGTGCTCGCGGGACGTACGCGTACGAACAAGCTGGTCCATTTCACCGGCGACAAATCTTTGATCGGACAATATGTGCATATAAAAATTACAGATGCGAAAACGTGGACACTCCACGGAGAACTCGTATCCAAAGTTGAGGTGTAGGTCATTATGGAACAAACAAACGTGTATACCCAGAAAGACATTCTTGAGAAAGCTCGCGAACTCGCAGCTATGATCGCGCGTACAAATGAAGTTGATTTCTTCAAACGTGCCGAACTGCAAATCAAGCACAATGAACGTGTGCAAGATTTAATTGATACATTAAAACAGAAGCAAAAGCAAATGGTGATGTTTGAATCCATCAACAAGCCGGAACTGGTGAAAAAAGTGGAAGACGAGTACAACCAATTGCATGAGGAGCTGGATTCCATTCCAATTGTTACGGAATTCAAGCAATCGCAGGTCGATGTGAACGATCTTTTGCAAATGGTCACGAACGTGATCACGAACACCGTTTCGGAGCGTATTATTTTGGATACAGGCGGAAACCCATTGACAGGAGAGACGGGTGGCGGGCCTGAAAAGAAAAAATCCGGCGGTTGCTGCTCCTAATTCTCGATAAAAAGCCTTCCCGGCGCTGTTTTGATGAATACCCAACAACTTTCCCAAATATAAGGTGGTTGTTTGCACGCTAGTCGAATGCCCTGCATACAAATGTACAGAAACGTTGTATGGAGGAGGTAACGAAATGTCGGGTATAGACAAAGATCTACAGTGCCGGGAACTTATCGCGAAAGCAGTCTGCGGCAAAGGCCATAAATTTTCTATTACCACCCACACCATCATACCGTCGCAAACTCCTTCGACGATCCTCGGATGCTGGATTATAAACACGAACTTCCAAGCAGAGAAAGTCGGAGATGCCGTTGAAGTATCTGGTACGTATGACGTCAACCTGTGGTTTTCGTTTGCTAATAACACGCAAACCGAAGTCAAGCGGGAAACTGTTCAGTTCTCCGTACTCGTACCGCTTACGTTCTTCGACAAGAACTGCAGAGGCGATCTGGAAATCGTAGCACGCGCCGTGGAGCAACCGAAGTGCATAAAAGCGGAGTTAAGTGGTGGTGGCACAATCACAGTCAGAGTTGAAAGCGAATATGCAGTAGAGGTCATTGGGGAAACAAAGGTGTGCGTTGTTGTCTGCAATAGTTGTGATGAAAAAGAGTTTCATCTGGTTGACGACTTTGAAGATAACAGTGACGAGTTTGAAGACTTTGATTCCGCTACGCTACTCGACGAGCTCGACTAAAGAGGAGAAATTATCTCCTCTTTTTTCTTTTTTTCGGGTGCTCACCATTCACACTTTTTCTAGGCGCAGTCATAAGATAACGAGAGAATAGCGGGGGAGTGTGGAAGGCATGATTCTACGCACGAAGGCGAGTCAGCGAGCTAACAAGCAGGAAATGCCAGTAACACAACCAATGACGGCCAACGCGAAAGAAGTCGTTGCTTATTTGCATCGTCCAGAAATCGGGCGCTGGTTGCTCCGGCAGGGGAGAATACCTGTAACGACAGGAAAAGCAGCGCGACCGGGCTGGCGGACATATAGGATCTGCCTTTACCAAGACTATGTACTGGATATCGCCAGGAGCGAAGAGCAATCACAGTGGTTGCTGCACCGGATGGAGGAACCCGAATGGCATTCCGTCTCCTTGCCTTCCACCGAAACAGAGGTTCAGGTGGTACAAGGGCTGGCTGCTCGCAGTTTGTATGCCGCTGGAGCCGATGCGGGTCAAGTGACGATTATGGCGGCTTCTCCCCATCGACTTAAGGTCGTCGAGGTGGAACCAAATTGGCCAGCCAAGCATGCTGACGAATATATGCAGCGGGCTCGAGATTGGTGGGAAGGCCGGATGCGCAAACAGCCGCAAAAGCTGCAAAGCATGGGGGCTGATCCTGAGTTTGCTTTACGCAAGCCCACAGGAGAGATGGCACTTGCTTCTGACTTCCTGAGTATTACTGGCACGGTTGGGTGTGATACGACACGTTATCGAGAAGAATTAGGTCTCCATCAGCACCCGGTTGCAGAGTTGAGACCTGCGCCATCGGAGGACCCTGATCAATTATTTATGCATATCTACGATAATCTGGAACTCGCATCCAAAAAAATAGGAAACACGTCTATCGAATGGCTCGCTGGCGGAATGCCGTTTCAAGGTTATCCAATTGGCGGGCATATTCATTTTGGCGGGCTTACCGCTACTTTTTCTCTTCGGCGAAAGTTGGATGCGTACTTGGCTCTTCCCCTTGTTCTGATTGAGGATGCAGGCTGTATGAGCCGCAGAGAGCGATATGGATTTTTGGGGGATGTAAGGGAGAAGGAATATGGTTTCGAGTATCGTACACTCCCCAGTTGGCTCGTTGATCCCCTTGTCACTCGAGGTATTCTTCATTTGGCCCATTTGGTTGCAACCAATCACGAAAAGCTACAAGCGATGCCTCATCTAAAGCTCCCGCTCATCAAAGCCTACTACCTGGGCGAAAAAGAAAAGCTCCTGCCGTACGTTACCCAAGTCTGGCAAGAATTAAAGGAGCTACCAGGCTATACGCTGTCACGAATTCATTTGGATCGATACTTTTCTTTTTTAATCGAAAGCCAATCGTGGAGAACGGATGAAGACCTTCGCAAGACATGGAAGCTACCATAAACAGATCTACCATCGGATGAAGGGTCAACATTACCGTACAATCATGATATAATAGCGACGAGAATTAGTAGGCTAGGAGAAGAAAATCATGGCTCAATATACCCCGATGATTCAACAGTATCTGGCTATCAAAAAAGATTATCCGGATACTTTCTTATTTTTTCGCTTAGGCGATTTTTATGAACTGTTTTTTGATGACGCCATTCTTGCGTCCCGTGAGCTGGAAATTACACTGACGGGACGTGATGGTGGTGGTTCTGAGCGCATACCAATGTGTGGTGTTCCACATCATGCGGCAGATGGCTATATTGCAGAGCTACTGAAAAAAGGACATAAAGTAGCTGTTTGCGAGCAAGTCGAAGATCCAAAAGAAGCCAAAGGGGTCGTCCGCCGGGAAGTTACACGCGTCATTACTCCGGGAACGATGATGGAAGGCAAATGGCTGACGGATAAGGAAAACAATTACATGGCTGCGTTAGCCCAAGTAGAAGGGCGAACGGGTGTTGCTGCGTGTGATATGAGTACAGGTGAGATGTACGTTACCTCTTTGGTGGGACAAGCAGAGGCTGTTCTGGATGAAGCCTTGCAATATCGCCCCAAGGAGCTCGTCTTTTTTGGCCTCGCTGTTTTGCCGAAGACAGCACTGCCATCTACTGTCGTGGATGCACACCAACTGGACGCGTTTGCAGTGGATAGTCAATATGCGGAGCAGGCAAAAGGGCTGGATATGTCTATGCGAGCGGCGGTTAATGCTCTCTTGTTCTACATAGGGACGACGCAAAAACGCAGTCTTGCCCATATGCGCCTGTTAAAGCAGTACGATGCAAAGCAGTATCTGCAAATGGACGGCTTTTCCAGACGCAATTTGGAATTGACAGAGACCATTCGCGATAAGACGAAAAAGGGCTCTCTGTTGTGGCTGTTGGATCGGACTCAAACGGCAATGGGTGGTCGTCTCTTACGCAGATGGATTGAGCGTCCGTTGCTCAGTCGCGATCAGTTGGAGGCACGTCTGAGCGCTGTGGAAGCCTTGAAGGGTGACATGCTGCTTCGCTCCGATTTGCGGACTTGCTTGGATCGTGTCTATGATTTGGAGCGTCTGGCGGGCCGTATTTCCTATGGGAATGCGAACGCACGAGATCTCATTCAACTGCGCATGTCTTTGGAAGCTGTTCCAGAGCTGAAGCAGTATATGATCCAAACGAATACGCCGGTATTGATGGAACTGGCGCAAGGGATGGATGAGTGTACAGACATCGTCAACTATTTGGCTCATGCACTCGTAGATGATCCGCCGATATCGGTTCGTGAAGGCGGTATGCTTCGTACGGGATACGATGAGTACTTGGACAAGCTCCATACGGCAAGTCGTGAAGGGAAGACGTGGATTGCCCAACTGGAGCAGGGAGAACGGGAAGCGACAGGGATTCGTTCACTCAAAGTAGGCTTCAATAAGGTGTTTGGCTACTACATCGAAATATCGAAGTCCAATATCGTCAACGTTCCGGCGGGACGGTATGAGCGCAAGCAGACTTTGGCGAATGCAGAGCGGTACATTACACCAGAGTTGAAGGAACGCGAAGCGCTCATTCTTGAAGCGGAAGAAAAGATGATTGAGTTGGAATACCAACTGTTCGTGGCGGTAAGAAGCGAGGTCGCGAAGCATATACCAAGACTGCAGAATCTCGCTGAGCGCATTGCATCTGTGGACGTTCTCCAGGCATTTGCTACGGTGAGTGACGAGCGCGGTTTTATACGCCCAGAGCTTGTGGAAAACGGTGAATACGTCATTACAGAAGGGCGTCATCCAGTAGTAGAAGCCGTTCTGGAGCGCGAAAAATACGTGGCAAATGACGTGGAGATGGATCAGACGAATCGTCAAGTTTTGCTCATTACGGGTCCAAATATGGCGGGTAAAAGTACGTACATGAGACAGATCGCCTTGATCACGGTGATGGCACAGATCGGTTGCTTCGTTCCGGCTAAACAGGCCAAGCTGGCGATAGTCGATCAGATTTTTACTCGGATTGGGGCAGCCGACGATTTGGTTGGCGGGCACAGTACGTTTATGGTGGAAATGCTGGAGACCAGACAAGCCCTGCAAAAAGCGACAGCGAAGAGCTTGATCCTGCTCGATGAAATTGGCCGCGGGACTTCAACGTACGATGGAATGGCGCTTGCACAAGCAGTGATTGAGTACATTTGCCAAAAAATCGGTGCCAAAACGCTCTTCTCCACACATTACCACGAGTTGACCGGGTTAGCAGAGACGTTGAGTGGTGTCGTGAATGTCAATGCTCGATGCGAAGAACGGGAAGGAAAGCTCTTGTTCCTTCACAAAATTGAAGAAGGACGAGCAGATAAAAGTTATGGAATCCATGTGGCAGAGCTGGCTGAAATGCCGACTTGGGTCATTGAGCGGGCGCGCAGTATCTTAACCGGACTTGAAGCGAATGGGAGTGCAGGGAATGGAAATGCAGCGAGTGACGTGCAAATGTCGCTCGAATCGCTATGGACGGCACCAGTTGCTGCGGTGCGTGAAGAACCGATGCAGTTCCATTCGGCCGAGGAAGAAGCAATTATGGATGAACTGCGCGAGCTGGATTTGAATTCAACGACGCCAATGGACGCCATGATGAAGCTATATGCATGGAAACAGCAATTGAAAAAGCGATAGGGTTCGTCCGGAGGGGAGGCACTCATGGGAACCATTCAAGTTTTAGATGAGCATCTCGCTAATATGATTGCTGCAGGGGAAGTAGTGGAAAGACCGGCTTCGGTTGTCAAAGAGCTGGTCGAAAATGCAATTGATGCTAGTGCAACGACAATCGAGATCCATGTAGAGGAAGGCGGTCTGGAGATGATTCGGATCGTTGACAATGGGAGAGGGATGGATCGGGAAGATTGTCAACTGGCTTTTGAGCGCCATGCCACCAGTAAAATCAGCAACGCTCGTGATTTGTTCCGCATTCGTACACTGGGCTTTCGTGGCGAGGCTCTGCCGAGTATTGCGGCAGTCTCGCGCATGGAGCTTACGAGCAGTACGTCCAGTAGTGAGGTAGGTACTCATCTCTTGATTGAAGGTGGGCAACTCGGAACGATATCCGATAAAGCCGCTGTAAAAGGGACGGAAGTATGTGTACGCAGCTTGTTTTTCAACACACCTGCTCGCTTGAAATACATGAAGTCGATCGCTACGGAAGTCGGACACATTTCCGATTATGTGAATCGGCTTGCACTCACGCATCCGTCGATCTCCTTCCTGCTGACTCATAACGGCAAGACACTTTTGCAAACGTCTGGCGACGGAAAGCTGCTGCACGTCATGGCAGCTATCTACGGCGTGCAAGTAGCGAAGCTGTTGCTACCCATTGCAGGGGAGACCCTCGACTATAAGTGGTCTGGTTTTCTTTCGAAGACGGAAGTAACGAGGGCGAATCGCTCTTACCTTTCGACGCTGGTAAACGGTCGGTATGTGCGCAGCTATTCAATCAACAATGCGATTATGCGCGGTTATCATACATTGTTGCCCATCGGCCGTTATCCGATTGTGGCTTTGCAGATCGAGATGGATCCGTCACTGGTCGATGTGAACGTACATCCTGCCAAACTAGAGGCGAGATTCAGTAAAGAAGATGAATTGTGCAGCGCAATAGAACAATCGGTAAAAGAGACATTGCGACAAGGCTTAGGAATTGTCAGACCCATGGCTACGCAACCAAAAACTAAGGTCGTCACCCAGGTCGTTCAACCACAGTTTGACCTGCAAATCAGCAAGCCTGAAACACCGCAATCGTCATTATTAGCAGCGAGTCCCCGACTGCAGGAATGGATGGCCAAGCAGGAAACGACAAGTAAGCAAGTGGAAATAGTGCCGCATATCGCACCATCCATTGAGAATGGCACGGTGAAGGAGACTACAGCCAACTATGAAAAGCTGGAGTCCGCAAAAGTAGAGGCTATCCCGCATGAAATCGCGCAGGCGACTCTGCTGGATCAAATGCCCACGAAGGAAGCTTTCCAACCTTACGAGACTAAGCTTCCGTCACAATTGGACATTGTCCAGACACCATCTTCAGTGCATCTAATCAATGAAATCAGTAGCGAGGACAATTCAGCCGCAGCAGGTACTGATCAATCACCGCCACTCCCGGAAGCAACCAATGAAAATGAGACGGATTCGCCTGTTCCCGTTATGTACCCAGTTGGTCAAGTACATGGCACCTACATCGTCGCGCAAAATGACGAGGGCATGTATTTAATCGATCAACATGCCGCGCAGGAGCGGATATTTTACGAGTATTTTATGGGCAAGCTTGCAGAAGAGGACATCTCCAGCCAGATCATGTTGTTTCCACATACGGTGGAGTATACGGCTGCAGAGGCAAGCAAACTGGAAAAGCGACTGTCGCTTTTGCAATCGTTTGGTTTGGAGATCGAGGCGTTCGGTGGACGGACCTTTATCGTTCGCGCTCATCCGCATTGGTTCCCAGAAGGGGCGGAGCTGGAGGTCATTGAGGAGCTCATTCAGTTTGTACTGGAAACGGGCGAAAACGCCCAAGCCAATGTCGTGCTGATGCGCGAAAAAGCTGCCATCATGATGTCTTGTAAAGCATCGATTAAAGCGAATCGCTTCCTGACACATGCAGAAATGGAAAGCTTGCTGAACCAGTTGCGCAAGACGAGCAGTCCGTATACGTGCCCACACGGCAGGCCGATTGTGATTCATTTTACTGGTTATGACTTAGAAAAAATGTTTAAGCGTGTGATGTAACTGACACCCCCTGGGACAACTCCTTAGGGGGTGTTTCTTTGGGTGATCTATTCAGAAAATTTGAAAATCAGGATTGATTTTAGACAAACACTGACTTATGATTACTTGCAAAAACGAGGTGAATCGAAATGAGTTCATCACGACAAACCGGGATGTTTATTTATCCGTGGGATATAGCCGAGAGTGGTATCGAAGCGGTGATGCAAACATTGCAACAAGCCAGATGCAATACAGCAGTGGTCAATAGCAGCTACCATCAGGGGAGATTTTTTCACCCACGAAGCAAAACGTTTCGCAGGCTGCCGTTTTCAGGAGTATCGTTTACGCCTGAATGGTCGAAGTACAACCGTTTGCGCCCGACTGTACACGAACAAATCGCGCAAGCAGGCATTCTTGCCAAAATGAAAGAAGCTTGTGAGCAGGCAGGGATGGGGTTTCATACATGGTGGGTTGGCCTTCACAATTCTACGCTTGGTTTGGCTCACCCAGATCTTTGTGTGCAAAACATTTGGGGCGATACATACACATACGCATTATGTCCTTCGCAGCCTGAGGTTCAGCATTACGCCAAGGCGCTTTTTACAGATACGCTAGAGCACCTCAAGCCAGAACGGATACTGATCGAAGCGACAGCCTTTTTGCCGATGAAGCATGGCGAACATCATGAAGTATGCCTCCTGCCGTTAGGAGAATCTCTACAATGGTTACTCTCGCTCTGTTTTTGCGGAGCTTGTGCAGAGCGCGCCGAATCGAAGAGAATCGATGTCGAAGCAGTCAGACAGCTAGTATCAAGGCTAGTCAGTCAAATGGTGGAAGCCGATTCCATCTCGCAAGTAACCGCTGAAGTGAGAGAAGTTGCCTTTTTGCTACTGGAATACCCGGAATTGTATCAATATCAGCAAGCCCGTCTGGAAGTGGTAGATGAGCTATGGAGGAGCCTGAAGGAAATCGCGCAGAGTAAGGGGACAGCGTGGGATGGCTTTCCGTCCTCGACACCGTTTTACGTGAATCAGTCCTATTGGGAAGGGGTTTCGTTGCGAAAAGCTGCGGCTACTCTCGATCGTATCGTCCCTCTCGCCTATGGAGACAGTGTCAATGAGGTGGCGTATACGTTTCATGCGATCAAGCTTGTAGCCCCAGAAGCTAAGTTGGGGGCGGCTTTTTCCCTGCATCATACCCAAATCCAGTCAGCATTTGATTTGGCAGCGAGGGTGAAAATTGCGGTGGATGCAGGTGCGCAATCGATTATTTATTACAATCTCGGTCTGTTAAATAACCGCAGGCTGGACAAGATCAAACAGGCGAACCTTGCAGTCGAGGAGTGGAGATAGCTTTTTTCATACGCATAGCTATGCCCATTTGTAGGAAGACCCACGGTACTTTGCGGGTCTTTTTTACATCGGGGAAACGGATGGACTGGAAAATCATACTACAGTCCGACGCGCTTTCATAAAAAATGGTATGATTGTCATAGCGAATAGGAAAACAGTTTGGTTCAGATTCTATTTGACCGGCAAATTAATCCTGCTTACAATAATATGATCGTTACCGTTTATGTAAAAACCGTCGAGTCGTTTTTCTAGAACAGCAGTTCTTGTCAAAAAGGGCGAAGACGTAAGGAAGGGAACAAAGGCGTGATTGTTACGACAGGACTTGAGCCTGGTGAAGAAACCTTGCGTCACGCAGCTGAATTGGCTAGTACATTGGGGCTACAGGTTGTGAATCGACGCGATTTTTCATTGGGTCAAATGCGCAAGCGATATGGGGTAGAAGAAGTATTGGTGGTTTCCGCTCTTGGAGCACGTTTGGAAGTGCCGGGGAAAAAACCATTCTTTTTTCATCCGAATACATCTGCTTTTCGTATAAAGCGGCTCATGCGCGGCGATACTGATACTATGCTTGTTGCTTGCCAAATTCAACCAGGGGATGAAGTACTGGACGCAACCTTGGGTTTGGGTGCTGACGCTATTGTATTTTCTCATGCGACAGGTGCAAATGGAAAAGTCGTTGGCATCGAATCTGAGCGATTGCTAGCCATCTTGGTAGAAGATGGACTGCGGCACTGGTCATCCGATGCGGAAGAATTGGAGCAAGCCATGCGTCGTATTGAGGTGCGATGTGGCAACCATCTAGAAGTGCTGAGAGGACTGCCTGCCCGTTCCTTCGACGTCGTTTATTTCGATCCCATGTTCGAAGTCACTGTACAAAGCTCGTCGGGGATCGCCGGAGTCCGGGAGCTCGCCAATCCAGATGCTCTTTCTGAAGAGGCTGTTTTGGAAGCGCAACGAGTTGCGAGAAAACGTGTGGTAATGAAAGAAGGAAAAGAAGGTAGGATGTACGAGCGCTTTGGTTTTACACCGTTTCGCTCCCGCGGCCAGCAGGTCGTGTACAGCTACAAAGAGATAGGTGGAGGGGAGTGACCTTGCAACAGAGAGAAAGGCTAGTCGTGATTATTGGCCCAACAGCGGTCGGCAAAACCCAGCTTAGTCTGGAGCTGGCCGAACAGTTCGACGGTGAGATCATTTCCGGAGATTCCATGCAAGTATACCGGGGAATGGATATTGGCACCGCAAAAGCAGAACCTGAGGAGCTTGCGAAAATACCGCATCACCTCATTGATATTAAAAATCCAGACGAAGAATACTCTGTCGCGATGTTTCAGGAAAGTGCCGCAGAATTGATTACAGACATCAACCAACGTGGCAAACTTCCGTTTATCGTCGGCGGGACAGGTCTGTACATAGAATCGGTTACCCATCGATTTCAGTTTTCCACCACTTCTCAAGACCCTGAGCTCCGTGATCGTCTGCAAAGATTGGCTGACAGTGAAGGCGTGGAAGCACTGCACGCCCGATTGGCCGATGTAGATCCAATTACAGCTGAACGCTTGCATCCCAATGATGTAAAGCGAGTGATTCGCGCATTGGAGATTTATGAGAGCAGCGGGTACAAAATGTCCGACTTTCAGCTACGGGCGCAGCATTCACCTTATGATTTGGTGATGATCGGTCTTACGATGGATCGTGCAAAGCTGTACGAACGAATCAACCACCGGGTCGAACTGATGATCGAAGCTGGATTGGTTGAGGAAGTGAGGGGGCTCCTGGATTCTGGCTACGACGCGTCGTTGGTCTCCATGCAAGGCTTGGGGTACAAGGAGCTGATTCCGTATCTGTATGGAGAAATCACGCTAGAAAAAGCAGTGAACGACATACAGCAGCGAACGCGCCATTTTGCTAAACGCCAGCTTTCTTGGTTCCGTCGCATGGCAGAAATTCAATGGTTTGACATGACTGATCCGGCCGAGCAGAGGAATAACGTGGAAACTATCAAGCGAATATTGGCAGGAAAGTTTCAACAATTGCCGAATATATAACATACAAGTCCTTTTAGGGGGTAGTGTACATGAAACAGACGATCAACATTCAAGATACGTTCTTGAATCATTTGCGGAAAGAAAACATCGCGGTTACCATTTACCTTGTGAACGGATTTCAATTGCGCGGGTATATTAAAGCATTCGATAATTTCACGATTGTGATTGATAGCGAAGGCAAGCAACAATTAGTATACAAGCATGCGATCTCCACTTTCACTCCGCAACGCCCAGTATCGCTCATGTCTCAGGAGAACAACCAACAGTAAGCGAAGCAATACCAACAGCCAGGATACATGTGATCCTGGCTCTTTTTTTATGATCTGACGCATCTTTTTTCAATAAAAAAGCCCTGTCGCCGTTGAAGCGAACAGGGCTTTCCATTACTCCATGCAATGATTATTCGTGTAAATTTGGAAGGTAATGCCGAACTTGTCCTTCACGTTGCCGTAAGCTGGGCTGAAGAACGTTTCTTGCAGAGGCATAAGCACTTGACCGCCTTCTTGCAGGGCATCAAAAATCTTATGAGATTGTTCTTTATCATCGGTCGAGATGCAAATGGTCACTTGATCACCAAGTTGATGCGGTTGTCCTGGAAAGGTATCGGAAAACATCATTTCCGTTTCACCGACACGAATAGTAGCATGCCCGATACGATTCTTGGCTTCTGCAGGTAATGGGAACTCCGGATTTTCTGGCATTTCACCGAAGGTTTGCTTGAACAGCACTTCAGCACCTAGCGCACTCTCGTAAAAGCTAATCGCTTCACTTGCAGTACCATTCAGAACGATGTAAGGAATCAAACGCAATGCCATGTGTCAACATCTCCCTTGGTTTTCATATGACCAACTTGTCAAACCCACTTACTATTATGGCCCATAATGTGATTGTAATACACAGAACATACGTTTGCAACAAAAGAATTGATCAGGCTGCTGATGAACTCCGACGAACCATGACTATGTAGCAGATAATGGCGCCAATCGTAGAAAGAGCGATGATGATTCCCATTGGTACTGCGGTATGTTCGCCGCTGATTCCCACAAGTGGAGCGACAATTCCGCCGCTAATGAAGGAGAGTAGCCCCTGGAGAGCCGATGCACTTCCTGCCGCCTTGCTTTGATTTTGCATGGCAAGGGAAAATCCTGTCGCGCCCACAATCCCTACACTCGATACGATAAAGAAAAGGGGAACGAGCACAGCAATAAGACCAGCTTGTAGGAGAATCATCGCCAGAAGGAGAATTCCGCCGACTCCCGCAATGGTAATCCCAGCTATGAACAAGGAAGTTTCTTTCACTTTCCCTGCAAGCTTTCCTGTGATTTGACTAGCAATAATAATGCCTACACCATTAATCGCGAAAATGAGACTAAACGTTTGTGGAGACACTTCAAATATTTTTTGAAACACAAAGGGCGAACCGGCGATGTACGCAAACATGGCAGCAGTCACCAGTCCTTGCGCGATGGCGTACCCCATAAAAACGCGATCTTTCAGCAGGGTACCAAAGGTTGTCAGTGTATTGCCGATTCCTCCCTTGGAGCGGCGCTCTTGTGGCAATGTTTCTGGAAGAGCAAGCAGCACGACGAGGAACATGATAGCGCCAATCAGCCCCAGTACGACAAACACGCCGTGCCAGGTAGTAAATTGCAAGATTTGTCCCCCTACAATAGGTGCCGCGATTGGGGCGATTCCGTTAATAAGCATCAAGAGGGCGAAAAACTTTGTCAGCTCTGTCCCTG
This sequence comes from Brevibacillus sp. MS2.2, assembly GCF_013284345.1. NCBI lineage: Bacteria > Bacillati > Bacillota > Bacilli > Caryophanales > Paenibacillaceae > Brevibacillus > Brevibacillus sp. MS2.2. Next base: position 46,318 of record NZ_JABSUZ010000039.1, read on the forward strand.
AGTACAAATCGCGAACCGTAGCGCGGGCGATAACAATTCCCGCAGAACCAGCAAGACCTTGTACGAAGCGAAGCAAGACGAACGTATAAATAGAGGGAGCTACCGCACACAAAAAGGAAGAGACCGCATACAAAATGAGCCCGATAATTAAAGGGATTCTTCGACCGCGTACGTCGCTGATCGGCCCTGCGAACAATTGACCAATGGACAGGCCGAGCATGCATGCTGTCAAACTGAGTTGAGTCATGGAGGTGCTCGTCTGCAAATCATCGGCAAGCATAGGAAGCGCAGGTAAATACATATCTAGGGACAGTGGACCAAAAGCAGAAAGTGACCCTAGAATCGCAGCCATCCACAACCGGCGTGATTTGTTGCCGGTTAGGGACGTGGAATCAAGTTCTTTTGCTAGATTATTCACGGCAAGTTGTCAAACCTTTCTCATTATTATTCCAGGAAAGAAGCTTTTTACAACTGAGAAGAGGGTTGCGTATTTTGCAAGTAAAAAGCTTGGAGGTTGCTGTGCATCCGATCGAGTAAGCCCCGCAACACATCTTTTTCTTCCTCTGAGAATCCGATGAAGCAATTTTCTTCAATGACGCGTAATACTTCTTTGACATGCTTGGTAGCCATCCGACCTTTGTCGGTAAGATAAACGCGGGAGATACGTTGGTCCCGTTCATCTGCTCTGCGCTCGACTAGTCCCGATTTGGCCATCCGATTAATCATGACCGTAAGCGTAGCGGGCTTTACCCCGATTTTTCGGGCCAATTCTCTTTGAATCATTCCATCTTTTTCAGTCAAGCGCATCAAGAGAATGGGCTGACCGGGATAGACGTCGTATTTTTGAATCAGAAACTCTACATTTTGCCGATGCAATTTCATTACATGCGATGCAGAATGGGTTAATGCGGTTGCATAACTAAACTCCACCAAAGTACCCCCAATTAATTAGTTTGCTAATGAATATTCTGTTATAGACGTCCGTAAGTTTATGCCTTGTCCTATTATACAAAAACGATTGGACTTCGTCATGAAAATGATTTGCATTTACGCGCTTGGGAAGGATACGCTGCATTCTTTGGAGAAGTAATTATGTCCTTGAAAATCGAATGAACAGGTTAGGTGAGATCAAGATGATCCTGAATGAAAAAATAAAAGCGGCAGTCGTACAATTAACAGGCGTAAACGGGGAAGATCTCGGAATCATCTCCACAAAAGAAGCGCTTCAAATGGCAAAAGAACAGGGAGTGGACCTAGTATGTCTTTCTTTGGCTTCGAGTCCGCCGCCTTGTCAGTTAGTGAATCGAACGAATTATAAGGAGCAGGTTATCAAGGAAAACGCCAAAAACCGAAAAGCAGAAAAAGGAGTTAACGTAAAAGAAATTCGTTTAAGTGCCTACATCGAAGACCATGATTACGATACGAAAAAGAGACAGGCAGAGCGAATTCTTTCATCCGGAGATGCCGTGCAGTTGACTGTCAAACTAGAGAAAAAGGAAAGTCAGGAAGCCAAGCGATTAATTGAGCAGCTCATCAAAGATCTGGCTCATTGCGGAAAACAGGATAAAGGGATTCAAGTAAGCGGCAAGCAGGTAGTTGCCAATCTATTGCCACTCTAATGACGAAAAGGGAGTAAGTGTATGCCTTTTACTTTTGCTCATCCGGCTATTGTACTGCCGTTACGCAAATGCAAGTGGTTTTCGTTCTCTGCCCTCGTTTTTGGCAGTATGGCACCGGATTTTGAGTATTTCTTCCGGATGCAGCCATTTAGCGTGTACAGCCACACTATGCTCGGATTGTGGCTGGTTGATTTGCCTATCGCAATCCTATTAGCTTTTTTGTACCAGTACGTGGTCAAGAAACCGATGCTTGCGCGTTTGCCAGAGTGGATTGGACGAGGGCTGGACTACACAAACAATCGAAGCAGATTGCCAGTGTGGCGAACGGCAAGTGTATTTATGTACTCCGCGTTACTCGGAAGTTTAAGTCATATCGCATGGGACGCCTTCACTCATGACGGTGGTCGTATGGTTGACCACTTCTTGTTCTTGCAACAATCCATCTCGTTCGCTCATTATCAAGTGCCGGTTTACAAGCTGCTGCAACACGGTAGTACCCTTTTCGGCGGCTTGGCCATTTTGTATGTCATTGCGCGAAGTTCGAGGAAAAACAGACAGATCACTATGAAACAAGTACCTGCCTTGGAAAAATGGTTGTTCTGGTTCGGAGTGGGGTTGTTTGGTATCGTGACGGTCTTTTTACACGCATTCCTGGTAAAAGGAATTTCACCCTTCGTCCATCCTTTGCAGCAAGTGGTTCCGTTTCTCTCGGGATCACTGCTTGGAATCGTGGTGCTCTGCTTCACTTTGGACAGGCTCAGATTAAAAAAGTAGAATCCCTCAATATGAGGGATTTTATTGTTTCTAAATGGAAAAATCCTCAGACTTCAAATTCATTAAATCATCACGGGTTGGGTCAGGAATTTTGAGCAATCTAACAGCTTGCACACGTATCGCCTTTTCAATATTATTTCGTACATATCTCGCATTGCTGAAATTTACATGAAATGGATCACTCGTTACGGTTAGCAGTCTTCTTCTCAGTTTTTCACTTGCTTCAGCAGAGATTCGATACTCCTTGTTCTTTGCCATTAGATGTGCAATATCCATCAACTCATCAACCTCATAATCAGCAAAGTTGATGTGGACGGGAAAGCGTGAGGGCAGTCCCGGATTTAACTCCAGGAATGTATCCATTTCATCATTGTACCCTGCAATTATACAGACGAAATCATTGCCAAAGTCCTCCAGGCATTTTGTAAGACAGTCTACAGCCTCTTTTCCAAAATCTTTTTCACCGCCACGAGCTAATGAGTAGGCCTCATCGATAAACAGTATTCCGCCCATGGCTTTCTTAACAAGATCACGGGTCTTTTGTGCCGTGTGCCCAATAAATTCACCAACGAGATCTGCACGTTCAACTTCAGTTAGATGGCCCTTCGTTAAAACACCCATTTCCTTAAAGATCTTTCCGAAAAGGCGTGCAATTGTTGTTTTCCCGGTACCGGGATTTCCTTTAAAAACCATATGGAAAACTTGCTTCTCAATTTTAAGCCCGTGTCGTTCCCTTGCTTTATTCATTTTGATGAGCGCATAAATTTCATAGATCGTTTTCTTGGCTTCATGTAAACCAATCAGGCTTTCTAATTCTTCAAAAACAGTTGTTAAATTGGAACTCGATGTCGTACGAACTATTTCAGGTAAAGTATTTAGCTGCTTAACACTTACTGGTCGATTAAATACAACTTGAATTCGATTATTACTACTTGAAGATTCGAGCACCTCCGTTGGAGGAATGGCTCCTGCTTGCTTCACATGTTTCACCTGCCTTGACCATCATACAGAAAGTATACTCAGGAACATCGGAAAACCTGCCAATTTTTACGCAAGAGATCGAATTGGACAAGTCATTTATGGGTAACGAATTTGGGCCAACAGTTATTGGTGCGGCAATTACTACAAAGATGTCCCTCCAAGAAACGAAAAAGCCGCTCTTTTTGAGCGGCTATCCTGTTCTATTTCCCAAGAGTAATATCAGTATTTAATATAGGCAGTACCAGTGGATGTAGTCCAAGCACTTCCACTTACTCGTAAAAGATAATGACCTTTAGGCAAATCAACAATTGTACCTCCACCATAAGCAGTGGCGGTCATATACGCTACTTCTTTGCCATCGCCTACAGTTATAATAGCAACTCTAACGTCACCTCCTTCTTTGTTAGACCATCCGTATTCAACAGATCGATCGGTGTCCAGATAAATTTGTTCAGTCGAGGTAAGGTTTGAGCCAAAGAAGTAGAAATTCCAATTTACTGTTTTCTCTGCTGCTGATGCTACTGGTGCTATTACCAGAACAAACATGAGCATAAGCGTGAAAATTGAACCTTTGTTAAACAATTTGTTCATAAATGAAATTCCTTTCATAATTGAAATT
>NZ_JABSUZ010000004.1:0-270356 GCF_013284345.1 Brevibacillus sp. MS2.2
CTCTTAGCAATCATGCATATCTAGTTTTGAAGGTGCATATAATCACGGAGAGTTACCCAAGAGGCCGAAGGGGACGGTTTGCTAAACCGTTAGTATGCGCAAGCGTAGCGAGGGTTCGAATCCCTCACTCTCCGCCATTTTTATTTTGGCGGCGTAGCTCAGCTGGTTAGAGCGTTCGGTTCATACCCGAAAGGTCGGGGGTTCGATTCCCTCCACCGCTACCAAACTACATAAAAAAATATGGCGGTCGTGGCGAAGGGGTTAACGCACCGGATTGTGGCTCCGGCACTCGTGGGTTCAAGTCCCATCGATCGCCCCATAACAACATGGGAGTATAGCCAAGTGGTAAGGCACGGGTCTGCAAAACCCTTATCCCCGGTTCAAATCCGGGTACTCCCTCCATTTTAGTCCCAGTAGCTCAGCAGGATAGAGCAACGGCCTTCTAAGCCGTCGGTCGGGAGTTCGAATCTCTCCTGGGACGCCACGCCTTTTCAAAAAGATAGCCTCCTTAGGACGTTGTGGCGCCTGCAGGAGGTTTTTTTCGTAGAAGTTAGCGCGTCTTTTAGGATGCAAACAGAGGCAAGTGATAAGTCAAATGGCCTATTTCAAAAAAATAGATAAAAAACTTTCATCCATAACTGGAAATATTTTGTCTAATTTGTCATAAATTATGTAAAAAATTCACAGAATATGGCTTCCATTTTATTCGGAAAATGTGACGAAACGATGATATTTTTGTAGAGAGGCGTTTGCATTCTTACAAAATTTTTGCGACATGTAACTTTCTTTTTCGACAAACGTATCTAATAGAAGACTGGACAAAAAAACGATAGTTAGACAGGAAAAATATGGGCTCCATCTAGTCGAAAACAATATTGACTTGCGAAAATTGATTGTGTATACTCAAAAACGTACTTCGTGTCAACAGAAAAACACGAGTAAAATCAGCGTTTATAGGCGGTCGTGGTGGAATTGGCAGACACACCATCTTGAGGGGGTGGCGGGGCGACCCGTGCGAGTTCGAGTCTCGCCGACCGCACCAATCCCGAAAACAAACAGGAAGAAATGGAAACGAGTGTTTGTATTTTTCTAAATAAACGGAGCCTTTTTCGACAAGGGCTTTTTTTTCTGCCAACTGCAAAGCACTGTCGAATAGAAAGAGAAAAAGGTGGGAAAGGTGATAGCAGTGCCTTATTTTTTCCCACTTTTGGGTCATTGCTTATGAATCGCATTTGATGTAAACTGCCAATTGAGAGAAAAACAATAGAGAAATGTTGGAAAAACAACACTACCTAAATTCAGATCAGACCCAATCTGGTTTAGGTCGAGGAGAAGAACCCATGAGTGTAATTAGAGAGATCATTGAGGGATTATTCATCGGATTTACTTCTGCGGTGGGTGTAATCGGCACATATCAAACATTAGTTTCATGTGCAGGCCTGTTCCGCAAAAAAGAGCAAGTAACAACTGAGCCGCAAAAGACGTTTGCTGTGCTCGTGGCAGCTCACAATGAGAGCGCCGTAATTGCTCCGCTAATTGAAAACCTGAAGAAACTCGACTATCCACGTGAAATGTACGACATCTTCGTCATTTGCGACAACTGTACAGATAACACGGCAGAAATTAGTCGGGCGCATGGTGCAATTGCATGTGAGCGTTTTGACACATCCAAGCGTGGGAAAGGCTACGGCATCGAATGGATGCTGGAGAACCTCTGGGCAAGACCTAAGCAGTACGACGCTGTCGTCATGTTTGATGCTGACAACTTGGTTGAGAAAAACTTCCTGAAAGTAATGAATGACCGTCTCTGCAAAGGGGCGCGTGTGATCCAAGGTTACCTCGACTCCAAGAACCCGTTTGATTCATGGATTACGCTGTCCTATGCGGTTACCTACTGGTTTACAAACCGTATGTGGCAACTGGCTCGTCACAATTTGGGACTGCCGAACACTTTGGGCGGAACCGGCTTGTGCATTGAGAGCAACCTGCTCAAAGAAATGGGTTGGGGAGCAACCAGTCTCACGGAAGACCTGGAATTTGCAACACGTTGTATTGAACGCGGTATTTACCCGACATGGGCACATGACACCAAGGTCTGGGATGAAAAACCGATTGACTTAAAATCGTCTATGCGCCAGCGTTTGCGTTGGATGCAAGGGCACTACGATGTGGCAGGACGCTACATTCGATCTGTCTTGTTTAATGGTATGAAGTCGAGAAAGCTGGGAATGCTTGATGCAGCCTTCTACCTCTTCCAACCGATGTACGTGCTAATGGTGACGATGATGTCGGTATTGTTCCTGGCAAGATTTTTTGATGTTGGTACCCTGACAACGGTATCCACGATCTTGCCTACGTGGCTGGTATACGGTTCTACTGCCGTGTTCTACCTGTTGCCGATCCTGGCCCTCTATTTGGATAAAGTTCCGTGGAAGGGGTACTTCGGGCTCCTCTTGCTACCATTCTTTTTCCTGACCTGGCTTCCGATTATGTTTTACGCGTTCTTTACGAAGAAAAACCAAGAGTGGAGTCATACCTCTCATACACGCGCGATTCGTATCGAGGAGATCCAGCAATAGTGACGTAAACAAGCAAAAACCACAGGGGGAATCTTCCCTGTGGTTTTCCTATTATCTTAAAGTAGCGAGACCGTTGCCGAATTTGGTATAATGACGTGATCAAGCAAGTAGCGTTCGCCAACGGGATTAAGGCACCAGCGCCAGACGTAGCGGTGCCCATAGGAGGAAAACAGCAATGAAGCTCGCGACAGACATTCACAACAACGACGTCCCATTGTTGTGGGGCGATAAACGATACCATACATGGAATTACCATTTAAGAGGGACTTTTCACGAAAAGATTTTCAAGGTTCCATTGGATGGCGGTTTTAGTTGTCCGAATCGGGATGGGAAAGTAGCGACAGGCGGTTGCACGTTTTGCAGTGCGAGAGGATCTGGAGATTTTGCTGGTGATCGCAGAATGGACCTGGAAAGACAGTTTCATGATGTGAAAAACCGGATGCACGAGAAATGGCCGCAAGCCAAGTATTTGGGCTTCTTCCAAGCGTACACGAATACGTATGCACCTGTAGAGGAGCTGCGGGAGATGTACGAAGTCATCCTCCAACAAGAAGGTGTAGTCGGACTCTCCATTGCTACGCGTCCTGACTGCCTGCCAGACGACGTTGTGGAGTATTTGGCTGAATTGAATGAGCGCACATATTTGTGGGTGGAGCTCGGTCTACAAACAGTCCATGAGCACACAGCCCAGTTAATTAATCGAGCGCACGATTATCAATGCTACGTGGATGCTGTTGAGAGATTGCGCAAGCACAACATCCGTGTATGCTCTCACATTATCTACGGATTGCCAGGAGAGAGCCACGAAGAAATGATGCAGACTGCAGAAGCTGTGGCACATCTGGATGTGCAGGGGATCAAGATACACCTATTGCACCTGCTGCGCAAAACGCCGATGGTGAAGCAATATGAAGCAGGACTCTTGGAATTCTTGTCACAGGAAGAGTACACGAAGCTCGTTGTGGATACATTGGAAATTTTACCTCCAGAGATGATTGTCCATCGAATCACAGGAGACGGACCACCTGATCTCTTGATTGGGCCGATGTGGAGTCGTAAAAAGTGGGAAGTTCTGAATGGCATTGATGCAGAACTAAAAGCCCGAAATAGCTGGCAAGGAAAATTTTTTGTACCACATACGTAATGATGCAATTACAAAAAGGGAGCCTTTTCTTGGCTCCCTTTTTTTTTATAGATTGCGAATCAGATTTCTCGCACGCTTCGGGTAATTGGTGATCAGACCATCTACACCACAGTCAATGGCTCGCTGGATTTGCCGACCAGTATTTACCGTCCAGCTCAAAACTTCAAAATGATGCTCCTTTGCTTGTTTGACCAAGTCTTCCGTCAACTGATCAAAAGGGACGTGCAATTGATCAGCTCGATAGTTGCGGGCTATTTCCCAAGGCTTGGCGAGTGGTCCAACGTATAAAAGTCCTGTCGTTTGTGTTGCATCCAATTGCTTGATTCGTAAAAGGCTGTCGAAGTTAAACGTTGAAATGATGGTTCGCCCTGTTAGCTGGTATCGCCTGATTTGTTCGATGACGAGCTCCTCTAAGTGGGGTTGATCCTGGAAAAAATTTTTCATCTCGATAATGAAGCGTAGAGGTGTGTCGACAAACGTCTGGAATACCTCCTGTAAGGTTGGGATGTGGGCTTTTGGTACTCGCATAGAGGAGTCTTTATCCGCACGTAGCTGACGCAGTTCGCGCAGTGAGTAATGGCGCACCAAACCTGAACCATTGGTCGTGCGCTCCAGGCTATGGTCATGAATAACAACCAGCTTATTGTCACTGCTGAGCTGGACGTCCAATTCGATCCCATTGGCTTTTCGCCGGACGGCTCCTTGAAACGATTCCATCGTATTTTCCGGAAACAGGCCGGAAGCTCCACGATGGGCATAGATAAGTGGGGGCACGAGGGCTTCCTCCCTTCTCGAGCGTGTCATTACCTATTACCATGATATGTAAAGGGCCCCTCGATACGACCTGACATGAGAGGCATCTCCAAAAGTCTATCCGATTACGACGAGTACGATGACCAAAAGGACAAAAAGGACAAGGATCAGGGCAAAATTGTTATTGCAGCTCACAAAAAACACCCTCCTTCTCGCACATGAAGCATCTACTTTCATGGTATGAAAAACGAGTGAATATGACCCAACAGAATGCCCACCTTGTGTTTTTTTGTGCATGAGGAAAGCTTTTTTATACAGATTGGCAGATGACGGTCTTATTTGTTTTGCTACAATGAGAGGAGGAGTACTGTAGGGGAGGATGAAGACCGTGATAAATGTTGGAGGTGCACAGGACGCTGGCGACCTGATCATTGATCGACAAAATCGCCGGGTAAAGCTGCACGTGTATGAACCATCACAAATCGAGCAGTGGGATCGGGTCTTGAAGGAGCTAGCCGAAAAGTCAGAGGCAACAAAAGTCATTGTGTACGGGAAAAAACAAGATATTACGCAATGGCAATCCCTAGGTTACGAGCTAGAGGGAACCATCGATGGTTTTTTTCAAGGGGAAAACGCACAGATGCTCACCTGCTATCTGACAAAAGAGCGGGCTACCTCTGGGGCAGCAAAACTTGCCGAGGAAATTCTTACGCTGAGCCTGTTACGAGCGGGGAGTACGATAGAGAAATCATTACCTGAGGGATACCACCTGCGTGAAGCAACGGATGCAGACACGAAGGAATTGGCGTGTTTGTATGGACTGGTATTCGCGACGTATCCTACACCGATGAACGATCCGTCCTACATTCGCAAAACCATGCAAGAAGGCACCATCTACTATGTCGTTGAATTTGAAGGCAAGATTGCATGTGCTGCGTCAGCTGAAGTCTCCGAACGATTTGGTTCAGCGGAGATGACAGATTGTGCAACCCATCCAGATCATGCGGGGAAAGGTCTCCTCCAACCGCTGTTTATCGCGCTGGAACAAAGGATGGAGGAGGCGGGGATTTACTTTTTGTACACCTTGACCCGGGCACAATCTGCAGGAATGAATGTGACGGCTGCCAAAATGGGCTATGCATACCGTGGACGTCTGATTAACAATTGTACGATCTTTTCAGGCTATGAAGACATGAATATATGGGTAAAGCCACTTCGCCCGACGAGGGAATAACGGGCTACCTGTTTGTAGGATACAACTGCTGTTGCAGACGACGGGCCATCAGGGCTAACTGAAGCTGCCAGCGTTGATGAGCATCCTCCAGGCGGTAGCCTGTTTTTTCTTCAATTTGGGTCAACCGGTACTTGAGCGTGTGTCGATGGATATACAAGGCTTGCGAGGTCTGTAGACCGTTTCCATTCTGGGCCAAATACACTTCAAGTGTTTCGAGAAGCTGTTGATTGTATTTCGTATCATAGCGAATTAATGGTTCCAGCAATGGGTTCCACAGGCGGAGCAAGCTTTCTTTTTCACGATGGTACGGAAACAAAAACTGATAGCCCTGCATATCCCGGTATCGCAAAATTTGCGGGGATTGGGCTAACAGTGGGTACGCTTGTAGAGCAAACATCGCTTCTTCGGAGGCACTGACGACGTTTGGCAATTGCTCACAGGGATTGCTCAAGGCGATTTGTAGGTCAAGTGAAGGATGAAGCCCTCTCCAGCGGGAAGTGAGCTGTTCTAATAAGCGCAGGCTCGTCTGATCATCCTGCAAAATAAACAAGAGGCAATGTGGCCGTTCACGCAGCAAATAAGAGCGCTGATGACGGTCGCTAAGCCTCCGCATCAACGTAATGACACTTTGATGCATGTCTCCGAGCATCGTCTGATCGGCTACATCTACGCGAACAGCGACACAGAGATGATGTCCAGCAAGGGGGTACCCCAGCATGCGGCAACGGCTCTCCAGCTCCGTATGGGTCATTTGCTGTCCGTTTAGGAGTTCCTCCACAAAATCCCCTTTTAACCGCCATTCCGTTGCGGCTACTGCCCTTTCCTTTACATATTCGAGAGCACATAAGGTAGAAGCATGCTGTAGAGCGACGTCATCGAGCTCTTTCCAGGCGTGCTCGGGTTTCGTTAATGTCAACGTGCCAAAATGCTCGCGATTGGCTCGAATCGGTACACGATGCGCGATTTCCTGGGACTGATCATGCGGCAGTGCTTCCGAGCTGCCATGCTGCGTGACTTCAAAGCCTAATGCATCGATGAGCGACACGGCGCCTCCGGTAAGTGCAGCGAGCTCGCCAGCGATGGCGGGAAGGCCTCCCTTGGACAGGGCAGCATCAATCATTCGGTTATGAATCGCTGAGGAATAAGCCAGCGTTTCAAATTGCCGATTCATGATCGGCTGCAAGATGGCTTTGGTTATGGTTGAAAAGTTTATCTCCGTGGGAATTTCAATCAATGGAAGTTGATAGTGATCCGCCAAAGTCAAAAACGTCTCGGGAATTTCCCGTAAATAAAAGCCCGTATGAATCGCAACACCACTCAGCTTTTGCTTCGCCAACGAAGGAATAAAAGAAGCGAGCTTTTCCGTATGTTCAGCAAGCCCAAAGCCGGTTGTAATCAAAAATTCGCCTTCCTGCAAGCGACTTGTATCCTCCAGCACCTCGACAATTGTCACCCAACGAATCGGATTGTCCAGTCCGCCTGCTCCTGCGATCAGCCTGGTGTGAACCATGTCCGGCAGTTGCAGCGCTTCTCTTATCGTGATGGTCATCAGGTATCTCCTCCAAAAGCCTCGGTAAAGGTTCTCTTATACAAAATGTACAAAAGATTTTGTCTCTTTACCATGTTTTTTTGCCAGCACGTAGGATGGCTCTTGCGTGCTGGTCAGCTAGGATAGAGGTAGAGAATAAGCGAGGTGGCGACGAAAATGACGAAAAGCTATGTAATCAAGCCTGAATTGGGCAAAGAGTATCCGGTTATTTCTCACGGCAAAGGGATCTATCTTTACGATCAAGAGGGGAATCGTTACATCGACGGTTCCAGTGGAGCGGTGACGGCAAGCATTGGTCACGGTGTAGAAGAAGTGGCTGAGGCGATGTATGCGCAAGCCAAGGAGGTTTCCTTCGTATACCGCTCGCATTTTAGCAGCGATGCTGTGGAGAAGCTGGCTACAAAGCTGGCTGAGTGGGCACCGGGCTCACTGAACTGGACGTTTTTTGTCAGCAGCGGTTCGGAAGCAACAGAGACGGCACAAAAAATCGCGATTCAATACTGGCAGGAAAAAGGAAGGCCAACGAAAAACCGGATTATCTCCCGCTGGATGAGCTATCACGGGATTACAATGGGTGCTCTTTCGATGTCTGGGCACGTCTTGCGCAGAAAGCGATTCACTCCATTATTGGCTGACTATCCGGCGATCACAGGACCATATCCGTATCGCAAACCAGAAGACATGTCCCTCGATTCGTATGCGCTTGCGTGTGCAAACGAGCTGGAGACGGCGATTTTGCGCGTCGGACCTGAGCAGGTAGCGGCATTCATCGCTGAGCCTGTCATCGGGGCTTCTGGCGGAGCGGTCGTGCCGCCAGATGGTTACTTCCAACGCATTCGCGAGATTTGCGACAAATATGAGGTTCTATTTATCGCAGACGAAGTGATGACAGGGGTAGGTCGCACGGGGAAAGCGTTTGGGATCGACCATTGGGGCGTCGTACCTGACCTGATGACATTGGGCAAAGGTATGAGTGCCGGTTACACACCTATGGCTGCTACGATTGTCTCGGACGAAATCATTGAGACCATTACAAAAGGCAGCGGCTCGATTATGGCAGGACATACGTATAGCGCCAATCCACAATCTGCTGCTGTTTCTCTGGCTGTCCTTGACTATGTGGAGAAGCATCAGCTAGTCGACAAAGCAAGAGAACAAGGTGCGTATTTGCTTGCCCGCCTAAAAGAACTGGCTGACGAGCTCCCGTTGATCGGAGATGCACGCGGTCTTGGCATGCTGTGCGCGCTGGAATTTGTGAAAAACAAGCAGACAAAAGAGCCGTTTGCGCTTTCGCAAGGAGTAGGTGTGAAGGTCATTGAAAAAGCATTTGAAAAAGGCTTGCTTATTTATCCGGCAATGGGCGGAATCGAAGGAGTGGCAGGAGACGCTGTCATCATCTCACCTCCACTGACCATTACTACAGAGCAAATCGATGAGCTGATATCTCTGCTGAAAGAAGCGGTGATAGCTGTTCAGCAAGAGCTCCAAGACAAGGCACTGATCGGATAGAGAAGGAGGAACGAGGATGACAAACCGATTTGAAAAGGTCGTCTCCCTGTCCGAAGCGCTCACCCATTTTCGTGATGGGATGACGCTGTTGGCAGGGGGCTTCGGTGGGGTAGGCAACCCGCCTACTTTGATTCAAGGGATTTTGGATAGGGGCGTGCGTGATCTGACGCTGATCAGTAACGATACTGCTTTTCCGCATATCGGAATTGGCAAGCTGGTGACCGAAAAGCGCGTCAAAAAAGTGATAGCTTCCCACATTGGCTCCAATCCGAACGCAGGGGCCCAAATGACGGCTGGAGAGCTGGAAGTAGAGTTCTGCCCGCAGGGGATACTTGCAGAGCGTGTACGGGCAGGTGGAGTCGGTCTGGGAGGCATTCTATCAGATGTCGGTATCGGGACGATCGCGGAAAAAGGGAAACAAAAGGTCGTTCTGGATGGAAAAGAATATCTATTGGAGACACCGCTCACTGCCGAAGTGGCTATCGTACATGCGAAAAAAGCGGATCGCTTCGGCAATTTGGTGTTTGATACAAGTGCACGCAATTTCAATCCGTTAGTGGCGATGGCAGGCGACATTACCATCGTGGAAGCGGATGAGATAGTTGAGGTAGGCATGATCGACCCGGAAGAAATCGTCACCCCGGGCGTTTTCGTGAACTTTATCGTCCAAAGTGAAGGGGTGAACTGGCAATGGGCATGGGAGAAGTAAAAGAAACAGAGAGCTATCGTGAACGTATTGCCCGCCGCGCAGCATTGGAAGTAGAAGACGGCATGATTATTAATCTGGGAATCGGCATTCCAACGTTGGTTGCGGATTTTATCCCATCTGAAAAACGAGTCATGTTTCACGCGGAGAACGGCATTCTCGGTACAGGACCAAGCCCTGCGAAAGGCGAGGAGAATGCCATGCTTTGCAATGCGGGCGGTTTTCCTGTCACGCTCGCCACAGGGGCATCCTTTTTTGACAGTGCGACTGCTTTTGCCATCATCCGCCGTGGGCTATTGGACATGACGATTTTAGGAGTCCTGGAAGTCAGCCAAAATGGTGACATTGCCAACTGGATCGTTCCAGGCAAACGTGTCCCAGGCATGGGAGGAGCCATGGAGCTGGCACAAAAGGCCAAGAAGGTCATGGTTGTGACCACGCATCTGGATAAAAACGGACGTTCGAAAATCGTTCGAGAATGCTCACTGCCGTTAACCGCGACAAAAGCTGCGGATTTGATCATCACAGACATGGCAGTAATGGAGGTCATGCCAGATGGTTTGTATCTGCGAGAAGTCATGTATCCATACAGTGTCGCTGACGTAATTGGAGCAACGGAAGCCGAACTCAAGATGGACGGAGAGGTTGGCGTTTTCCGCTAAGCAAAGACAAAAACCATGGAACGGGGGAAAAACATGGCAAACTGGCAGGTGCTTATACGGGAGCAATTGGAAAAGGATCGCGAGGCTGCTGTTCAACTGCTGCAGCAATGGGTAAAAAGCCCGAGTGTACAAGGAGAAGAGCAATCTATCCAGCAAAGTATTGCAGAGCTTTTGGGGCAGATGGGGCTGGACGTTGACTTATGGGTCATGGAAGGCGAAGAGCTGGTGTCACATCCATATTTTGTCTCCCCGCGTACTACCTTTGAAGGCAGCCCGAATGTCGTCGGTGTGTGGAAGGGGCATGGGGATGGGCGTTCCATCATTCTAAACGGACACGTGGATGTAGTGCCCGCGGGCGATCTGGCACAGTGGAGCGATGATCCTTTTAGCGGGAAGATTGAGGACGGCAAGCTTTACGGACGCGGAGCAACCGACATGAAGGGTGGAAATTTATCATCGTTGTTGGCGATCCAGGTTCTACAGAAGTTGGGTGTGCAACTGAAAGGCGACGTCATTTTTCAGAGTGTCGTAGAAGAAGAAAGCGGCGGTGCAGGCACATTGGCGACGATCATTCGCGGGTACAAAGCGGATGCTGCCCTGATTCCAGAGCCGACCAATATGAAAATTTTCCCGAAGCAGCAAGGCTCCATGTGGTTCAGATTAACCGTCAAAGGGCGTTCTGCTCACGGAGGTACTCGCTACGAGGGAGTCAGCGCCATCGAAAAGAGCATGCTCGTCGTTCAAGCAATTGGCCAATTGGAAAAAGAGCGTAACGATCGACTCGACGATCCGCTCTACGCCAAGCTGCCCATTCCGATCCCGATTAATCTGGGGGTGATTGAGGGTGGCAAGTGGCCTTCGTCTGTAGCTGACCTCGTCAAGCTGGAAGGAAGGATGGGGGTTGCCCCAGGAGAGCAGATGGACGATGCCAAAGCCGAAATGGCAGCAGCACTCAAAAAGCTGGCAGAGGTCGACCCGTGGTTTGCAGAACAGCCTGTTGAGCTGGAGTGGTTCGGAGCTCGCTGGGTTCCGGGAGCAGTGGAGCTCGATCATCCGTTGATGGATATTTTGCAAGCGCAGTTTGAAGCTGTGACAGGAGAGCGTGCCACTGTGGAAGCATCACCTTGGGGAACAGATGGCGGTTTGTTGACTGCTTTGGCCAATACCCCAGCGATTGTGGTTGGACCCGGAGTCACACAGGTTGCACACTACCCGAATGAATACATCGTTTTGGATGAGGTATTCCGTTGTGCTGAGATCTTTGCGCTTACGTTACTCGAATGGTGCGGTGTGGCTGAAAGTGTGAAAGAGTAAAAGAGATATCTAAATATTTCAAAATCGAGACAGGAAGGCACGCGTATGAGGGAGAATGATTGGAAGATGAACGCCAATCCATGAGAGTGGGGATATGCCGATGAAAAAAACGTGCTTTATCGGGGGAGAGTGGGTGCCAGCTACTGCTCATGCACCGCTATTCTCTCCATGTACGGGACATGAGATTGCACAAATTTCGCAAGCAGACTCATCATTGGTTGAAAAAGCAATTGCTGCGGCCCACGAAGCGACTGCCGTCATGCGTCGCCTTCCTGCCTATCAACGCGCCTTCCTGCTTGAAAAAATCTCGATCTTGATGAATGAACGTTTGGAGGAAGCGGCGCGGATCATCGCAATAGAAGCGGGAAAACCAATTAAAACAGCCCGCGGTGAAGTGATTCGAACGATTCAGACGTATAAGTTCGCAGCAGAGGAAGCCAAACGCCTTCACGGAGAAACTGTACCACTCGATGCAGCTATCGGGGGAGAGGGACGCTTGGCGTATACCGTGCGTGAACCATTGGGAGTCATTGGAGCAATTACGCCCTATAATTTTCCGATGAATCTCGTCGCCCATAAGGTCGGACCTGCTCTCGCTGCTGGCAATACCGTTGTTCTCAAGCCTGCATCACAGACACCGCTTAGTGCACTATTTCTTGCAGAGCTCGCAGAGCAAGCTGGGGTGCCAGCAGGAGCGCTCAATGTGATCACAGGCAGTGGTGCGAGTGTTGGCGATAAAATCGTGTCTGACCCGAGAGTCAGGGCGGTGACGTTTACAGGGAGCCCAAGTGTTGGGCTGGATATACGTAATCGAGCGGGTATGAAAAGAGTCACGCTCGAGCTGGGATCGAATTCGGCAGTGATCGTTGATCGTGATGTGCAACTGAATGAAGTCATTCCCCGATGCGTTTTTGGCGCCTTCGCCTACTCTGGGCAGGTATGTATCTCTGTGCAAAGAATTTATGTGGTCAAAGAGATCTATCAAGATTTCGTCCAACGTTTTGTTGAACAGACAAGAGCACTTCGCGGTGGGGATTCGCTCTCTGAGGACGCGGACTATTCCGCCATGATCCATCCACGCGAAACAGAACGTGCGATGGAGTGGATTCATGAGGCGCTCGAGCAGGGGGCACGTTTGGAGTGTGGAGGACAGATCGTGGATCGGATGCTCCAACCTACGGTGTTGACGGGTGTTCCGGCAGATGCAAAAGTATCTTGTCAGGAAGTATTTGGTCCTGTCGTTCTGATTAATCCAGTGGAGTCCGTCCGGCAAGGCATTGCGTTGGTCAATGATTCACGGTATGGACTACAGGCTGGTGTCTATACCAACAATCTGTCATTGGCTCTGGAAGCCGCAGAAGAGCTGCGCGTGGGTGGTGTGATGGTAAATGACATTCCGACTTTTCGCGTAGACCATATGCCCTACGGTGGCGTAAAGGAAAGCGGACTTGGTCGGGAAGGGGTCAAATACGCGATAGAAGAAATGACGGAATTGAAACTCGTTGCGATCAAACGATAAAGGAAACAAATCCGGGCTCTTGCAAAAAATAGTAGAGCTGTGATATAGTAAGTATTGTTGAAATACGGAGGGATACCGAAGTGGTCATAACGGGGCGGTCTTGAAAACCGTTAGAGTGCAAGCTCACGCGGGTTCGAATCCTGCTCCCTCCGCCATATCTTACTAAAGCTCGTCATACAACGTTTCTTTAATGATTTGTGTCACAATAGGATAGCGAAGTAATGGAAACGTATGTAGTGTATTCATTGAAAATTGACGGAACACGCGAAAAAATAATATGCAAACGAACTTGTCAACCTCACGTTATAATGCGGAGGTTGTTTTTATTTATGCGCCAAGGTTACAGAAGGATTACGGAGTGGACGTTAAGAGAATACCACGATCACCATGGATGGTTTGCGGACTGACTTATCGAAACGCGTCGGAAAGTATAGATGGTGCAGGAGATTTCACCGAGGATGCCACGCGAATACATTTATTGCGTGACGTACTACAAACGGTATTACAGAGACGATCCGCAATTCGAAAAAAACGAAGGAGCGCCAAGGGGCAAAATTACTAAGAAGCCTGCGGCTACATTAAGAAACAGCTTGTGGAAGAAGATATGATCTGCGAGCAGGCGGCTCTTTTATTGGACATGCCCAATAAAAGGAGGTACGCGGGCTTCCGTGATTTTGAAATTACGTCGTTGACAACGGACGGCATCGATCTAAAAAAACGTCCAGTTTACAAAGTGTAAGAAGTGGGAAGGCTGCCTGTTAATTGGCGGATTTTCTCTATAATCGAAATAAATATTGAATGTTTTGTTAAAAATGGGATTTTTCATGTTTGTTTAATTGTTAATATGTTACATTAAAAGAAATCTGAGGAGGTGCATTTATGAAACGTTTTTCTGCAATCACAATGACCATTTTTGCTCTATTAACTCTTCATTCAAGTACGGCGTTTGCTGGGTACGGTGACCAACAAAATGAATCAGAGCCAAATAACTCGTCTGCTCAAGCTACAGTAATAGAAGAAGGAACCGAGGTATACGGGCAAATTGATCGTTATGACGAGTCTGATTATTTTAAGATTACGTTTAATCACTACGGTCCAATTAGAATTATGCTGTCAGATTCACAAACGTATCCCCAAAACTATAATTTATATGTTTATGATGATAAACTACTACTTGTTGGAAAATCGGAGCAACCATGGGATGGTTACGAAGATGAAGTCTATATCCCAAATGTTAATGGTTTTAAACCGTACTACATAGAAGTTAGAAAAGGAGCAGAAAGTAAGTGGAGCAACGGTAAATACAGGCTCCAAGCTGGTTGGTAAAGAAACGTAGTGTAATTGGACGGTGGACCGTATAGTTCCACCGTCTTAATGTTTGACTATTTTAGCCATGAGAAAATCCCCTCCAAGTAGAGTGTACCACCCACTGTTAGGTGAGCGGGCTTTTTACACTGTCTACTCAAAGGGGATAATATCAGATTAAGTTCGTTTCTTTTCCGTAAAAATATCAGAAAATAAAGAAAATTATTATATAATGGAGATGAGACTATAAGTGATGGGGGAATTTGCATGCTCGAAGCGCAAAGAGTTCGTAGAAATACACTTGGCGATATTTTGCGAAGAAGTCGTAGGCGAAATCCTGATAAGCCTGCCCTGTACTTTGAAGAAGAAGTATTGACCTACACGCAGCTTGATCAGCTTGCAAATAAGACGGCTCATACGCTTCTTTCAAAAGGCTTGCAAAAAGGGGAGCGGGTAGCAGTACTGTCACGCAACTCGATGGATTTTGCGATTCTGAACTTTGGGCTAGCGAAAGCAGGAGTCATCATGGTGCCGATCAACTTCATGTTGAATAAGGAAGATGTCGCCTATATTTTCGGTCATGCGGAAGTGAGTGCGTGCTTCGTAGCTCCCGAATTCCTGCAGCTCGCTCAAGACGGACTCCAATTAGCTGGAATTTCCCCCAATCTGCTTTGCCTCGTGTCCAAACCAGCAGTACAAGCAGGAGAATGGTTGCCTTTTCGCACGCTGATTGAAGCGGCAGACGACCATGAGCCTGAAATAGACATAGCGGATGAAGATGTTGTGCAAATTTTGTATACCAGTGGAACGGAATCAAAGCCAAAGGGCGTTATGCTCACTCATAAAAGCATCATCTCCGAATATGTCAGCACGATTATCGAAGGCGGGATGACGAAGGATGATGTGGCTGTTCACGCACTTCCCTTGTTCCATAGTGCGCAGCTTCATTGCTTTTTGGGACCGTACGTGTACCTAGGTGGGAGCGGAATTATTTTGGAACAGGCAACCCCTGCGTTGATGTTGCAGACGGTAGAGGCGTACAAGGCTACTCAGTTGTTTTGCCCGCCAACCGTGTGGATTGCTTTGCTGCGTTCTCCTGATTTTGCCGCGCGTAATTTGAGTTCTTTGCAAAAGTGCTATTACGGTGCAGCAATCATGCCGGTAGAAGTGTTAAAAGAACTTGGTCAACGCCTCCCGAACGCCCAGTTTTACAATTTTTACGGGCAGACGGAAGTGGCGCCATTAGCAACTGTTTTGCCACCGAAGGATCAAATGAGAAAAGCAGGCTCTGCAGGCAAGCCTGCGTTAAATGTGGAAACGAAAATCGTCGATGATGATGGAAAAGAAGTCCCTCGTGGGAGTGTTGGTGAGATTGTTCACAGGACCAGCCATGCAATGCTGGGGTATTTCCGTGATGAGGAAAAGACACAGGCTGCCTTCCAGGGAGGGTGGTTTCACAGCGGGGATTTGGGCATCATGGATGACGAAGGCTATATCACCGTCGTTGATCGGAAAAAGGACATGATTAAATCGGGAGGAGAGAACGTAGCAAGCAGAGAGGTTGAGGAACTTATTTATCAACATCCGAAAGTGTCTGAGGTCGCAGTGATCGGAGTTCCCCATCCGTACTGGATCGAAGCAGTGACGGCTGTCGTTGTACCAAAAGCAGGTGAGTTACTGACTGTTAACGAGATGCTTGCTTTTTGCAAAGATCGTCTTTCCTCCTTCAAAACACCCAAATATGTAGTGATTGCTGACAATCTTCCAAGAAACCCGAGCGGCAAAATTTTGAAAAGAGAGCTGCGCCTCCGATACGAAACGCTGACGACTTAGCCAATTATAACAAGGTCAAAGTACAGCAAAACCCGCTCTGTTACGGAGCGGGTTTATTTGCTGCTGAGATTATTTTACGTTGGAAACAGTTGGACGATCAGCTTGAATGACTTCAAAACGATAGCCTTTTTGTTTCAAGTACGAAATGATTTCTGGGAGAGCTTCAACTGTTGGCGACTTTGTGCTGGAATCATGCATCAAGACGACGATTTCTTTTTGTGACTTTACTTGCTGCTTTATATTTGCCAGTGCTTGAGCGGCTGTGTATTTGTTGCTTCTTGCATCGCCGTTTGTTACATTCCAGTCGATAAACGTATAGCCACGTTGTTGCGCCTCTGCTTTGATCGCCTGCATGACTGTGTGCTGCTTGTTATAGCGTTTGGGATCTTGATATTTCAAACTGACTGTATTCGTGCTGCCACCTGGATAGCGGAATACTGTTGGTTTTACGCCGGTTACTTTTTCAATCATTTGACTTCCTTTTTCTACGTCTGCAAAAAAGCTCTCCATGTTTTTGTAAACAAGCTGATAATTATGGGAATACGAATGTCCTCCCACCGCATGGCCTTCGGCTACAATCCTTTTGAGAATGGCCTCATGACCAGCTACCTCACGACCTACAATAAAGAAGGTGCCTTTGACCTGATGCGTTTTCAGCGTATCCAAAACGCGTGGAGTTACAGGGGAGGGTCCATCGTCAAAAGTTAAATAAGCGATCTTCTCAGAAGACTTCGGTGTCTGAGGGACCGGTTTTGTAGCTGGTTCAGGCTTCTTCGTCTGATTGGCTGTTCCATTATGCTTACCAGGCTGCGTTGGAGTCGGTGTTTCTGGCTTTCCTGGCTTGGATGGTTTCGGTTGTTCTGGTTGCTTTGGTTGTTTCTGTTGAATCGGCTGCAGCGGGATTAACGGTTCATCGCCATAGATCAAATATTTTTGTCGGAGCTCTACAAATTTCTTAAGATCCGCTTCATAGGAAGAAACAATCTCCTGTGGGGATTTGCCTTGTTCGAGAAGCAGACCGATTTTGTTGGTACCCATCACCTTGTCGAACATGGAGATTTGCGTACTCGTACTTTTTGGTATAGGGAATGGCTTCAATTGCTTGGCATAAGCAAGCGCGTAAATACCTGTTTTTACCGGGTTAAACTGATGTGAATCGTTGATTTGAAGGCGTACGCCCCCGGCCGTTCCTTTATTCTCAGGAATAAAGATGACACCAGGTAAAAGACTTCCATTTAACAGATCGGCGTACTTGTGCGAATCTAAACCCTCTGCCCCGATCCAGGTAAAATGGTCGCCTTGCCGAATAGGAGTACCCTCACCCAAACCAGTTGCCATATACCCGAAAACCGAGGTCAAGTTAGGGATATGCGGAGAACTCGGAATCCAGGCCAAACCTGTCTGTTGATAAATCATGTTGCGTGTATACCCTTGCATTGGAATGACGGTAAGATCTACACCGATGGTACGATTGAAAAACAATGCCAGCTCTCCGATTGTCATGCCATGTGCAAGCGGGAGGGTATCCACTCCGATAAAGGAGCGGTAAGGCAGTTCAACGACAGGACCCTCGATAATTGTTCCGCCGAGAGGATTCGGTCGATCCAGTACCATTACTTCTTTTCCTTGTTCCTTTGCAGCAGTCATGGCGTATTGCAAGGTAGATATGTATGTGTAGGTTCTCGATCCGATATCCTGTAAATCGACGAGAAGAACATCAATGTCTTTCAGCATTTCTGGTGTCGGCTTGCGAGTTGATCCAGACAAGCCGTAGACCGGTATAGCGTAGACAGGATGAACAAAGCTCGTTACTTGTTTTCCTGCGACCGTTTTTCCGTCGAGGCCATGCTCAGGTGCATACAGAGTGGTTAAATGGACCGAGCGATCACGTCGTAGTATGTCGATCGTGCTAACCATTTGACTGTTCAGACCTGTTTGATTCGTAATCAACCCGACTTTCTTGCCTTCAATGAGATGGTGGAACTGATTGAACAGTACATCACTTCCCAATTGAATGGCAGTCGTATTGGCGGAGCTTCCTACTGGAGGAATTAAAGTTAAGATAAGTGCCAGGATGAGGAAAGGGAGAAATTTGTTCATCATTCATTGCCTCTTTCAAGATAAAATACTGTCGCTTCTTGTCTATTGTAACGTTTTTGGAAAGCAAGATGGTTGCATTTTTGTAACAATTTGAAATTAGGTCAAAAGGAGGAGGAAAAAGTAACGTAAAAGAGGGAGCTACTAGGAAAGAACGATCTTTTAAAAGGAAGACTATAGGAAATTCTTGAAACAGCCCTCATCCTATAGTAGATTAAGAATCGTGTGAACCTTTTTGGAAATGGAGTGAATGTTTTGCTTAAAAAAGTAACCTCATTACTGCTAGCAATCGCCTTGGTACCGATGGCAGCATTTTCTGCAGCGGCAGCACCTGCATCTGTAGCGCCTAAAGCCGTACAGAATGCTGTTAAAGTGGAGTACAATAAAAAACAAATCGCGTTTCCTGACCAAGCACCTATTATCAGCCAGGGGCGTACACTGGTTCCGATTCGTCCGATTGCAGAAAGCCTTGGTTTTGAAGTGCAATGGAACGAAGCTACTCGTACCGTAACGATTAATAAAGGGAAAGATAACATCGGACTGGTCGTTACACAAAAAATTGCCAAGAAAAATGGACAAACGATCAACCTGGACGTGCCTGCACAGATTGTGAACAAGCGCACTGTAGTACCTGTTCGTTTTATTGCGGAAGCGCTGAGTTACAAAGTAGATTGGGATCCAAAAACGCAAACCGTTTTGATTGCGGATAATGTGAACCCTAATCAAGCCGGACAACAGGAAAAACCAAAAGATCCGACAAAACCAGCAACAGACGAGAAAAAGCCTGAGCAGGTTGCATTTATTGACAAGGAAAGTGTTGAAGGTAAGACCTTTTCTTTAGCCAATTTGGGAGTTTACCAAATCGTCGGTAAAGTAGAACCTGGAACAGATGTTACCGTAACGTTGGAAGACAAAACATACGAAGTTGAAGTAACTGCTGAAGGTACTTTTGAGTTTTACCAATCCACGAATGATGGAATCAGAAGTTACACGCTCAATGCTGAAAAAGGCGGCAAAAAGGATACGTTTGAAGGGGACTTCAAAAAGACGAATTAAGGCAGCTACTTCCTGAGTAAGAACACCTCCTGCACATCACACTAAGTGCAAGGAGGTGTTTTTGTTGTGAGACGAATGAGTGGGAGTATCATTGCTGTGCTCCTGTTTGCCGGCTTGCTGACAGGGTGTTCGCCTAACAAAGAACAGGGCACCGAAGATCAGAACGGAAATAAGGCCAAATTTGAATCTCTCGGGATTAACATCCAGAACGATAACGTCGCTAGGGACAAAGGACCGGCAGCCATGATTAGCCAAAAGATGGTTCATCAGCGAGAGCCGCAACTCGTGACGCGCTTGGAAGGACATGCGGAAAAGCTACCCGGTGTAACCGATATCAAGGTGTTGGCCTACAAGGATAACTTGATTGTAGGTGTGCTGCCAGTCGATACACCAAAGCCTGACGAAGTGAATCCGCGGCCGTCGATCCCGTATACGCCTGGGAAAATTGTGCGAGTCGATAATGGACATCCAGATTCGCTGCATAAACGTGTTGTGGATCGGATGAGATCACGCTTACAGGCAGAAACACGCTTCAACATTTTGTACGTGTCTACCAATCGCGCAGTTTATGACCGAATCGCAAATTTGCATTCACGAATTACGAACGGAGAGCACATCAGTGACGAAGAATTCCAAGTCCTGTTAAATGATATTGGCTATTCAGTCATTGGATATAATTTAGTGGATTGAAAGAGCACCACCTGGACTCCCGGGTGGGCTTTTTGTCGATTAAGGGCTAAATGGCAGGAGAATAGTTAGAAATGGGGAAATAGTCAAAGAAGAGCAGGAGAACGGCAAGGAGTGCACATTCTATGATTCCAATCCACATCCCTATATCCAAGATAACTCCTCCAGGACAGAAGCCATACGTCTTACGGCGACCTGCATTGGCAAAAAAAATGCGCCTGTTGAAATATACGCAGCTTTGTCTCATTCATGCAGGGACAGGCTATGGCAAAACGACATCTCTGGCTACATTTCTACATGATGAAGCACTGGCTGCGTCCTGGTATACCATCCAGGATGGAGACGATGCTCTTCTTGCGTTTGTCATCTGTCTCGTCGAAAGTGTTCGTCAGGTTCATTCTGATTTTGGTCAGGTATTGCGAGAGCAGCTTGTACGTATCACAAAGCAAAGTCAGGTGCCTTCCATAGACAGTAAGGTACTGGTCGACTGGTTCGTCGGGGAATGTGTACAGCTCCAGGTGGACCACATACTTGTTTTGGACCATTACCAACGAATGGATAGTGATAGTGACGTCGATCGATTTGTTCAACGGTTAGCTGAGGCTCTTCCACAAAAGGTCAAGCTGGTCATCTTAACGCGCGCTCGACCGAAATGGTCCAATCTCGACTTGTTGTCCGCAAGAGGAGAGTGTCTCGAACTTACAACAAATGACCTTTCTTTTACGTTGGAGGAAAGTGAAGCCTTTTATTCTGATCAATACGACATCACGCTATCCGAAGACGATTGGGGCCGAGTGGAAGAAGTGGCACAAGGCTGGGTGATGGCGCTTCGCACTTTTGGGGAAATGGTAACGAGGGGGCAGACGGTTTCTGACAGTCTGCGTGAGTTATCGCGATTGTTGCATTTGCTGGAAGTGGAAGTCTGGACACAGCTGGATGCAGGTATGCAGCGCTTCTTGATGGAGGCAGCGGTTCTCGAACAATTCGATCTGGAGGATTGTAAGCAAATACTCGGGGAAGGATGCATTGAGTATCTGCTGGAAGCACAGCGTTGTAATCTTTTTCTTCATGTCCATGCAGGATCTCATTATTCCTTTCATCCGCTTTTCCAGCGCCTCCTATCTAGCAAGCTGGCTGCGAACCAAGCGACATACGTGCATGTCAATCACAAGGCCGCAGGATGGTACAGACGTAAAGGGGACGAGGCAAAAGCTTTTGGGCGGTTGCGTCTCGTCGAGCAGTGGGAGGTGCTGGGTGAATGGTTGTGCCAAGCATCGGAAAGATTGCTGCAAGCAGGGAAGCTGGACTTTTTATACGAGTGGATAACACTGTTACCAGATAGCATCAAGTGCGAAGAGCATTGGCTGTTGTTTTATCAAGGTGAAGTAGAACGCTATCGCTGTCTATATGCGAAGGCCTTTTCTTCTTATGAGCAATTTCTGAAACAATGTGAACAAAAGCAAGATCAAATCGGATTGTGTCGCGGGTTGGAAGGGCAAGCACGCGTTCATCTCGACAGCGTACAAGGCGTCCGGGCAGAAGAACTGCTGAAGAGGGCGATTCAACTGTTGCCTCCATTTGAGCAAGAGAATGAAATGGCACCGAGACTATACCGCTTGCTGGCAGAAATTTATACGAATCGCGGAGATGCCAAACAGGCGGCAGCATGGTATGAACGGAGTCAGGAATTAGAGCAGCAGACGGAGGTGGAGCTGGAATCGCGCCTGTTGTTCCGTACCGGCCGATTGCAGTCCTCCATTCAGCTCTTGGAGAGTAAGTGGCAGGTAGAACAGAGGAAGCATCCTCCGCTGACGAGATCGTATCGCGAAACCTCTTTGCTGCTATCTTTCGTCTATGCATTGAATGGCGAATGGGAGCGAGGGTGGGAATCCGCAGAAACGGCCATACAACTCGGACGTGCAGCACATTCCCCTTTTGTAGAAGCGAATGGCTATGTTCGAAAAGCCCATGCGGCCCTCATCAGTCAAACATTGCCTACGGATGAGATTCGTCAGCTTTATGAAAAAGGCTTGCAAATCATGGAGGAGCTCCAGTCGACACGCGGCAAGTCAGAAACGCTTCTGGGACTAACCTTGCTTCACGCAAGAGAAAAGGCACTCGACCAAGCTCTTTTGTATGGCACCAGGGGGATACAAGAGACTGAGGCGATGCGCGACGACTGGTTAGGCAGTCTGGTACGGATGGCGATTGGGATTGCATACGCCAAATACGGTAAAGAAGAGGAAGCGTGGGCTACCTTTATCGATTGTGCCGATCGACTTAGTCATTGCGGGGATAGCTACAGTGTCGTCATTTGCCAATTATGGCTGAGCTTCTTGGCTTATCGTAAAAAGCAATGGGATTTGTTCATACCTGCGGTGACGCAAGCTCTGTCCTTGATGCAGTCTGGTGAATATCAATTCCTTCTGCAAAGGCCTACTCTGCTTACCCCCCATGATGTGCAGCAGCTTATGCCAATTCTGATTGAGGCAGAGCGTCGAAAGGTATCGCCGGATTACGTCTCTCAGCTGTTAAATGATTTGGGCTTGCAAAACGTGACATTCCACCCCGGCTATACCCTTCGCATTCAGACGTTGGGCGCGTTCCGTGTATGGCTGGGAGAGCGGGAACTGAGCGAAAAGGCATGGCAGCGAGGGACGGCAAAGCTGTTGTTTCAGCTTTTATTGACAAAGAGACATCATTTGTTAGCCCGGGAAGAAATCATGAACCGACTTTGGCCAGACAGTATCGAGGAAGCGGCAATCCGCGATTTTAAAGTGTCGCTGAATGCATTGAACAAAGCACTCGAGCCAGATCGTGCTGCAAGAACAGATACATTCTTCATTCAACGCCATGGCAGCTCTTACGGTTTTAACCTGGCATCGGGCTACCATATGGACGTCGAGGAGTTCGAGAAGCTCGTTACCCTGGGCCTGGCAGAATCAGACCGGCGTCAGAGCGCCATCCTTTTGGAAAAAGGGCTTGCGTATTACTTGGGCGATTACATGCCGGAATGCCGTTATGAGGATTGGTGTGTAGAAGAGCGTGAGAGAGTGCAGGCACTGTTTTTACGCGGAGCAGAGAGGGTAGCCAAAATCATGCTTGAGGATGGGCAATTGGAAAAAACGATCCGCTGGTGTGAAGCGATTCTGCGGGTGGACGATTGCTGGGAGGAGTCGTACCGCTTACTTATGACTGCGTATTATCAGCAAAATAATCGGACACAGGCCATTCGCTGGTACGAAAAATGTGTAGCAAAACTGAGGGAGAACCTCGGTGTCGCACCAATGCCTGCAACCATGGAGACATACCTTCAAATTATAGAGAAGTAAAAGATCGCCTACAAAGCGATCTTTTTTTGTACATAGAAGTAATGGCTGCTTGACAAAACTAGGAAGTATTCGTAATATAATCTTTGTACTGACCAGTCAGTTCAAAAGATCGAAAGGGGACAGGAGTGATGGCACCATCCAAAAAAGATCAAATTGCAAATGGAGCTTTAACCGCATTTGCCCAATTGGGATATAGCGAAACAACCATGGATGCAATCGCGGAAATGGCGCAGGTGGCAAAAGGAACACTCTATTATCACTTTTCCACAAAGGAAGAGCTGTTTTTGTACGTGATAGAAAAAGGCGTGAAGATGCTGATTTACCATGTAGATAATGTCATGCAAAATGAAGAGCTTTCCTTGGAGGATCGCATTCTGAATGTGCTGGATGAGCATCTTCGCTTCTTTTCCGAGAATCAAGATTTGTGTTTCCTGTTGCTGAGCGCCTTTTCAGGAGATGGACAGCGCGACAGGATGGTTGGCAATCTGTTAGGTGGCTATTTCAGCACAATGGAGTCACACATGCTGGAATTGCAGCAGCAAGGGTATATCCGGGCAGATATCGATATTCGTACACTTGCTTCCGCATTGTTTGGCATGGTTGGCTTTACCGTGCTTCGCAAGCAATTTCGCAAAGAGCCAGTCAATAGTGCCGCAGATAAACAGACGCTTCGTTATATGCTTTCAGGAATGTTTCAAACCAAATAACGTCTAGAGAAACGTAAAACAAGAGGAGAAGACAGATGAACAAACGTGCATGGATCGGTGTAGGTAGCTTTGTAGTTGGCATTGCAGTACTGGGAACCGTATTGTTTGGTTCAAATGTGAGTAGCATGGCTGGTCAGAATACAACGAAATTAGCAGGTGTAATCGAGGGAACAGAGGTAGACCTCTCTTTTAAAATGGGCGGTTCCATCGAACAGCTCTCACTAAAAGAAGGAGACGAAGTAAAAGCAGGGCAAGTAGTTGCCACGCTAAGCAGCGCGGAGATTCTCGCGAAAAAAGAGCAGGCTGAAGCTGCTTACAAGCTCTCTCTAGTCAAACTTGACCAGGCGAAAAAAGGAGTATCGGTGACGGATAACTCCAGCAATGCCCAAGTCGACCAAGCAAAAGCAGCAGTTAACTCGGCGCAAGCACAGCTTGACGCGAACAAAAATGGAGCGCGTTCAGAAGAAATTACGCAGCTCAAAGCGAAATTGCAAGCAGCACAAACATCGAATCAAATTGCCGCGACGAATTTGGAACGAATGAAAAAATTAATGGCGGAAGGTGCCGTTCCACAAGTGAAAGTGGAAGAGGCGCAGATGCAAGCAGAAAAGGCGCAAGCGGAGTTTAAAGCAGCAGAAGAGCAGTTGAAAATGGCTCAAACTGGATCGCGCAAAGAGCAGGTCGATGCTGCACAAGCACAGCTGGATCAAGCAAAAGCTGCATACAACCAAGCTGTCGCAGGGAGAGGTCAAGTAGGCTTGAAGGAGCTGGATGTTAAATCCGCAGAGGCGAACGTGATGCAGGCAAAAGGTGCACTGGCAGAAATGGAAGCCTATGTGAACAACACCAAGCTGACAGCTCCAGTAGACGGTATTGTAAAATCAGTTGCCGTTCAAAAGGGAGAGCTGGTTTCCCAAGGCTTCACCGTTTTGACGATCCAAACGAAATCAGACAACTATGTCAAATTTTATGTAAATGAATACATGCTCGCGAATGTGAAAACAGGCGATCAAGTGAAATTGTTTGTCCCAGCCCTGAGCAGAGAAGTAGACGCCAAAGTGGTTACTGTAGCTCCTGCTGCTGACTTTGCCGTAAAAAAAGCCACACAAGAACTCGGTGATCGTGACATTCGTTCCTTCCAGGTGAAGCTGCTGGTGTCCGATCCGGAATTACGTCCAGGCCTGACGGTTGAGTGGAAGCTTGAAGGAGCTGGTAATGGTGAATAGTTTCTCTCACCTGTTCTGGAGCGAATGGAAAAATCTTTTTGCAAACAAAACCATTCGTAATATTCTCTTTCTTGTTCCGCTGATTTATCTGACGATGTTCGGATTTCTGTACAGTGAGAAAAAAGTGATGGAGATCCCTACTGTGATGGTGGATGCCGATCAAACCGAATTGAGTCGTGAGCTCTATCGCGCCTTTGAGGTCGATCATACATTTCGAATCACGTCTGTTGTAGGAACAGAAGAAGAAGCAATGAAATTGGTTGACAAGGGCGAAGCAAATATCGCCCTGATCATTCCTGCTGGATTAGAAAAGGATGTGAAGGCTGGGAGAGAGGCAGAGGTACTGACTGTTATCGACGGCAGTAACATCATGATTTCGAATACGGCAGTTCGAGCAGCGAATACAGCGATTAAGTCTGTTTCAGCAGGAACCACGCTGAAGAAGATGGAAGCACTTGGCGGCTGGGGAGAAGAAGGAAAAAACATGTTTACCGGTATCGACTATCGATACAGAGTGCTGTATAATCCGACCTTCAGCTATCTGTCTTTCATGGTATTCGGACTTGCAGGTACAGTACTTCAGCAAGTGCTGTTCCTCGGAATCGTATTGTCTGTAGCCCAACAAAAAGAAGAGGGTACCTGGAAGGATACACTCTCTCGCTATAGCTTCTTCGCAATCACAGCGAGCAAATTGCTGCCGTACTTTCTGGCAGGAACCCTCAACATGTTCCTGGCGTTTACACTGATGTTAAAAGGTTTTGATATCCCTTATTACGGAAGCACTGTCGACCTGATGCTACTGGCTACCATGTTTAACTTGGCGGTGTTGGCTATTGGTTATGCCATCTCCTTTGTGTCTAGCAGCCAGCTCCAAGCTACTCAGATCGGGATGATGATTGCAGTACCTTCGTTTATGTTATCTGGCTATACCTGGCCACTCATGTCGATGCCGACCGGAATTGTCGCGATTGCAAAATCTTTGCCACTGACGTATTTCTTGAATGGTGTCAGAGAGATATTGACGAAGGGACATGGTCTGTCAGCAGTGAGGAACGACTTTGTTGTTCTCGGCTTCATGACTCTCATCGGGTTGTTCGCAGCCTATGTCATTTATTTGTTGCAGATAAGGAAAATTAAGGGAAAAGTTAGTGAGCAAACAGCAGCATAAATAGCAATTGCATAGGATAACTGGGCTGCGCCAAAGCTTTGGCGTAGCCTTATTTGCGCTTATATGATGTTCCTTATCAACTTCCAAAGCAGCCTGGATGTATAAAAATAACCCTTGTGTAATAAATAATCTTTCCTTTATACTTATTATAAAAAAGGCAGATTCTTCAACATTAGGGGGACTTTATGTCAGCGACTCATCTAAAGCAATTGTGCGAAGAGACGTACACCAAGTTGAAAAAGGTCAGCATGGAAGTGGAACGTTTTTTGAATCAGATTACCTTAGCTGGTCTTGTATCCGCGTCAGGTGATCCTGAAGAATTTGAAACGTATTACCGTAACTATCTTTCCGACTTGCGCCACCTTTTGGTTTACTGCGAAAATGCATACGAAAGGCTGGGAGTATCGCTCCGACGCGCACGATTTCATGAGGAGTTCGCCGAGGAAGTATTGTATCAGGTATACCATACCTGTATAAATAACTTCTACTATCCCAAAGGTGAGGTTTACGAAGAAGATGGGCGATTGGCCTATACGGGTCAGGACTGTATCATTTTTCGCAAGCAGGTGACCCCTGAGTTACAGCAGTTGACTTTGTCCCTGTCCAGAGTGTTCGAACAGATGCGAAATGATTTGCAGTATTATGAGACAGACTATATTGCGAAAAAACAAATGCAACAAGAAAAAGCACGAGCTTAATAGATTCGTGCCTTCATATAAAGTAAAAAAAGGTGGAATCGACCACCTTTTTTATTTTTGTGCTTTTTTCTTGGTGCGGCTTTTTTTCACTGAACTTATTACCCACCAAAACGCAGTCGTTGAAAGAATTTATTAAGCAAGCCGCCGATTGTTTTGGGCGGTTGTTCTGTTTTGACTCGCTCGGCCGGCTGGGCTTGGCGAAGGGCCTGGTTCACATTGATCATACCGTACCCGTATAACTGATCGTGCCCAGGAGCACCGAGGTCAGTCGAAGACTGTCTAATGAGATTCATCACGTCTTGGGTATTCATATTGGGATGAATGGAACGGATGAGCGAAGCGAGTGCAGCGACATGAGGGCACGCCATCGAAGTACCTGATAGCGAGGCATAGTCACTATAAATGTACGTGCTCGGAATATCCACCCCAGGAGCAGATACATCCACATAATCACCAAAGTTGGAAAAATCGGCGCGTTCTTTACGGTGATCGACAGCGGCGACGGCAAGGACTTCATCATAGGCAGCAGGAAAGCTAGGCTGATCGCTCGCATCGTTTCCGGAAGCCGCGACTAACACGACATTATTATCAAAGGCATAGCGACAAGCTTCCCGCAGAGCAGCAGAAGAGGTGTAGTTACCTACACTCAAGTTGATGACATCTGCTCCGTTATCTGTCGCCCAATAAATACCTTGTGCGATGTCCACCGCTGATCCGGAACCGTCTGCGCCAATAGCTTTGACCGGCATGATCTTGCTATTCCAGGACATTCCAGCAATGCCATCTTTGTTATTCGTTTTCGCCGCTATGACACCAGATACGTGGGTTCCATGGCCATTATCATCCTCCGGTTTGTTACTGCCATCCAAAACGTTGTAGCCTTTGACCAGCTTACCAGCAAATTCCGGATGCTTCATATCCACACCTGTATCGACGACTGCAACAATGACATCACTGCTGCCTTCGCTGACGTCCCAGCTTTGCTCCATGCCGATCAGAGGAAGATTCCACTGGTATTCCTTGTAATACGTATCGTTTGGTTTCACGTTAGGAAGTAAGAGGTAATTTGGCTCGGCAAATACGGAGTCAGGGTGTTCAGCCAGTTTTTTCATGAGCTGCTTGGTAGTCATACTCTTTGATTTGATAATGAGAAATTTGTCAAAATCACGTTTGATCTTGGCATCCAAAGAAGAAACGAGCTGATCAATTTTTTCTTGCTTGGGGCGTGGTGAAAAGCGCACGACGACTTCGTTTTCTACATAATGACTGCGGTCACGCTGGTTATGATGAAGCGTTTGAATATGGCTTTTTTTCTCCAGGTCACGACGAATGTCTTTCACCTGTTCAATGTAGTTAATGCGGGGAATTCTCGCTTGAACCGATGTCACGCGGGGATGAGGTTCGCGCATTTCCTGTTCTGCATTCTGATTCATCCGATACGGGACAACTACGAGACCAACCAAGGCAACAGCGGCAACAAAAGGCCAGACGCGCAAAAAAACTCACTCCCTCCAGTGCTGTTGTCTATAGCGTGCACATGAAGGGAGTGATTATGAAGGAAATAGCTTACAATTAGCGTAACTAGATTAAACCAAGCTTTGCTAAGCCATGCTGGATGCCACTGTCGTTTACATGGCGCGTAATCATATTGGCGAACGGCTTCAATTCTTCATGAGCATTACCCATCGCTACCCCCATACCAACATAGGAGAGCATCTCTTTGTCGTTCAATCCATCTCCAAAGGCAACAGCATCCGCAGGAGTGAGTCCAAAATGTTTTAAGACGGCTTCAATTCCTTTTGCTTTTGAGCCGTTTGGGGGCAAAATATCCATGCAGTGCTCATGCCAGCGAATGTAAGAGACGTCATGGAATTCACCCGTGTATCTTGATTCATCAGCGCCACAGTAGAGAAATGCTTGATAAATCGGCGTTTCCTCCCAGTAGCGATGGCGATACGCTGGAGATTCCAGTCGCAACCAATCAAAAGACTCAATGATATGTGGGTGGTCCATCGCATTGGCATAGCAGTGTTCTGCGCTCAAAAATACCATGGGATGGGAATGACCCTCAGCCATTTGTTCGAGCGTTGCCAATGTATCTGTAGCAATTGGCGTGTGATGGATGATCTTCCCTTCGCTCTTCACATACGACCCGTTAAAGCCCACGAATGTCTCAATGCCCAATTGCTCAGCGATGGGCATCAAATGATAAGGAGCTCGGCCAGTTGCGATCGCGACATGGACACCGTTTTGTTTTAATGTTTGTACGGCGTCCACTGTTGTTTGTGGAATGATGTGATCGGTGTTCAGTAAGGTTCCGTCAATGTCAAAAAAGACGATTTGATAAGCCACTTCTTATCCGCTCCTCTCCACGCTATCTCTAGTTGTTCTCTTTATATAGGTTTTGCACAAAAAAATAGGAAAAGGAATGCCTGCTGGGACACTCCTTCTCATTTCGCTATTAGAATACAGCTACTTCTGTCTCGCTGTCAAATACATGACATTTGGCAAGATCCATCGCTAGTTTTACCTTCATCTTTGGTTTTAGCGCTTCACGAGAATCCACGCGTGCTACCATCTGGGTATCCCCGATATTGTGGAAATAGACGTACAATTCGGAGCCCATGTTTTCTACGACTTCCACTTCTGCTTCCAGTGAGCTCTCAAAGGGATTGGCTTCCATAAAAGAGGCGTCGCTGTAAATGTCCTCCGGGCGAATACCAAAAATAACCTGCTTATTTACATAACCTTTTTCCCGTAAAGTTTTGGCTTTATCTTCTGGGAAGCGTACATGAATATTTTGTGCATCAAAATAGAGTGCCCCGTCTTTCTCGGAAAGACTCCCTTTCACAAAGTTCATCGCAGGTGAGCCGATAAAGCTCGCAACAAACAGATTGACTGGATAATTGTAGATTTCAGTAGGGGTTGCCACCTGTTGGATCAGGCCGTCCTTCATGACGACAATCCGGTCTCCCATGGTCATGGCTTCCGTCTGATCGTGCGTTACATAAATAATCGTCGTATTCAACCGTTGGTGCAGTTTCAATATTTCCGTGCGCATTTGTACACGCAGCTTCGCATCGAGGTTGGACAACGGTTCATCCATCAAAAATACTTGCGGCTCACGAACGATCGCACGACCCAACGCGACACGCTGTCTTTGTCCCCCTGACAGCGCTTTTGGCTTGCGGTCTAACAAATGGGAAATATCGAGAATTCGAGCTGCATCTTGAATGCGCTTATCAATATCGGATTTGGAGAATTTGCGCAATTTCAGGCCGAAAGCCATATTTTCGTATACATTCATATGCGGATAGAGTGCATAGCTTTGGAAAACCATGGCGATGTCGCGATCTTTGGGAGCCACATCGTTGACACGGCGATCGCCTATGTATAAATCACCTTCCGAAATCTCTTCCAGACCTGCAATCATGCGCAGCGTAGTAGATTTTCCACAACCAGATGGTCCGACTAGAACGAGGAATTCGCGATCTTGAATTTCCAAGTGAAAATCGTCAACTGCCGTAACGTTGCTTCCATATCGTTTATAAATGTGGGAAAGACTTACCTTTGCCATGAAAAAGGCACCTCCTCGGGTTTGTGAAGAGAGCAAATTCTTGGATGACTGTAAGGGTAGGGTACCAAGTCATAGGCAAGATGGATACGGACAGTATATACAAAATGTTTCGTCAATTTTGACGAAAGAGAAGGTAGAGCTGAAGCATGACGGCATCAGGAAACAATCGCGGGTCTAATCCGGTTTGTTCTGTCAGCTTGTCCAATCGATACAGCAGTGTATTCCGGTGAAGGAAAAGCTGCCGCGCTGTATCGCTTACATTCAATTGTCTGGCGAACAACGTATCTAATGTTTCCCGTTGTTCATCTGTCATGTGCGGAACGGTTATGACAGCGGCTAGCTCGTTGGCGATTGCGGCTGCTATTTCTTTGGGGAGAGAAGCTGCCCATCGTTCTAACGGATAAGACCAATCCCCAGCAACCATCATTTGTGGTCGATAGGATTGGAGGGCGCGGGCGAGTGATACTTGTCGTAAAAGAGTGTCGCCCAATGCAAGTGGACTCGTGATTGGCGATCCAACAACAAGGCGAACGGGTTCCATCCATTCCATCGAAATCAGATCATGTAAGCCAGATGCCCACTCCAAAAGCTCTGATGCCGATTTTTGATGATCGAGCATGGAGACAGGGACGATGAGAAGGGCATGTGTTTGGGTCAAAGGAATAAAATCGGGTACTCCTTCAAAAAAATCATGCAACAAGGGCTGCAAGGAACCCCATTCTCCTTTGCGGTCTGGTCTGCATCGCTCTAATAAAAATGAGACGCGTGCTTCTTTCCACGGCCATTTCGCTTCCAGCTGATCAGGCATTGCAACAGGGGTACCAGAGACAATGCCCGAAAGCCAATTGAATATCTGTTTTGAGAGGGGAAGCGTTGCTGGATCATCCACTTGAGGAAAAATCAGATCCAACAACGCCCGGGCTGAAGTATGCCAAGATGCCGTTTCGATAAGGATCAATGTCATTTCACCGTTGCTCGAATGGAGGGCAACTTGCTCCCAGCCCTTTTGTATCCAATCGAGCTGGACTTGTGCTGCTTCTGTTTGTGAGACATGTACATATTCGATAGGTAAATTTGTCGCTTGTCGGATGTGCTCGACATCTCTCTTCCATTTTTCCACAAGGTTCCCCCATCTCGACATGAAAGTAAGGCTATTATACCTTAGTCGAGGGCGAGCGTGGCAGCTGTTTCTTGTAGAGCCAAAGCTGGAGCGGCCATCTCGTTGAATGGAGCATCACTGCCCAGTACATGCAAAGTTATCTCGGGACGGGAACGCAGACGGATGTTTACCCCTGTTTGCCCCAGGCCCTCACTGATGTAAAAGAGTCGACCATCCATCTCGTGAAGACCTTTCACGATATTTAGCTTAGGCAGCTTCCCCATCGTTGCGAGATGAAAGGGGCGAGGCCAATGGATTTGTCCGCCGTGAAAATGCCCTGACAACAAATAATCGTAAGCATACTCTTTCATGTGCAAAACTATATTAGGATCATGAGTCAAGACGAGCCTTGCTCCAGTCTCGGGTACACCGAAGAAAGACTTGTCCAGGTTGCTATGGCGCGTGCTGAAATCATCCACACCGATAATGTGCAGGGGCTGTCCCTTGTGATAGATGGTTTCATTTTCGTTGATAAGAACACGGCAGCCAATACGTTCTAACTCTGATTTCAACTGTGCGAGCTTGAAAGGGGTAAGAACGTAGTCGTGATTGCCAAAAACCACATAAGTTCCGAGTGCTGGCTGTAATTGCTGGAGACATTGCACAAAAGCAACTGCCTTCGGAATGTTTTTTTCGCGGTCGAGCAAATCTCCGGTAATCGCAATCAGGTCTACCTGACGCTGCGAGAAGTCATCGACAATGCACTGGGGCAATACAGACAAGTTTTCCATGTGCAAATCAGACAAATGCAAGATCGAAAGCGGCTCAAACTCATGCGGTTGTTGAAGGTGTCGGGATTTTTTCAAGGGTATGGCTATTTCCTTTATTTGAACATCAAATGTATTGCGATAGGCTCGAAAAAGCAACAAGGCGATAGCGCCAAGTAAAATAAACCAGATCATCATGGTCAGCCATCTCCTTTGCGGTAAGAATACCGTCATTATACAAGAAAAAGTTCGCGATCGAATAAGTAGGTTCTGGCAGGAGGAATTACGCAAAAAATGTAGAAATATTATGAATGTTGCGTAGTGA
Organism: Brevibacillus sp. MS2.2; assembly: GCF_013284345.1. NCBI lineage: Bacteria > Bacillati > Bacillota > Bacilli > Caryophanales > Paenibacillaceae > Brevibacillus > Brevibacillus sp. MS2.2. Next base: position 32,847 of record NZ_JABSUZ010000004.1, read on the forward strand.
GAAAAACGAAGTAGAGTGGGAGAGTGAAGACATGAACGTGGAGAAAATTCCAGCAACGGAAGGCCCTTATAATCTGGAAAATTATGACGAAGCATATGCGAATTTTGATTGGGCGGATGTGGAGAAGCAATTCTCTTGGTATGAGACCGGGAAAGTGAACATGGTGTATGAAGCCATTGATCGACATCTCGCTACTGATCGGAAAGACAAAATCGCATTGATGTACAGCAATGCGACGAGAGACGAGACTTACACTTTTGCGCAATTAAGTGAATTATCCAATAAATTTGGTAATGTTTTGCGGAATTTGGGCATTGTGAAGGGGGACCGCGTTTTCGTCTTTATGCCGCGTTCGCCGGAGCTTTATGTAAGCGTTTTAGGCACGATCAAGGTTGGCGCAATCGTAGGACCGCTGTTCGAAGCGTTTATGGAAGCAGCTGTTCGTGATCGCTTGGAAAATAGCGAAGCAGTTGCGATCGTTACGACACCTGCACTCCTGCCACGTATTCCCGTAAACGACCTGCCTGCCTTAAAACACGTAATTGTTGTAGGTGCAGAACAGGAGCTAAAAGAAGGTTACATCCGCTTTGAACAAGCGATGGAAGAAGCCTCCACCGAGTTGGAAATCGAATGGGTTGATCGTGAGGATGGAATGATTCTCCATTACACCTCAGGCTCAACGGGCAAGCCAAAGGGTGTTCTGCATGTTCACAATGCCATGATCCAGCATTACCAGACTGGGAAATGGATTCTCGACTTGCAAGAGGATGATATTTATTGGTGCACAGCAGACCCAGGCTGGGTAACGGGTACTTCTTACGGCATTTTTTCACCTTGGTTGAATGGAGCAACCATTGTTGTACGTGGTGGACGCTTCACTCCCGAAGACTGGTATAAAGTCATTGAGAAAAACAAAGTATCGATCTGGTTTAGTGCTCCGACTACGTTCCGCATGTTCATGGGAGCAGGGGATGAACTCGTCAAGCAATTTGACTTATCCAGTCTGCGTCACGTCCTGAGCGTTGGTGAACCACTCAATCCTGAAGTCGTTCACTGGGGAATGCGCGTGTTCAATCAACGCATCCACGACAACTGGTGGATGACGGAAACAGGTGCTCAGTTGATTTCTAACTATCGCTGTATGGCGATCAAGCCTGGATCGATGGGTAAGCCGTTCCCAGGTATTTATGCAGCGATTATTGACGACCGTGGAAATGAGCTGCCGCCGAATCGAATGGGGAATCTGGCAATCCGTACTGGTTGGCCAGCCATGATGAGACAAATCTGGAACAACCCAGCGAAGTACGAGGAATACTTCAGCATCCCGGGCTGGTATGTATCCGGGGATTCTGCATACAAGGATGAAGAAGGCTACTTCTGGTTCCAAGGCCGTATTGATGATGTGATCAATACTTCCGGTGAGCGAGTCGGTCCGTTTGAAGTAGAGAGCAAGCTCGTGGAGCATCCAGCAGTAGCCGAAGCGGGTGTCATCGGCAAACCAGATCCGGTTCGTGGTGAAATTATCAAAGCATTCATCGCGCTGCGAGCTGGCTATGAGCCAAGTGAAGCGTTGATGGAAGAAATTCGCAAGTTTGTGAAAGAAGGATTGGCTGCACATGCTGCTCCTCGTGAAATTGAATTTCGCGACAAGTTGCCAAAAACGCGTTCCGGAAAAATCATGCGCCGCGTCTTGAAAGCGTGGGAATTAGGTCTACCGACTGGTGACCTGTCTACCATGGAGGATTAATCACAAGAAAAACCATCTCTCGAAAATGTCGGGAGATGGTTTCTTTTATTTAGGAATGGCTATGTTGTTTATGATCATGCGGATGGTCGTGGTTGTGCTCATGGTTATGATCGTGATCATGATCGTGGGAATCGGCTGTTGCCTGGCAATGTAAGTCACCGTGTGTAGTAGACGAGTTCTCAATCTGGATGGTCGCGTGTGTAATGCCGAATTCTTTTTCCAACAGCGCAAGCGCGTCATTTAAAACAGGGTAGCTGGGCAAATCATCCTCGACAACGAGATGGCAGGTAAGAGAATCAAAGCCGGAAGTAACCGTCCAAATATGAAGATCATGCACCTTGACTACTCCGGTTAACTGGCTGAGTCTTTGTTCTACTTTGGTTGTATCCAGCCGAGATGGAGCTCCTTCCAGCAAAATATTGATGGATTCTTTCGTGACGCGCCATGCGCTCAGCATGATCAGGATAGAAACAATGATACTGATGATCGGGTCGGCAATATACCAACCAAATGCCCACATGAGAATACCGCCTAGTATCGCGGCTACGGAACCGAGTAGATCGCCGAGTACATGAAGGTATGCGCTGCGTAAATTGACGTTGTTCTTGGTATCACCACGCATGAGTACCATGGCTGCAGCGATATTGGCGAGGAGCCCTACAGTAGCGATGATGATCATTGAGCCGCTGGCTACCTCAGGTGGATTCCACATACGTTCGAATCCTTCCCAGAAAATGAACAAGGAAATCACGACGAGAGTGACGCCATTGGTCAGCGCAGCCAAAATTTCAAAACGCTTCATTCCGAACGTTCTCTTGGCAGAAGGGGGACGTGATGCGAAATGGACAGCAATCAAGCTCAACAAAAGCGCTAATGCATCGCTTAGCATATGACCAGCATCGGATAGCAATGCCAAACTGTTAGTGATGAAGCCCCCAATGGTTTCTACGACCAAAAATACAGCGATGATGAGGAAAGCAGTGAGAAGAGCACGTTTACTGGCTCCTTTTCCATGGTGATGGTGATCGTGTCCATCTCCATGATCGTGATGGTGAAAGCCCATGATAGAATCCTCCTTCTAGAAAATAATTTATAGATGTTCCACTAGATAAAGGGCGTCTTTTCCTACGCCGCCCATAAGTGCTGACGCCCTCGTATGCTGCCATGGAAGTCCGAGAAAGAATAGGCCAGGCACTTTTGTGACACCCCGAAGATGAATGGGTCTGCCTTTCGAATCAAGCACATCTGGAATACTCAGCCAATCGTAGTTTGGTCGAAAGCCAGTGGCCCACAATACGTTATAGACTGTTGCCTCTGTTCCATCTGCAAAATAAACGGTATGCCCATTAACCTGTACGGTTCGAGAAACCAACCGCAATGCTCCTGAGCGAGAGAGCTCGCGCACCTGCTTTTTGTAGCCGAATATCGGATCGGGTGAGCTGCGCATTTTCTTGCCGATCCAGGTGGAGTGGGGAGCATCGAGTAATCCAAGTGTTTTCATGTAATCAAATATAGGTTTTCCAAATATGAAGTTTGGCAAGTAAGAGCGTGAATCTCCCTGTGAAAAAATAACGGGTCGATGAGCGGCGAGCTCTACCGCAATCTGTGCCCCAGAGTTGCCGCTGCCAACGACAAGGACTGGGCCGTCGATGAGCTGGCTCTCATTCTTGTACTGCGAAGTGTGCAGTTGATGAACGGTGTGGTCCAAGCTATTCGCAATACCTGGGATAAACGGCGTATGAAATGGCCCTGTTGCAATGACGACTTGCTTCGCGTAGAGCAGACGGTCTTGTGTCCGTACTTGGAAGCGGAAACCAATTTTGCTGAGCTCCATAACAGTCGTACCCAGCATGACAGGCAATTCGAAATGTTTGGCGTACAATTCGAGGTAGTCTGCCGCTTCATCCTTGTTCGGGAGCGTATTCCGCTCTCCGGGAAACGTAAGACCAGGTAGTTGATTATGTTTACGTGGTGTAAAAAGCACCAGTGAATCGTAGCGTTGCCGCCAACTGTCCCCGATCCGTTGGTTTTGCTCCACGATGACAAAACGGCGATTTTTACGCTTGAGTGCATATCCGAGAGCAAGTCCTGCCTGCCCCCCGCCAATTACGATGACATCATAGTCGTTCATGATTAATGCCTTCTTTCGGTAAGGATTAACTAAATCATACCATATTCATTATTATATTCAAGTAATTGTTTGAATGTTTTTTTGAGCATACGCAAAAAAAGCCGCCACTTATAGTGACGGACCTGTATGTAGCCAGTGGTTTTACGGTTTTGATTGCTTTAATTCGGCAGCATGCTCAATACCACACATGATTAAATGACGGACATGATCATCATCGAGCGAGTAATAGACGAGCTTGCCGTTTTTGCGGTACCGGGCGAGGCCCATGTTTTTTAACAAGCGCAGATGGTGAGAGGTATTCGGGATCGAACTATTGATGGTTGCAGCGACATCACAAACGCATAGTTCACCTTCAAGTGCCAGCGCGTAAATGATTTTTGCTCGCGTATCGTCTGCGAGAGCCTTGAATAGAGGGGCGACGCCTTCCGTCTCCACCATTCTGGGACGAAGCCTGTTTACTTTTTCTTCATCGATCGTCTGTACTTCACAAACCTCTAGATCAGTGGGAATGCGCTGAATATCATCGCTCACTTCATTCACCCCGAACCGTACCATTTTCCCCATTATAAGACGGATAGAGGGGGAAGGGAAGGCTGTACAACCTGTTCATCTTGTAAAAAAAGTAAAGGACAAGAAGGAAATATAGATGTCTTTATATAAATAGGAATGATACCTATTTGCAAATGGAGAGGAGAGAATTCCCACTTGATTCTGAAGATTCGCCAATTCCTGGTTGAAATAATCGGGGCGCTCCTGCTTGGACTAAGTGTCGTCTGGTTAACCATGGGCAGAGAAAGCAGCTTGTTTTCCGGTTGGAGTATAGAATGGTCCCCCTTGTGGCTTGATGTGAAAACCTTTTTCCTTAGTATTTGGCTGGAAGCAATCCCGTTTGTCCTCTTGGGTGTATTCTTTTCTGCGTTTATCCAGACGTTTGTGACAGAAGAGCAGGTGAGGCGTTGGACACCGAAGCATCCACTCGTAGCCCTGCCGTTTGCCGGGTTGCTCGGGTTTTTGTTCCCTGTATGTGAATGTGCCATTATCCCTGTGGTTCGTCGCTTGATCCAAAAAGGGATGCCGCTGTCAGTCGGGATTGTTTTCTTATTGGCGGGACCGATTGTGAATCCCGTTGTTTTGTCATCGACCTATGTTGCCTTCGCCCGTCAGCCGGAAATGGCTCTGTACCGGGGCATTGCGGGATTCGTTGTTGCCCTCATTGTGGGCATGCTCGTTTTCCTGTTTGTCAAAAAAAATCCGATACGGCTCGGCATGGAATCGCAAAACAGTCATGAAGCCGAACATGTAAAAGCGACGAGTGGAAAGCTGTCCTCGACGTTTGCCCACGCTGTAGATGAATTTTTTGACATGGGAAAATATTTGTTGTTTGGAGCGTTTATCAGCGCGCTACTACAGGTGTACATCAGTCGGGACACGCTCATGGACATCGGTCAAACGCCGCTCACGTCCAATTTGGTCATGATGGGGATGGCGTATTTGTTTTCGCTTTGTTCAGAGGCAGATGCTTTTATCGCTGCTTCCTTTGCCAATACGTTTTCAAGCAGCTCGTTGCTTGCCTTTCTGGTTTTCGGTCCCATGCTCGATTTAAAAACGACGTTAATGCTTTTGGGAACGTTTCGCTTTGGTTTTGTTGTCAAGCTAGTCGTAGCTATTACGCTTTTGGTCATTTGCGTCACTATGCTCATACCGATGTAAGGAGGAAAATATGGATCAGAACAAATTAAAGCGTCATCATGTCATGCGCAGTTTGATATTGGCGGGCATTACAGCGTTGTTGGCCTATTTGATCCTGTCGGAAACGCTCAGTTACTACCTAGCACCGCGGTTACACATGTTCAGTTATGTCACGCTCGTCATCCTGTCCTTGTTGACAATGGTCAGCATCCGGCAAATTTTTGTTGGCAGTAGTGTTTACGATTGCGATTGTGAGGAGCAGCATAAAGTGCCTCGTACTCCCATGGGCTCCCTTTTGGTTTATGGCTTGTTTGTACTCCCAATCGTGATGGGTTTTGTCATGCCGGATAAAATTCTTGGCAGTGATGTAGCAGAGAAGCGGGGAATCACACTTCTCAGCAATGATGTACGAAAGCTGGCGGATGTTACGGCGAACGCGAATGCGAATGCAACAGAGAATGAGAAGCAGACAGCAGAGGTAAAAGAAGATGCCAAACCAAGCGTAGAACCACAGTCAGGGGCTACCAATCAAGTAGCAACACCCCCGGTGGAGGCTACAGATGACGAACAATTGCGGCAAAGATTCTCGAACGGGGGATTTGGTGACTTTTACACAGATATCGCCGTCTTTTTACATAAACAGCCAGTGATTGAACTGAATGACAAAGTGTTCCTGGACGGACTCACCACGATGGAACTATATGCAAAAGAATTTGCTGGAAAAGAGCTTGAGACGATCGGGTTTGTCTATCGGCAGCCTGATTTTACGAAGCAACAGTTTGTCGTAGCGCGCTTTTCCGTCACCTGCTGTACAGCAGATTCCAGTGTTTATGGCGTTTTGGTGGAAAAGGAGGACGCCAACAAATGGGCAAAAGATAGCTGGGTAAAAGTTCGCGGAAAGCTCGAGCTGCGTCAGGTGGACGGATATGACATGCTCGTTCTCAAAGCCTCTCAGGTTGAAGCCGTCTCCGCACCGAAAGATCCTTATGTGTACTATAGCTTTGAAGCAGCACCAGACAGTTAACATGCGGGGGAAACCGAAATGATCGTGCGACTAGATTTACAGGATGAACAAACAGTACAAAAACTTTGGGACATGCAGCAAAGAGCGTATCGTGTAGAGGCGGAGTTAATTGGAACGGAAGAGATTCCTCCTCTGCGAGAATCAGTAGAACAACTGAGGACATGTGAAGAAACGTTCTATGGCTTCATAGAGGAAGGCAAGCTGGCAGGGGCGGTTTCTTTTGTGATCGAAGGGGAAACGTTGGATATTCATCGGATGATTGTCGATCCTGTTCATTTTCGCAAAGGGATCGCGAGTCAATTGCTTGCCTCTGTCCACGAGCATGGTTGCAGCAAGATCGTCGTTGCGACGGGGTCCTTGAATGAACCGGCTGTTCGCTTGTATGAAAGACATGGATTTACCTTGACGGATCAAAAAGAAGTGAAGCCCGGTCTGCGGCTGTCTTTTTTCGAGAAAACGATTCAACGATAAGGCGAAAGGTTGGGAGGGCTGGAGTTGATATCGAATAGGAAGGATATCAAGTGGCAGCAGCGTTTGCTCAAGGTGACGGCAATGGCTTCCGCGTTGACTTTGGTGCTCGGTGGATCTGGAAGTGGCTGGTGGATGCCAGAACGGGTAGGGGCGCAGTCTCCTTCGGTGGGGAAGATAGACGACTTCACAGCCAAGCCCGTAGCAGATGGCAGTAAAGGCACGTACGACCTGAAGTTCGAGATGTCGCCAGAAGGAATGTTTACCGCTGAGGCCAAGATCACTGTTGAAAATCGTTCCAAGGACGAATGGGATCAGTTGGTCTTTTATTTCCTGCCCAATGCATTTACAAAAGAGAATAAACCCCCATTCTTCGAGGACGCAGCCGAAGTGAAAATTCGTGATGTCAAGCTAGATGATGTGAAAGCAAAGTATCAGCTAACCGGTGATACGCTTGCCATCCCACTTGCCGAAAAGCTTGCGCCACATGAGACTCGAGATGTAACCGTAACATATGAGTTTACTGTTCCTAGAAAAGGTTTGCGCTTTGACCGTACAGAAAATGGCTTCCATTTGGCGCAAGCCTATCCGATGCTCGCCTCCTACCAGGGGAAGGACGGATGGAATAAAAAGCCGTACTCGCTTCGAGGCGAATCGTATCATACGAGTCATGCGGATTTTTCTATTTCGTACCGCTTGCCGCAAGAGTATACCGTCATCAGCTCGTCTGATCAGGACAAGGGAACGAATAGTCAGAGCGGTAAAATAAAAGTGAAAAATACGAAAGAAGTATTCATCGCAGTTGTAAAAGGAATGCAGAGTAAAAGCAAAAAGGTCAAAGGTGTCGAGCTTCGAGTATGGGGAAAGGACGCAGACAAGGAAGCGATGACAGCCGCTCTGCAAGCTGCCGAAAAATCGTTTGAACAATTCACGGATAAATTGGGTCCGTACCCGCATAAACAACTCGATATCCTTTTGGATGAAACTGCAAGTATGGAATACCCCGGAGTGGTGACTGTCGGACACACGGGGAGTGTGGACCCTGATTTGAGTCATACCGTGGTGCATGAGATTGCCCATCAATGGTTTTATGGAGTGGTCTCGAATGATCCGTTCCATCACGCCTGGCTGGATGAAGGAATAACAGAATTGGCCACAACGCTCTATTTTTACGATGTGGAGAAAAAAGGGGACGCCAGCTTTTATTTTGCCGAGCAAGCGGATGCGACCAAATCGGTTTCCAACCTGCCGTTGGATGCGTTTGACAAGGGACCGATCACGGGTCCGGTGTACGGACAGCCAGTGAAAGAGTTATGGAAGCTGATTACAACCTACGGCGATGAGGCGGATGGCTGGGAGTTTTTGCATGACTATTATCAGACGTACGCCTACAAACAGGTAGATACGCCTGAGTTTATTCGTTTTGCCACGGCATATTTTCCAGTGAACGAACAGTACTTCGCCAAGTGGTTGCGTTTATAGTTGACCCTCTACACAGAACAACCCGGATAACGGGCACTTATTCCAAAGTGTCTGTTTCCGGGTTTTCATTCTTCCTTAAGACCTTCGCTTATTTGGTATCATCTGTTTCTTTCTGCTGGTCTTCATAGAACCAGAGAGGATCATCACAATCCTCATCACCATTGTAGTTGATTAAGATTTCTTCACCCGCTTGAATGTCCGTATAAGCATAAAAATCAAACGTGTGGTTTTCGAAGTTAATCTCATACGTGGCATTTGGCGTGTAGGAATGATTAAATAGCATGCCATAGCCTAACAAGAAGGCTGTGTGATTGGCACCGTACTCAAATGCATAATCCGCGAGTAAGGTTTTCTCGATATGCTCATGCTCTTCGTTCAAATAGGGCAGCACGGGTGCTTCATGAATCAGGTCGCCTTTTCGGATATCTTGCGTTGCAAATACACCTCTATTTAATTCTCCATTGCTTAGTTTGGAGGTCTTGACTTCGATCATGCGGATCACCTGCATTTCTTATGTCTGTGGAAAACGTATCTTACTAAGGATGACAGTTGATCGAGAAGAAAGCAATGTTTTTTATTTGATGACCAAATGATGGCGAACTGCATAAGCAGCGAGCTGGACGCGATTAGCCAATTGCAGCTTCTCGAGAATGTTTTTCAGGTGGTTTTTCACAGTGTTTTCTGCGATGATCAGCGCCTCACTTATTTCCCGATTCGTTTTTCCTGCTCCTACATACATGACAATCTCTCGCTCTCGCGGGGTCAGAACATCTGGTACCATTTCATCTGTCGCCTCTTCTTGACGGAAGCGGTACATGAGGCGGGTTGCCATTTCACGAGTCAACTCACTGTCCTCGCCGAGCAAGGCATGCAAGTAGTTAATCCAGTCATCAGGCTCTAAATTTTTCAGCAAGTAACCTTGGGCGCCGAACTGAATAGCCGTGATCAGGTCAGCAACGTCATCGGAGACACTGAGAATGACGACCTTGATGTGCGGGTATGCTTTTTTCACCTCACGGGTTGCTTCGAGTCCGCTCCATTTCGGCATGTTGATGTCCATGAGCACAAGGTCCGGTTGTATTTGTCCGCATAAGAGAAAAGCTTCCTCGCCATTTTGCGCTTCTCCGATGACTTCAAAAGAGGGATCAGGATCAAGCAGACTGCGAATCGCCATACGAGCCATCGGGTGATCGTCAGCGATCAATACACGGTAAGCGTTCATTGGATTTTTCCTCCTGAATGAGAAGATAAGCGGATGATTGTACCGCCTTCCGATCGTAACTGAACGTCAATGGTGGCGTTTAACTGGCGTGCTCGCTCGCGCATCATGGACAAACCGTATTTTTTCGTATCGGGAGAAGGGTTGGAAATCCCAATGCCGTCATCCTCAACAGCGAGAACCCAGCCAGTTGTTTCATCTGTCGTGAGGTGAATCCACGAATGCTTGGCCTGAGAATGCTTGCGAATGTTGGCAAAAGCTTCTTGGATGATCCCGAACAGTTGTACTTCTGCGGTGGGAGTAAAAAAGCCATCTTTGACATGCAATTCGCTAGCAACGTCGATTCCAGATAAAGCGCTCCATTGCGCCAGCCATTTCTCAAGGCGTTGATCCAGACTGCCTTCTTCTGGTAATGAGCGCAAGTTGAAAATGGCTTGGCGTACATGATTGTCGATGGCAGAAACAGCGACCCGCGCATCGTCCAATTGTCCCTGCTTCAGCTTTACGTTAAGGAAGAACAGAGACTGTGCAATCCCGTCGTGTAATTCGCGGGCAAGGCGTTCCCGTTCTTCATAAACAGCGCGACGAGCTTGTTCCTCGACAATTCGTGCATTCATTTGTTTAAGCGTGTGAAACATCCAGGTAGCGAATAAAAAAGAGAGAAAGAGCGTCAAGAGGGTAATGTACACATTCCCGGCTTCCATAGACATATAGGGCAGCAGAAAGTCGTGACGGATGAATTCAAACCCCCCGATGATGATGGTTGGTATCAAAAAGGTCAACCAATAAAAGATCCGATAGGACATGCAGATGCCTCCTTGCATGACTGTTGGCAAACATTCCTTTAGTATACCGAATGGGACGAGCGGATGGTATACTCAGGTGAGAAAAGGTGGAAAGCAGGAGGGAATGTCATGAGCACGATTGCGAAAGCATTGACGATAGCGGGTTCAGATAGCGGTGGGGGAGCTGGGATTCAGGCAGATCTGAAAACCTTTCATCAACTCGGTGTGTACGGAATGAGTGCGATCACAGCAATCACTGCACAAAATACATTGGGCGTAGCAGGCGTTTACCCGTTGCCGACAGAGGCGGTTGCCCAGCAAATGCATGAGGTGCTGCGTGATCTTGGCGCTGACGCGGCGAAAACGGGAATGCTGTTTAACGCTGATATCATTCGTGCTGTTGCAGAAGAGGTCAAAGCATTTGGCCTGAAAAAGCTGGTAGTAGACCCGGTGATGATTGCCAAGGGAGGGTCAAAACTACTGTTGGATGAGGCGATCGTTGCATTGAAAAAAGAGTTGTTGCCTCTCGCAGAAGTCGTCACACCCAACTTGCCGGAAGCAGAATGCTTGACTGGCATGAGAATCGAGACGACAGATGAGATGCGCGAAGGGGCAAAAGCGATACATGCGTTAGGCGCTCGCAATGTCCTGATGAAGGGTGGACATATGCAGGGGGACATTGTCGTGGACATTTTGTTCGATGGCAGGGCATTCCATGAATTGTCCCATGAGCGTATCCATACACGTCATACGCACGGCACAGGTTGTACATTCTCAGCGGCTCTTACAGCAGAGTTAGCCAAAAATACACCGCTCATCACTGCGGTTGAAAAAGCAAATCGTTTTATTTTCGAAGCAATTAAGACAGCTCCGCAATTGGGTGGCGGGCATGGGCCGACCAATCACTGGGCGGTTGTAGACTAAGGTTATCAAATGAAGAATGCCCCACAGCGATGCCGTACAAGCAATCGCTAATGGGGCATTTATTATTTGACTTCAATAGAAAAAGTACCTTGAAGTCGTTCAGGATAGCTGGACAGAGGAAAGGAATAGGAAGTAGGCGTACCTTTGTTTGTTTTTCGTTTGAATAGCATGGAATAGTTTTGAATGGATTCATCTTTCGTTGCAGATGAAGAGCTCCCTTGCACGTATTCATATTCATTTCCTAGGTCATCCGTCATATTATACCCAAGAGAGATATGAGAGTGATTATCTTGAGGCGGCACTTTCAAAGAGAAGTCCATGCCTACCACATCATCGACTTGACGCAGCGCCGTTAGTTTCAGGCGATCATTCGGGACTTTTGTGAGTGTACCTGTCTTCGCATCAATTACGATTTGCAATTGATCTTTGTCCAAAGCACGGATGCCATCTGTTTTCAGGTAGAGCTTTTCGGGTTCCACAAAATAGATGCTTTCCAGATGGTATATCTTTCCGTTTTCTCCGTTGTCACGAACAGGAACGCCATTCCCCCAAAAAGCAAACGTTTGCCCTTTTTCATCCTCAAGTCTTAGCTTATCGAAGTCAAAGACATGTTTTTTATTGGCTGGGTCAAATCGGATACTTACTTCTGTTTGTGTAGGAAAGACTGCAATTTGTTCAATCGTAAACCGCTGTCCGTCAACCGTGACTTCCTTTATCACGGGATACACTTTTTTCTCAAAAGTCTTGTACTTGCTTTTGTCGACCACAAAGTCAATCGATAGGGGATTATCTTGTTTGATATGATCGATTTCCAACGTGACTTTCGCTGTCATGAAATCAGGTATTTCGGTAGCTTCGTTGATGATAATATCGATGCGGTTTCGGATCACAGGGTCTTCGCTGCCCATGCCGGACCAGGAAGCACCGTGCTCCCATTCCTTTCCTGACTGATCGAACAACTCGATTTTGTAAAGTGCTACTTCTTTATCGGGAAGATCATTCTTCAGTGTATAGAAGAGGAGCATCCGTTTTTCATCTGCCAATACCTGATCGATCGTAAAGGTGACACCGTCAAGTGAACCACTGGCGCCAATATTTTGGACAAGATTGTGTTCGGCTGCCTTTTGCAAGCCTTTGTCATCCCGAAGGAAATCCACGATCTTTTCCATTCCAGGAATCGAGCTAACATAAGCGGCAACAGCGGGTGAAAGGCGAACGGAAAAAATAAACACAAAAAGGAACAAACAAGCAACGAGACTAGAACCAACGCGTATCCATCGATTGCGTCTCCGATTTTGACGCAGCTCTTTTGCTTGCTCCATCCCTCTTCGAATGTATTGATCAATCTCAGCGGGAATCATGAATGGACTCGCATTCTTTTTTTCATTTTCGCGCATAAAGCTCACCAGCCTTTCCCGAGATCTTTGCGGAGTGCACCCAAAGCCTTGTGTAGCCATGTTTTGATAGTACCTTCCGGATGACCGAGTACTTCTGCAATATCGCGTATCGTTCGATCTTCAAAATATTTCAAAATAATGATGTGGCGATAATTCGGACTGAGACGAGCGAGAGCCTCTTCGATTTGAATACGCTCGACATTTTGGTCGTCCATAGGAATACTTGCACGATTTTCGACGTCATCTTCCATGGGGTCCAAGATGATCCGTTTTCGGCGCTTTTGTTCATCCAGACAAATATGAATAAGGATGCGCGTCAGCCAAGTACGAAAATACGCAGGCTGTTTTAAGCGTGCCAGCTTGAGATAGGAACGGCACGTCGCTTCCTGAATAGCTTCCAATGCATCTGTCTCATTACGAAGAAAGGCGTAGGCGATTTTATACAGTTGTTCTTTATGAAGGCTGACGAGTTGAAAAAAGGCATCATCATCCCCATTTTTTGCGCGTGAAACGAGCTGTTCCAGATTCACTTTTTCCCCCTCCTATACCATTAGACGGCTCAGAGGCAAAAACGGTTTTCCTAAAATGTCAGCAACTCTCTTTTGTTTTGAACCAATCACCCGTCCATTGCTTACTGTAAAAGAAAGAAGTTGTAAGGATGGGGTGCAGGTGCATGTGGATCAAATGGGTTACGATTCATGAATCGTATGGCCTCCCGCGGATTGCTCAGGAATGTCGGCGTTATTTAGAAATGAAAGGAATTCGAGTCAGACTTTTGTCCAGACAGACCAAAAAAGCAGGACATGTCTATACACTGCAAGTACCGCTAGCTCAACAGGAGCAAGCAAAGGCGCTGCTACGCGACTTTAAGAACACCCTGAAATGACGGGCACAGCCATACTTCCCCTTACGTCCAGTCGAATGGCACGGGCATACTAGGTGAAGGGGGGATGATGGCTATGGGAACGACCCTTTTGGAAAGATCGGAAAAGAAGGAGCAGAAAGGTAGCAAGCTGTTTGTTCCGGATTATATTTTCGTCGAGCCACATGCATTGAATTATCCACTTGGTCAAGAACTGTATCGGCGTTTTCAAAAGGAAGGTATTCCGATGCAGATGACGACCAGCCATAATCAGGTCCGAGGCATCCCTGGGGATACAGAAGTGGAGAAGTATCGCAATGCGAAGCGGACGTTGGTCATTGGTGTACGCAAAACATTGAAGTTCGAGACCTCCAAGCCTTCCGCAGAATATGCCATTCCATTGGCTACGGGATGTGCTGCCCACTGTCATTATTGCTATTTGAACACAAACATCGGGACAAAGCCGTACGTGCGGGTGTACGTTAATACAGATGAGATTCTTGCGCAGGCCAAGAAGTATATCCAAGAACGCCCGGGTGAGATTACGCGTTTTGAGGCAGCTTGTACATCCGATCCGGTTAGCATTGAGCATCTTACGGGCAATCTGAAACGAGCGATTGAGTTTATGGGCCAGCAGGAGTTTGGGCGGTTGCGCTTCGTGACCAAGTTTCACCACGTGGATTCCTTGCTGGATGCCAAGCACAACAAGCATACCCGATTTCGCTTCAGCATGAATGCTGACTATGTCATCAAAAATTTCGAACCAGGCACCTCCAGCTTTCATCAGCGACTGAAGGCAGCAGGGAAGGTAGCGAAAGCTGGTTATCCGCTTGGCTTTATTTTAGCGCCTTTGTATTGGTTTGACGGATGGGAAGCGGGGTATACTGATTTGCTGGAAAGGCTACGTTCGCAGTTGGTTCCCGAAGCGATGGAGGATTTGACGTTCGAGCTGATCCAGCATCGTTTTACCAAGATTGCGAAAAACTTGATCCTCCAGCGCTATCCGAAAACAAAGCTGGAGATGAAGGAAGAAGAGCGCAAGTACAAATGGGGCAAATACGGGAAAGGGAAGTATGTCTATCCCGATATCCAAGCAAAGGCTTTGCAGGCCCATTTGGAAAGTGAAATTGCCCGACTGTTTCCTCAGGCTCGTGTTGAATATTTTACGTAAGAACCAGACTGCTCTTTCTGAAGAGCAGTTTTTTAATAAAAGACAAGTACCAAACGATACCAAACGACACGATGCGAATGTTTTCGACAAACGCTTACATACGTGCTAGAATATGGGGTGCTCTCATTTTCTTGAAAGGAATCGAAGCATACATGAAGTCCATATTGATTACCGTTGAGGGACCTATTGGTATTGGGAAAACCTCTTTATCGCGGGAACTAAGCCGTGCATGCAACTTGCAACTACTGGAAGAGATCGTCTACGAAAACCCGTTCCTGGGTAAATTTTATGAAAATATTGCCGAATGGAGCTTTCAACTCGAGATGTTTTTCCTCTGCAATCGTTACAAGCAGTTGCAGGATATTCATTCAAAGTTCCTGAATCAAGGTATTTCCGTTGTTTCTGATTACAATATTTTCAAAAATACGATTTTTGCCAAACGGACGTTACAAGGAGATAACCTGCCAAAGTACCTCAAAATTTATGATATCCTAACAGAGGATTTGCCTCAGGCCCATTTGGTGATCTACATGACAGCTTCGATTGAGACCGTGATGAAGCGGATTGCGATGCGCGATCGCGAAATGGAGCGCAGCATGGATGTCACCTATATGGAGAACCTGATTGCTGATTACAACGAGTTTATGGAAGCATTTGAAAAACATCATCCGGATACGCCTGTCATCAAATTCGATTGTGACGATTTGGATTTCGTACATAGACCAGAAGATTTGAAGGTTGTACTGGATCGAATTGCACCACGGATTCAAGAGTTGATGGGACAAGAAGGTTAGGGAACAAAGGAAAAGTAAGCATGGGGATAAGGAGTTGCGTACATGTCTAGGTTTCAAAACAGCACGCTTCGTGAAAAATACGGGATACCGAACAACGCAGTGATTACGATCGGGGGGACGGTAGGGGTAGGAAAATCCACCTTTACACATGCCTTGGCAGATCAGCTCGGATTTCGTGTGTCGGTAGAAAAGGTTGACAATAACCCGTATTTGGGCCGTTACTATAACGATTTATCGCGATGGGGCTTCCATTTGCAAATTTTCTTTTTGGCAGAACGCTTTAAGGAACAAAAACGGATGTTTGATTATGGTGGCGGTTTTGTCCAAGATCGCTCTATCTATGAGGATACCGGGATTTTTGCCCGCATGCTGTACGAGCAAGGCAACATGACAGAAGAAGATTACCGCACTTATACAGAACTTTTTGAAGCGATGGTCATGACACCTTACTTCCCGCATCCAGATATTTTGATCTATTTAGAGGGAAGCTTCGATGATATTATTGGCCGCGTAAAAGAGCGCGGGCGCCCAATGGAGCAACAAACGCCGGTGGATTACTGGCAGGATTTGTTTGGCCGCTATGATAGCTGGATTGCCTCCTTTACCTCCTGTCCGATTTTGCGGGTCAATATCAACGAATACGATGTTGTGGATGACCCATCTTCGGTAGAGAGCATTATTGCTCGGGCTGCTGAAAAAATTCGGCTTGGACGAGCTACCCGCTTTTCATCATAAAAACCCTTTACAATAATAGAGCACCCCTGCATTTTGCCGATAAGAGGCTAAAGCAGGGGTGCTTTGCTTTTATTTGGTGCGATATCCTTCCAAGAGAAGGGTCATTGCTGCTGAAATGTCCTCAAAGGACTTCTCATGATCAGGCGTCTCCGAAATCCAGAGCACCGCTTCATTCATCGCACCAGACAGCAAATGTGTCAGAGCATCGATCGAAACGGGACGTAGGTACCCTTGCTCCTGCATCGTTTGAAGCTGCTCCCTGAGATGGCGCATGGAGTTTTCCTCGTCCATTCGACGCCACGTTTCCCACCCGATGACAGATGGGCCATCGATAAGCAAAATCCGCTTGTTTCGATGTTCGACAGCCGAGGAGACAAAGGCCAAGCAACCCAAGATCAATTGTTGCCAAGGATCCTCACTTTTCGCAGCTTCTGCTTCTACGCGGGCTCCGATTTCTTGTTGGACAGAAGCCAGTACTGCCTCAAATAATCCTTCTTTGCTCCCAAAGTTATGGTACAGTGCGCCACGGGTCACCCCGGCTTGTTTCACAATGTCTTCCATGGCGGCATCCGCGTAGCCTTGCTTGGAGAACATCTCTCTTGCCACTTCGATCAGTTTTTGCATCGTCTGCTGTTTTTGCTCTGCTTTGGACAACTTCATACTGTAAGGTCTCCTTACTTATTTCATGCCAGATTATACAGGGTCAACATAACTTTCAGCAAATGCTTCAGAAGGCGGGATTACTTTTATGATATCAAGTAAAATGCCGTTCGGATCGGATGTAATAAAATGCCGCTGACCGAATTCCTCGTCTCTAATGTCGAGATGGAGAGGAAGACCTGCTTTTACAATAAGTCTCTCGTATTCAGTGTCAACATCATCGACTTCGAAATTAAGGATAAGACCACCAGCTACTGGCTTTCGGAAACCCTGTGGAATCGTGTTGTGTGAAGGATCTAAGATGGCTAGCTCAAATGACGGGGTGCTGCTCTGATTTTGCAGGCTCACATACCAGTCTGCTTCGAAAATAATTTCAAATCCAAAGTGCTCTCGATAAAACTTCGCGCTAGCCTCCATTTGTTCTGTCAAGATGACAGGATAAAAGCTGTTCACTTTCATTATGGATCTCTCCCTCACGATTGGATGAGGTTAATTTTACATACATACAGTATGTATGTAAAGTGTTTTCTATATTTTTTAACAAAGCTTTCGTACACTTTGCCGCATGCAAATCGGCAACGGATAAACCCCGCTGTGGTATAATAAGAACATCTTGGAATTAAAGGGGCTCAGACATGGCAGAAGAATGGTTTGAACGCAGCTTTCGCGAAGATTATGTGCTTGTGTATCGTCATAGGGACGATTCGGCAGCAGATGGAGAGATCGCTAATCTGTTGGAAAGATTGCCGGTAAAGGACACAGGACGCGTACTTGATCTTTGCTGCGGGAGCGGGCGTCATTCGCGTGCGCTGGCTCGCCGGGGCTATGAAGTAGTTGGTGTGGATTTGTCGCCTGTTCTCTTACAGTTGGCTGAGGAACAAAACACCTATCCACAGCTAAGTTTTGCCCGCTGTGACATGCGCGACATTCCGTTTCACGATGAATTTGATATCGTGGTGAATTTGTTTACCAGCTTTGGTTATTTCTCCACAGATGAAGAAAATGCTAACGTTATTCGTAACATGGCACAAGCACTCAAAACAAAAGGTGAAGTAGTCATCGATTTCTTAAATGCAGCGTACGTTATCGATAATCTCGTGCCGCACTCTACAAAGGAAGTCAGTGGGATGTTGATTAAAGAAGAACGCTGGATTCAGGATGGATTTGTGAAAAAGCGGATACTGATTTCCGATGAATCGTCGAATGAACCGCGTGAGTATATGGAACAGGTTCGTTTGTTTTCTGCCCAGCAAATGATCTCGATGCTTACAGAGGCGGGATTCGAAAAAATTCAAGTATTTGGAAATTACCAATTTGAAGAATATGTGGCACATGAATCACCACGTATGATTTTTTATGCCGTGAAGCAATAGGGTGCGGATAACCTGTACGTCTCGTGAATATGATGGTGTAACAACCATTCATCGGGTAAAAGGGGGCATTGCTAAAATGAGCAAGCTGTCTTTGGAACAGGTCAAATTGTATCTGAGCAAGGTACCTGGCTGGAAGCTGGTAGAAGACCGAATGGCGCTATCACGCACGTACCACTGTCGTGACTTTTCCACTGCGGTCAGTTTCGTCAACCGAGTGGCAGAAATGCTTGAGCATGACAATCAGCACGTGGAAATTCATTTGGCAGGTGGAACGGTCACGTTTACGTTAGCCACCCGCGAGGCAAAAGGTTTAACCGGCAAAGATTTTGCGTTAGCCCAGACCATTAGCAAAGTAAGCTAACTGGCAGTAGAGAAATAACCGCTTCCCACATCGAAGCGGTATTTCTTTTTGGCTTTTTAAGAGCTACTTTGTTATGATGGGCAGTATGAACCATTTCGGAGGGATTACAAGATGGACATTCAACAACACGAGCAATTGATTCAACTGTTGGCGGAGTATAAAAATCAAAAAGTTACCGTGATTTTTACCCAATGGGATACCGATAGTGAAGAAGAGGAAGAGGTAACACAATTTCAGGCTCAACTCCTCGAAACCAAGCTGACTGACAATGAATTTGAAGAAAAAGATCTCCTCCTTGTGTTTACGACAGCAGAGGGTGAAGAAATGGAAATTCTGATGGAAATTCCGGGTGATGAAGTAGATTTGGCTAGCTATGAGGAAGGCCATTTGCGTATTTTTGGAACAGAAGCGGAGATTGTTTTGCAAAAATGAAAACGAAGCGAGCTTTTCGTTATGTAGGCACGCCCGATCCCATGTCTGATAAAGAGGCGTACCACTGCGAAAAATATATAAAGAAAAACAAGCATTCCTTGGTGAGAGCGGGACAATATTTGGTTGATGTTACAGCCCTCCAGGCCTTGTTTCACTTGGACTGTTGGAATTGCAGGATGGTTCATCGCGAGACCTGCTGTGAGGGTGGACAACCTTACGCGGTAGAAGAGTGGCAGATTCCCATCATGGAGGGGGAAATCCCCTCTATCTCTGCTGGACTCCAGGATGAGTCTGAACGCAATCATTGGCTTGCGCATGGGGTTTGGGATCGCAATGAGCCTCCAGGAACCATTCGCATGCGACATGGCAATTGTCTTTTTTATCAAGAAAACAATGGGCGTTACGGCTGTGCGATCCATGCTTATGCCGAGCAGGCTGGTCGTGAAGTAGAGCCTCTCAAGCCATTTAGCTGTCAACTGTATCCAATCGATTTAATTGAGACAGGGGAAGGGATTCTGCTAACGGCGGTTACCACCGAAACGTCCTCCTTTTCCAGATGGGGTACGGATTATTTGGAGCAGTTTTACTGTGCCAGTCCGGCCCGCCGAAAGCTTGCCACGCATATAGATGACAAGCTGTTTGCTTTAGACGGCTATCGCCCAGCCTATGAGTGGAATCTCCCTTTGTTACGTTACATTTTGCAAGAACATGCAGAGAGAATAGAAAGCATGCTTGCGAGCAGCTATCGATTGGAACGTTGAATGCCTTGTGATATGATGATGTATGCATCAAGTAGATTGATAAAGGAGCAACAGCGATGAACGTCAAGACAACTCAAGAATCTCGTACAATTCAGGCATCACTGGTTCAGCCATCTGATACAAATTACCATGGGACTATTTTTGGTGGTACGATGATGGCTTATATAGATGAGGTAGCTGCAATCGCTGCGATGCGACATTCGCGTCGCCCTGTTGTGACAGCATCGATTGACTCGATTGACTTTCTTGCTCCCGTCAAAATGGGACATTCCATCTGCCTGGAAGCTTTTGTTTCCTCAACAGGCAGAACGTCTATGGAGGTTTTCGTAAAAGTCATCTCGGAAAATCTCCAGACTGGCAAGCGAATTTTGACCGCGACATCTTTTCTCACCTTTGTTGCCTTAGATGAGGAAGGGAATCCGACTGATGTACCAGCTATTTCCCCTGAAACAGAGGAAGAAGAGCGATTGATGGCCACTGCGGATGAGCGCAAGAAAATGCGCAAGGAACGAAAAGGGAATCTGCAAGATTTTGTGAGCCAATTGAACATCGAGAAAAGCATATAATTTTTTTTAGTCTACACCCTGAGCGAACATTCGTTCAGGGGATTCTCGTTTATCCATGATGAGGAGGAATCGGGCAATGAAGTACCGCAGATTAGGAAAAACAGACCTGAACGTATCCGTAATCGGTGTAGGAACCTGGCAATTTGGCGGGGAGTGGGGAATGGATTTCTCGCAAGAAGCGGTTGACCAGATTCTCGACAAAGCAAAGGATCTCGGCATCAACCTGATTGATACAGCGGAATGCTACGGAGATCATCTGTCCGAACAGCTTATCGGAGGATATTTGAAAAAAAGCCACCGGGAAGACTGGATTGTGGCGACAAAATTCGGACATCATTTTCATGACAAATTTTCTCGAACCAGTCATTACGGAGCAACTGAAGTTCAGCAGCAATTGGAAAAATCGCTGCAAGCCTTGCAGTCCGACTATATTGACTTGTACCAATTCCACTCGGGACCTGACGAGGCTTTTGACAATGATGACTTGTGGACCTACCTCGACAAGCAGGTGCAGGCAGGAACGATCCGTCATATCGGCCTCTCGATTGCGAAAAATGACAACATGCACCAAACATCCGCCGCTACTTCGGTAAATGCAAAAGCAATTCAAGTCGTGTACAATCGTTTGGATCAAAAGCCGGAAGAAGGTATTTTTGCTTCTTGCCAGCAGCAAGACCTGGGTGTACTGGCTCGCGTTCCGTTGGCGAGTGGTTATTTGAGCGGAAAGTATAAGCCGGGTTCTGTATTCGGTGGAAACGATGTGCGACACCGACACGATCAGGAGCATGTCAACAAACTGTTGCTCCAAGTAGAAGAAATCAAGAAAAATGAAGTTCCAGAGGGTATGGATATGGCGCAGTGGGCATTGGCGTGGTGCCTTAAGCATCCGGCTGTCACGACCGTGATCCCAGGCAGCAAGAGCCCTGCGCAGGTAGAGGCGAATGCCAAAGCGGCTGACTATGTGAGCGATGAGCATCCACAAGCGACGTCGAAATAAAAAGGATACGTGCCATGACAACTTCCAAAAAAACGGTAAGAACTTGCGCGAATGGTCATTCATACGTGAAAAGCAGTGATTGTCCGACTTGTCCAATCTGTGAGCAAGAACGCCAACCGGACATAGGATTTCTTTCTCAGCTCTCTGCACCAGCAAGAAGGGCATTGGAACACAATGGAATCACAACTTTAGAACTGCTCGCTAGTTACAGCGAAAAAGAAATCCTGAAATATCATGGGATGGGGCCAGCATCTATGCCGAAGCTTCGGACAGCATTGAAGGAAAAGGGATTGTCATTCAAGAGCGAATGATTGGGCACATAGAATAAAAAAGGAGGAGCCGCGTTAGGACAGCGACTTCTCCTTTTGCTTTTAATCCAAAAAGCGGGATCTGATCTGGGGGGTGGGAAGCATGCATTGTTCTGCTTTGCCCATCCACCGATAGCGATTTCTCGCGACCCAATCATAAATCGGATTGCGGACAGGTCTAGGGATCAGCCGAGCTACATTTGACAACAGAGGCCATCCACCTTGAAGCTTGCGGCCGACATGCAAGATCGCATCCGATTTTGTATATAGCTGTCCGTTGGCGATAAAGACCACGGATGACATGTCTTTTTCCTGATAGTTGTAATGAGACAAAATTTCCTGCGCTCTTTGTGACTGCAAGGAAGCAAAGTGAATGTGTCCATGCGGATCACGCTTCAAAATAAACTGCACGGCACCGTGGCATAGATGACAAACCCCATCAAACAGCAACAGGTACTCAGGATGGTCCAGTTCTCTGCCTGCTTTCATGAGACAGCCCTCCATACTTCAAGTGGTTTGGTCTAATTGCTTATCCTTAGCTCCATCATAACAAAGAAAGACAATGGTTCCCATACACAAACGATTATTCCGTCACAAACGCGAGTGTCCCTTGCTGGATCAGCTCTTCTGCCTTTACGAGATCAGGATACATTTCGCGGTCTTCATGCAGGCGGGGAATCACCCGGCGCAACTGCTCATAGGCTCTGGCTGTACCTGTCCCGAGATCTCCCGAGCCAAAATCGATAGCTTGTGCTGCTGCCAAATATTCAATAGCAAGCACCTTGCTGACATTCGATACGATCGTGCGAAGCTTGCGAGCAGAAGTCGTACCCATGCTGACATGGTCCTCCTGATTGGCAGATGACGGAATCGAATCGACCGATGCGGGATGGCAGAGCACTTTGTTTTCAGAAACAATGGAAGCGGCTACATATTGTGTAATCATAAATCCAGAATGGAGTCCGCCATTTTCGGTTAAGAATCCGGGAAGACCACTTAGCTGTGGATTGACGAGACGTTCGGTGCGTCTTTCGGAAATATTTGCAAGCTCAGCGATGGCAATGGCAAGAAAATCAGCTGCGAATGCCATTGGTTGACCATGGAAGTTCCCACCGGAGATGACATCGCCTGTTTCCGTGAAAAGAATAGGGTTATCGGTGACGCTATTGCATTCGCGTGTAACCGTGTTCCATACATACTCGAGCGTATCACGAGTTGCACCATGTACTTGCGGGAGGCAACGAAGGCTGTAAGGATCTTGGACACGTAGCTCACCCTGCGCTGTGGTACGTTTGCTGCCGGATAAGTGCTGAAGCAAGCGCTTTGCTGATTCCTGCTGTCCTGGATGCGGGCGGACAAGATGGAGCTGGGGATCAAATGCTTTTGGAATTCCACGAAGCGCTTCAATCGTCATCGCCGCAATCAATTCAGCGCTTTCAAGCAGTACTCGCGAATCATACAAGGCGAGGCAAAGCTGTGCAGTCATTGCCTGTGTACCGTTAATAAGAGCGAGACCTTCTTTTGCTTCCAGTCGAATTGGGGAAAGACCCACTTCACTCAGGGCTTCTTTTCCAGATAGCCGCTTACCATTGACAAGCGCTTCACCTTTGCCGAGCATGACCAAAACCATATGAGCGAGAGGGGCTAGATCGCCGCTGGCACCAAGGGAGCCTTGCTGAGGAATAATTGGATGAACCCCTCGATTGCATAGTTCCACTAGCTGAAGTAATGTTTCTTCCCGAATTCCCGAATAGCCCTTTGCCAACGCATTGATGCGCAAAGCCATCATCGCACGAACAACTTCAACGGCATAAGGGTCGCCCATTCCGCAAGCATGACTCATAATCAAATTTTCTTGCAGCTTGCTTACGTCCTCATCCTGGATCATGACATCGGAGAATTTTCCGAAGCCAGTAGTGATTCCGTATACGACTTCCTGCTGGGATACCATTCTCTCCACCATAGCACGTGAAGCACGAACACGATGCAATGCTTCGTCGGTCAATTGAATGTGAGTGGCCTTTCTTGCAATGGAAACAACATCTTCGATACGCAATTGATCCCCATCTACTTTTACAACGTTTGCTTGCTGATTCATCTGTAATTTCCTCCTTTAGCAGAGCAGAGAACGAAAAGAGCGAGGGGTTAGGATATCATCTCCTAACCCCTCGCTCGAGAGCATGTATGTGATTGGATAAAAACGTGTAAGCCTGCATTCGTCGCGGCATACGTTCTTCCTCACTTTCGTTCATGTGCAACTGTCTGATTATTTTAGCTATTGCTATCATTGTATCAAATGCCTACGTGCAGTCAAGATGATCTTGTCACGGCGGCTTCCCTAGAGAGCAAAAAACGGGCTTAGTCCATTTTTTCAAACTGGGCGAGAGTCGTCTCTCGAGTTGGATAAATGTCATACCATGTACTGTGTTAGTTTATCCGAAAGGACGTGTAGAATTCCGTGGAAAAGCGACGTAAGATGCCGCCTATGCCTACCGCACTCCCAAGGCGTCCTAAAGAAATGCCGAAACCGCCTTCTTCAGCGATGCCATTGCCGTCTCCATCGATGCCGTCACCTATGAAGCCTTCTCCTGAAAAGCCCAAGTCGGAAAGTCCAATCAATCCGAATCATTCTATTCCTGCGCGCCCAATGCCACAAAAACCGATCATGCCTGCTCCCAATCTGGCTAACCCGAATGTGCCGAACGTGATGCCGCCAAATCGGATGCCAGCGAATCCAATGCCACCAAATCCGATGCCACCAAACCTCAAACCGTCGAATCCAATGCCCATGCCCATGCCACCGAATCGGATGCCGGCAAACCCTATGCCTAACGCTTCACCGAATGTAAGGCCAAATGAGAGCCCAAACATGAAGCCAAATGTAAGGCCCAATGTGAGACCAAACGTACGACCAAACGTGCGACCGAATGAGAGTCCAAACATGAGACCAAATGTCAGACCGAACGTAAGGCCAAACGAAAGTCCAAACATGAGGCCAAATGTTGGACCAAATGTAAGGCCAAATGTCAGACCAAATGTGCGGCCGAATGAAAGTCCAAACATGATGCCAAATTTAAGACCGAATATCAGACCAAATGTGCGGCCGAATGAAAGTCCAAACATGATGCCAAATCTTAGACCAAATATGAGACCGAATGCGCGACCGAATGAGAACATAGGAAGAGATCTGGAGCTGTTCCTGTTCAAATTCCAATTCCATATGGACCGGATGCAGTATTTCCGCCACAAATGCGATGAGCATCGTGAAAATCGCCGCAAATACATGGAATACCGCAAACATTACAAGCATCATGAACGGAGAATGCACCATTATCATGACCGTTGCCAATTATGGAATGACGGTAGCAGTTCCTTTGGTCGAGGCTCATCATCTTCATCTTCGGGTGGCAGTAGCTCTTCCTCCGGATGCCATTGCGGACATAGACGGGGTCATAGACGAGGGCGTGGCTGCGGATGTTCATTTTGAAGCGCATGAGGAAGGACGCCAGCTCATTAAGCGGCGTCCTTTTCCATACTCAATTCGTAAATGCTTCAACCGCAACTCCTTTTTTCTTTAACTCGCGCCTCAATGTAAGGAGGGCATCATCTTTGTTTTTGCATTCCAATATGATGTCCACATTGTAATCCGCAAGCGCACTGACAAATGTAAGGAACGCCTCTGGATCAATATCGTCTGCATGGGCACGAAAATCATTCGCTGACTTAGGCGAGGACATATGCATCTTCGGCGTGCGCTCTCCCCAGGTTTGAATAATCCGGGGAAGGTATTCGGTCCAATCTTCGCCATCAGAATGGCAGTTGTGATGGTGAATATCGAGCACCATCGGCACACCGATCCGTTCGCACAGCTCCAATACCTCACGCATGGTAAAAGACATGTCATCGTTTTCCACGACTAAACGACGTTTGACGTTTTCAGGAAGCTGCTCGAAGTTGGATGCAAAACGCTCGAGAGAAGAGGCCTTGTCTTCGTATACGCCCCCCACGTGCGTCACCAAGACGGAATTATCGTCGAGCCCCAGTAAATCAAACACTTTTGCATGGTAGGAAAAATCGGCAATCGTCGATTCCAGCACAGAAGGCTTGTCGCTGTTCAATATGCTGTAATGTCCTGGATGAGCTGTCAAACGAATGCCATGATTGCGGATATAATTCCCTGCCTTTTGGAAGTCCCATGCGAATTCTTTTGCCCAATCCCATTGCGCTGCTACTGGATGAGTAGCCAGTGGCACAAATTCAGAAGGAAGTCGATACACAAAGATATGATTTTCTACATTATAAGCAAGCAAATCCATTAAATTGAAAAAGTTTGCCTGCATAACTTGCCGCAGCTTTTTTAACCGAGCTTGGGGATCTAATTTATTTACCTGGGCAACTGTCGTTTTTTTGTTTGGATTGTTTTTCGTCTTTACACTGATGCAGGCATAGCCCATACGGATCAAGGAAATCTCCCTCCTTTGCAGCAGCATTCCTTTGTAGTATCTCCAAAACGGGAACGTCGTCGGCTTCTTGCCAGAGAATTATAAAACGGATAAGATGGGAGAATGTCACAGGGACGTCGATGAACATTCCTTAAAAGCGCGGACGTTCTTCGTGAGTAGACTTCGGTAGAGGGTTTTGAAGGAGAATGTAATGAATAGTCTTGACCAATCCTATAGTATGACTCTGGTTTTTCTCTCCTATTTTATTTCAGCAATGTCGTCATACACAGCATTAGATCTAGGCGCACGTCTCCATTATGCAAAAGGCAGGGGACGTGTGTTTTGGTTATGTGCTGGAGCCGTTTCCATGGGGCTTGGTATTTGGGCTATGCATTTTGTTGCCATACTTGCCTTGCATCTGCCGATTGCCGTCCAGTATGATAACCTGATTGTATTTTTCTCGATTGTTTTGGCCGTTTTATCATCAGCGCTTACGTTATGGATCGTGAGCGAGCAGTCCATGTCCAAAACGAGGGTAATAACAGGATCGGTTGTCATTGGGTCTGGTATCGCCGGAATGCATTATACAGGGATGGCAGCGATGATGATGAACGCCATTATTCTGTATGATTGGCTATGGTTTACCGTATCCATTTTTGTTGCCATCCTGGTTTCGATGGTTGCGTTGATTCTTACGTTTCAATTGCGTTCGGTAGACCCTGTAAAAGGTCTCTGGCGTAAAATTTTTGCAGGGCTGTTGATGGGGGCAGCCATTACCGGTATGCATTACACGGGTATGTACGCCACCACGTTCGTCGCTCACGAGCACCTGACAATCGCAGTGATCGCGCATGATGATTCGGGGCTGATCGCTACCATGATTGGCATTGTCATCGTGTTGATTCTGGTCGTGACCTTGGCTTCTGTATACGTGGACAAGCAATTCGCAGGGAAGACCATGCGCGTACTAGAAAGTGATCAGCGCTATAAATCGCTATTTGAGCACAATTACGACGGGGTGATCTTTTACTCGATCGATGGTAGCCAAAGCGTCATGAACCCTGCGGCGATGCGATTGACAAAGGAGCAGAGCCTGCCTCTCGAAAAATTAATGGCGATGTGTGCTTCTGCAGATGCCGAGCTCATATCGACACATTTTACAAATGCAGTGCATGGTGAGGCGCACAACTACGAGATTACCTTGACCACAAGCGAGGGTTGTCAGCTTCATCTGAACATGACCCATACCCCCGTATTTGTCGATCAGCAGATTACGGGAGTCTTTATGATTGTGAGAGACATTACCAATAAGAAAGAATACGAGGCAAAAATCAATTATCTCGCTTTTCACGATTCGCTGACTGGTTTGCCAAATCGACGTTTTGTCGAACAGCAACTGGATCAGGTGATTATGGAGGCGCAAAAAACGGATCAACACGTATACGTGTTGTTTCTGGATCTCGACCATTTTAAGCTGGTAAACGATTCCTTGGGGCATGATTTTGGTGACCTGTTACTTCAGGAAGCCTCCTTGCGTTTGCAGGATTGTGTGGGTAAAAAAGGAGCGGTGAGCAGGCTTGGCGGAGACGAATTCATGGTGATTCTTACGGATGTCACGGAAAAAGAAGTATCTTCCATGGCGAATGAAATCAACCAAAGGATTGAACAGGCATTTTTTATCCATGGGCACGAGTTGTACATAACGACGAGTATCGGGATTTCTCGATATCCAGAGGATGGGCAAGACAGAAGTATCTTGATGCGTAACGCAGATGCGGCGATGTATGCAGCCAAAGACAAAGGGAAGAACAGCTTCCACCTGTACGTACCGAATCTGGAGCAAGCAGTGAATGACAAAATGAATATTCAAAATGAATTGAATCGCGCTTTGGCCAGACAAGAATTTTTATTGCACTACCAGCCACAGGTAAGTGCCAAATCTGGCGTAATCGTTGGCGTAGAAGCGTTGATTCGTTGGGATCATCCTGAACGAGGCTTGCTTTTGCCAGACCAGTTCATCTCTGTTGCAGAAGAAACCGGGTTGATCGTACCGATTGGAGAATGGGTGCTGCGGACGGCCTGCAAACAGAACAAGCACTGGCAAGAACAGGGGCTCATGCCGCTTCGGGTAGCCGTTAATCTATCTGCACGTCAATTCCTCAAACAGGACTTTACCCAGATGGTAGCTGAGATTCTGGACCAAACAGGGTTGGCACCGGAATATCTGGAGCTGGAAATCACTGAGAGCAGCATGATCGATGTCCAACGCGCCACACAGGCACTGAAGGAACTGAAGCAATTAGGTGTGCACGTTGCGATTGACGACTTTGGAACGGGCTACAGTTCTCTCTATTATCTAAAAGAATTTCCGTTGAATCGGTTGAAAATAGATCGCTCGTTTGTGCGCGACATGATCGAACAGCCTTCCAATCAAGCTATCGTGTCCACGATTATTTCCATGGCCCATCATTTGCAACTGCATGTGATCGCGGAAGGGGTAGAGACAAAGGAGGAGCTTGCGTTTTTGCAGGAGCATCTGTGTGAAGAAGTGCAAGGCTATTTATTCAGCAGACCATTACCGAGTGAAGACGTAGCGTTTTATTTGCAAGCTCAAAAAGGTGCTAGTTAAACAAGCGGAGCAGCTCTCATGAGTTGCTCTTTTGTTTTGCATCGGCCAGCCAAATGAGGTGGTATAGCTGTCAAATTGGCACGTAAAATGTACTATTCCTGCGAACTTGTCAAGGAATTGCATCTAGGACGAAAGGAGGGAGAGAATGCTGGCTCTGGGTGTCATCTTATTGTTGTTTACCATTGGAGTTGCGATTGCCATTGGGTATCGGGCAAACGAAAGCGTCCGGCAATTTGACGAAAGCGCGCATGAGAGTTTTATCGGTTCCCAAGCAGAGAGGGAGGGATAACGAAATGCAGCAGGAAAAAGAACAGCAATTACTCGAGGACAAGAAAGACCTGAACAAGTTTGGTTATGCGCAAGAATTACTGAGGGATATGGGTGGCTTTTCGAACTTTGCGATCTCATTTTCGATTATCTCTATTTTGACAGGGGCAGTCTCTTTATACGGGCACGGTTTACTGTATGGCGGTTCTGGCATGATGGGCTTCGGATGGACGCTGGTAGCGTTATTCGTCATCCTGATTGCAGCATCGATGTCTGAACTCGCATCGGCGATCCCTACAGCCGGAGCGTTGTATCACTGGGCAGCAATTTTAGGTAGCAAACGGTGGGGCTGGTACACAGCCTGGATCAATCTCATCGGCCAAATCGGGATTGTCGCAGGCATCGACTATTCGTTCTCTTTGTTTGCAGACCCGCTGCTCGCGAGTGCGTTTGGTTATACCTCAACAGAAACGACCACGTTAATCCTGTTCGGGATCACACTCCTTTTGCACGGTACGTTTAACCACATTGGAATTCGACTCGTTGCCCGGTTAAATGACTTTTCCGCATGGTACCATATTGGCGTCGTCGTCATACTCGTCGGAAGCCTCGTCTTTTTCTCCCGTCATGATTTGCAACCGCTTGATTACCTCTTTCAGGTCGGTCAAACCTTTTCAGACAAACCGTACGCGATTGCTTTTTTAATTGGATTGTTACAAGCGCAGTGGACGTTTACTGGCTATGATGCATCGGCACATACAATTGAAGAAACGATTAACCCGCGGGTTCGTGCTGCTTGGGGAATTTATACGTCTGTGGCCTTTTCTTTTATTTTTGGATTTATCATGCTTGCTTTTGTCACCTTATCCATCAAAAATGCAGCCGCTGCGAGTGAAGCGGAAAATGCATTTATTTATGTGATTAGCGAAGCATTAGGCGGTACATTTGGTTCAGTTGTGCTGTGGCTCGTCACCTTTGCAATGTGGTTCTGTGGCTTGGCGTCGATTACTTCCTTTTCGCGAATGTTGTATGCGTTTTCACGTGACAAAGGAATGCCGTGGAGCCACCAGTGGGCAGAAATATCGACCAAGTACAGAACGCCGGCAAAAGCAATTTGGCTGGTTATCATTCTTTCCTTTGCGCTTGCCCTGTTCGATTACATCGTGAAAAGCATCAATCCGAACACGTCGTATACGACCTTGGCATTTTTAACGGCGGTAAGTGTCGTTGGGCTTTATGTCGCCTACGGGATTCCGTTGTACCTCAAGCTTCGGGCGGAATCGCGAGGACTTTTTCAGCGGAAGCATTACGGTCCCTGGCATCTGGGGAATTGGAGTAAACCCATTAATGTGTTGAGCATGATTTGGATCATTTTCATCTCGATTATGATGGTGATTCCACCCAATCAGACAGCGGGGTATGCCTTGATAGCCATGTTTTTGGTGCTGCTGATCATGGATTTGGCTTATTACCGGAAGCATTTCAAGGGCCCGCAAGCTGCGCTGGGCAATTCGGAGGAAGACATTAAACGTCAGGAAGCGAAATTTCGCGACTCTTAATGGAAAAGAAGTCCCATTTGATGAAATATGAAGAGCCTCCCTTATGTCTGTATTGGCATAGGGGCTTTTTTTGTAGAAGGTGGTTTTGCATAACGAATAGCAGAGGACGAAAAGCTATCAGTAGGAAGGAAATAGAAAGACATATGGGAGGAACATGATGAAAAGAATGAGATGGGTGTTGCTTGCGATGGGAATCGCGCTGATGGCACAAGCAACGATGAGTTTGGTTCCACAGGTGAGTGGGTATGACGGCTATACGCGTGAAGGAAATTCCTCGAATCGGTATGAAGTCGCGGGTATTACAAATGCAGGCGCATTCGAAGCCTTTTTTGGAAAACTTCAAGAAGCGGTCAAAGTAAATGACAAGACAGAAGTAGCCAAGCATATAAGGTATCCACTACGTGTGAACAAAGACGGGAAAAGTCATTTTATCCCAGATGAACAGCGGTTTTTGGAAGAGTATGATCGAATCATCACGGAGAAGGTAAAGGAAGCGTTTTTACAGCAAAAGGTAACCGATACGTTCGTCAATGATCAAGGCGTGATGGTAGGGAATGGAGAAATGTGGCTGGGGCAATTTTCGAATCGATTTTTCGTTTTTGCAGTAAATGTAGAATAGGACAAGGGCTTTTCAGTAGAAAAGCCCCAATCTAGCAGTGTAGATGTTTTTATTGTTCCAAATAGTATATTTTACATGGACATTATCGATAGAAAATTCTAAAATAACAAATAAATAGACAGCTACAGATGTAGATTCGACAGCTTTGTCCTTGTGGAATGGACGTTTGTTATTTTCATCGTTCCGTGATAGAATTCACAAAACGATATTTTTTTTAGCTAAACTTAACTGATTCGGAAAACGTTGAGGGGAAAAGCAAAAAAAGGAGTGATTGTGTGAGTTTGGAAACGAAGAAATGGGCGGATGAAGTAGCCGAACAGGTAGTCTCATGGCGACGATACCTCCATCAGCATCCAGAATTGTCGTTTGAAGAAGAGAAGACGTCTCAATTTATTTACGAAACGTTGGAATCTTTCGGGAATTTAGAGCTTTCGCGTCCAACCAAAACGAGTGTAGTCGCTCGACTGATCGGATCACAGCCAGGAAAAGTTCTTGGTATTCGCGCTGACATTGATGCTCTCCCCATCCATGAAGAAAATGATGTGCCATATGCATCAGGAAAAGCTGGCGTGATGCACGCGTGCGGACATGATGGTCATACAGCGATGCTGTTGGGAGCCGCAAAAATTTTGTCCCAGTACAAGGATCAAATCAAAGGTGAGGTTCGATTCTTTTTCCAGCACGCCGAGGAGCTGCCGCCGGGTGGCGCTGCTGAAATCGTAAGAGCTGGTGCAGCGGACGGACTGGATTCGATTATCGGCATTCATTTGGCATCGTACATGCCTGTCGGGAAATTCGGTGTACTGTACGGGGCACTTACTTCATCGACAGATCGATTCGATATCAAGATTCAAGGAAAAGGCGGGCACTCCTCGCAACCGGAAGCATCCGTGGACCCGATCGTCATTGGGGCACAGGTTATTACTGGACTACAACAAATTGTATCCCGCAATGTGAGTGCGTTAGACAAAGTCGTTATTTCGGTGACCATGCTGAATGCAGGGACAGCTTATAACATCATTCCGGATTCGATGACACTGACGGGCTCCACACGCTGCTTCGATGCGGAGATTCGCAAAAATATTCCGATGTGGATTGAACGAATTGTCAAAGGAATTACGGAAGCGCATGGCGCAAGTTATGAATTCACGTTCTCACATGGCTACACATCGGTTGTCAACGACAAGCAGGTGACCAAGCTGATGGAGGATACGATCATCGAGCGTTGGGGAGAAGAAGAGATTATTTACATTGATCCTTTGATGCCAGGTGAAGATTTCTCTGAGTATTTGAAAAAAGCTCCAGGCTGTTTTATTCAATTGGGTGCTGGCAATCCGGACAAAGGCTTTACGTATCCGCATCATCATCCACGCTTTGATTTTGATGAGGATGCAATGGTACGCGGCGTGGAATTGTTTGTGCGTGCAGCTCAAAAAGTCGTCATGGAGTAGAGCGAGATAGAATGAGGGGGATGTTGTATGGCAGAGGCACGCGTCAATGAGTACAAGCTGCATTTTCTCGTACTTGTTCTCGTCGCATTGACAGAATTTATCGGGACAAAGAAAATCAGTATTGGCATCGGGGTTATCGCTCTGTTTCCGATGCTCTACGCGCTCGTTTTAGGCGGGGCAATCAGTTGGCCTAAGTTTAAATTTTTGAGCGAAAAAGAAATGAACGTCGCAGCCAATATTTTGGGTGTCTCGTTTTTGATCTTTATTGCGAAGCTGGGAGCCAATATCGGTCCTGAGCTGCCTAAGCTTCTCGGTTCTGGTGTATCGTTGATCGTCCAAGAGATGGGACATATTGTAGGGACAATCGCATTTGGTCTGCCAATCGCATTGTGGCTGGGTCTGAAGCGTGAAGCAATTGGGGCGACTTATTCTCTCGACCGTGAGCCAAACTTGGCAATCATTGTTGATAAATTTGGAGCAAACTCTGCCGAAGCTCGTGGCGCACTGGGTGTATATATTTGCGGAACCTTGTTTGGTGCCATTTATATGTCGATTCTTGCAAGTATTTTAGGAAGCAGCGGGTTGTTTCACCCGATTTCTCTGGCGATGGGAGCCGCAGTTGGTTCCGGTAGCATGATGGCAGCAGCAACAGGCTCATTGGCTGTTATTTTCCCGGAAGCGCAAAAAGACATTGCCTTTTATTCCGGAGCGGCAAACTTGATGATGAGTATCGTCGGAACGTACGTATGTATCTTCTTTTCCTTGCCGGTCACACAAAAGCTGTACGCATGGCTTGAGCCTATCATTGGACGCAAAGGCGCTTCTTCTGCAGCAGAAGGGGGGAGAAAAAGCGCATGAATCAAATCTTGACGATTTTTATCATTGGCTTCATTGCTCTTATCGGTAACTGGATCGGTTATAAAGTACCATTCATGGAATCATTGCCAGGTATTTTGCTTCTGGCGGTCATTACATTGATCGGAATGGGCTTCACTCGCATTCTTCCGTTCAAATCTCCCGTCATTGTATGGATCTCTTTGTTTGCGATGCTTGCTACATCCCCGTTTTTTCCAGGGAACGAATATACGGCTGCAGCGATTGCCAAGATCAATCTGCTCGCATTGGCCACGCCGATTCTCGCGTATGCAGGTCTGTCACTCGGAAAAGACGTTCATCTATTCAAACAGCTTAGCTGGCGTATCGTTGTCGTGTCTCTCGTCGTCTTTACCGGCACGTTTCTGTTCGCTACGTTGTTTGCAGAGATTGTATTCAAGATTCAAGGCAAATTTTAACGAAACTGTTTTTGTGTTAGGGCCTCCGTGTGCTTCCATATGCCATGGAGGTTCTTTTCACATACAACTGTGAGAGTCAGGAGTGGAGAGAAGCATGATCATTGATGTGAGAAAAGTTACCTGGCAAAGAGATGAAACAACCATTCTGCGAGACATTGCCTGGCAAGTGCAAGACAAGGAGCATTGGTGTTTAGTCGGTTTAAATGGCTCCGGTAAGACCAGTCTGTTGAATATCATTTGTGGCTATGTGTGGCCGACAAAGGGGGAGGTCAGTGTATTAGGCAATCTTTACGGAACTGTCGACTTACGTGAAGTGCGTAAATCAATCGGTTGGGTAAGCACGGCGCTAATGGCACAGCTTCACGAGCATGAAACTGCACTCCGTGTCGTCTTGAGTGGAAGAGAGGCAACCATCGGCTTGTATTCCGTTCCAGAGGAGGCGGACATAGAGAGGGCGTCGGATTTACTCGATACATTTGGATGCCGTGCATTGAAAAACAGACGTTTTGCCGCTTTATCGCAAGGGGAGAGACAAAAAATACTGATTGCTCGTGCATTGATGGCTTCCCCTCAATTACTTATCCTAGACGAGCCTTGTACAGGATTGGACTTGCTTTCAAGAGAACAGCTGTTGGCTATGATTGAACAAATCGCCAAGCAGCCAAACGGGCCTACTCTTATTTATGTCACCCATCACATTGAAGAAATTTTGCCTTGTTTCACGCATACCTTGCTGCTAAAAGCGGGGGAAGTAGATCAGGCTGGAAAAACAGATGAAGTCTTAACGGCAGAACGTCTGACAAGCTTTTTCGGTGTACCTGTTCACATTCAACGCTCGCAAGGAAGATCTTGGGTAAGCTTAGGGGAAGAGACAACTGTTTGATCGTGTAGGATAAGTTTTGGGCACGAGTCAGCACGGTTGTGCATGATTGTGTATAATAACTATAAGAAATTGTATCTGGGAGGAGAGGAGAGATGGAGGCATGAACAATGTGATTGCACCAATCACAGACTCCACCTGGGCGATCATCACCTATGAGGAAGCGTGGAATAGCTACGTGAACAGCTATGTGATCAAACAAGGGAATGCCTTTGTATTGATTGATTCTCACCAGCGCAAGCAACGTTCATTTTTTCAACAGGCGTTGGAAGAGATCGGGGTCAAGCCGGAGCGAACGGAATATGTCTACTTCACTCATCGACATGCTGATCATATTGGAAATGCCGATATGTTCCCTTCTCGAAACAATTGGATTCACCTCGACGATTATTACGAACTGGACGATTTTTCACAGACGCTATTCGGCCATACGTTTACAGGTAGTGGGGGAGATCTGCCTTCCCTGCGTTTCCGACAGCTTTCTTTTCATACAGAAGGCTCCGTTGCCTTCTTTGATCCCCAGTCGAAAATATGCTTTGTTGGTGATCATTTGTGCTTTGAAAACACAGAACTCGGCCAAATCGTTGGCGGAGAAGTGGATTGTCGGAAAGCTTATCAAGAACACTTGCAGCAATGGGTAGCCCGTGAACCAGAGCGTGCGGTGGAGTTTACGGAGGGCTTGGAGATTTTGCAGGATTGGCCCATTGAGTATTTAGCCACTGGTCATGGTCCCATTCTTCAAGGCGATATCAAGGTGTTCCTGCAAGAGTTGATTGCGATTGCTCGTCCGTAACAAAAAAGACTTGTGCGCCACAACAGGCTGACACAAGTCTTTTTTGTACGATTTATTTTGAAGCAGGAAGTTCTGCTTTGTTCGCTTCTTTCTCTTGATCCTCTACTTTTTCAAATGCTTTGTCCAAAATTTGAACATTATGCTTTTGCTTAATTTCCTTGATCCACTTACTCATGTTGGAACGTTTGTTTTTATCTTTTACTTTCTCCGTTACCTTTGGACGTACTTGTTCCAGTGTGCCGTCAAGCTTTTCTTTGTTTTTCTCATAGTATTCCTTGATTTGCTCTTCCGTGATCGGGTAAGCTTTCTCGAACATCTTGTCTCTTAACATGATTAAACGTGATCTCTCACGCAATTCATCCTCGGTAATTTCTTCTTCAGTCAAATACTCCTGGAATTTCTCTGGACCCATTTTTTCTTTGATGGGGTTAATTTTTGCGTCCAGTTCCTGATCACTTACTGTGATCCCCTGTGCAATCGCTTCTTGTTTATACACTTCCTTCGTGATGAGATCAGACATCACGCTTTTCCCATCTTCTTTTTTCATAGCCTCATATACTTGATCTTTGGTAATAGAGACAGTTCCCACTTTAGCCAGTTCTTCTGTAGAGGGAGAAGCAGTTTCTTTTCCAGGTGTACAGCCCGCTATAGCGAGACCGAGTACAAGTGCTGAGGCAGCGAGTATAGATACATTGAATTTTTTCATGAAAAATACCTCACTTTCTTGATAGTAATACGACTGTGCATAGAGCAGCGTTACGGGGACCGGAAAATAAAAACCGCACACATAAAGCAATGTGCGGTCGTCAATCGATTAGCTGGCTTGTGTAGAGGCTTTTTTCCACTCTTCCAAGCGTTTTTCCAGTACGGTGTGATTCAGATGCAAAAGACTGGCTGATTTGTCCATCAACTGCTTGAGATGGGAAAGGGCCCGCTCGTAATTTCCTTTGGCAGCTTCAATCTCTGCCAAGCAGAAGAGCTTCCAGTCTTTTGCCGATCGTTTGCTTGCAATTAGCTGGTAAGCTTCTATTGCACTCTCGACTTCACCCAGGCGGGCATGTGAGCAGGCAATAAGAGCTAAGGAATCAGTCATTCCCTGATCGCGCTGGTAAATACGAAACGCCACTTCCAATGATTCGTTGTATCGTTCGGATGAATAGTAAACGATCGCCAAGTTGTAAAACAAGTAGTGAATCATCGCTTGATTGAATAACGTGGGTCGTTCTTTGCAGACGTTGATTCCTTGAACGATATATTTTTCGGCCATTTCATAATTGCCAAGCATGATCTCATGGGTTGATTTATCCAGCATAGCGACAGCACGGGAACGGTTCTTCCGATAGGAAGCCTCCAGCCAGCGCAATCGAATATTCAAACGGCGTTTGAAAAGATTGGCCATGTACTGAAAGCGGAAGGGCCAGTGCAGGCGAATAAACATAACCAACAGCACAGCCGCAATCCCTGCCAGCGTTGATGTCAAATTAAAACTCAAATACTCCACGTAGTGACACCCTCTCTATTTACGCTGCATCTATTACCCCATCTTAGCACAGAACCTGTCCCCATGACAGAGCATTACCGCTATTTCGTCAATGGCAAGATATTCTCTTTTTTGGGGGCAGAGAGCTGCTGCGTTTTGACGTAATCGTCGGAAACGGTATAGAGCGTGTTGCCAATCGTGAGTATCCGTTTAATGTTGCTGGTGCTGTCGTACCAGCCTTCGCCTGCTTTGGCGACATCTTCCTTGGTCAGATGGGTGATCTGATCGGTCAGTTGAAAACCTTTTTGCAAATCGAGCTGATAAACATAGGCACCTTGGAAAGTAAAGTGGCCGTACTCGCGCATATCGTTTTTGGCTTTTTGTTCAGCCGTTCGTTCATGGACGGATACAGGGAAGGCTAGCAGATTTTTTTCTTTGGAGAACAGCAGAGCCTTGTGATTATGCAACAGCTCGGAGTCTGTTCCTCTGTCCCCGATAACAGTCTTGAACTTTTCCTTCGGTTTCGTTACATCACTGACGTCAAAGAGAGCGATTTTCATCCCTTGGTAGTACGCCCAGTCTTTATCTGATTCTGCTTCTTTACCAAAACCGATGATATGGTTTTCATCATACGGGTGTAAATAGTCGCTGTAACCTGGAATTTTGAGGGCACCCAGTACTTTTGGCGCAGAAGGCTTCTTCAGATCGAGAACGAACAGCGGGTCGACTTTTTTGAAGGTGACCATGTAGGCACGATCACCCATGAAACGGACAGAGTAAATGCGTTCTCCTGGAGCGATGCCTTCTAGCTTGCCGAATACCTCGAGTTTGTTGTCCAGTACATACAAGTTGTTTTTCGACGTATGCTCATCGTCTCGCCACATGTTTCCGCTCGTGGTGGCAATGCGGAAATAACCGTCGTTTTCATCCATGGAAAACTGGTTCAGAATGAGTCCAGGCACCGACCCTTTCCCCGTGTAGCGAATGTCTCCCTTGTTCATAGCAAAACGATAAATGGTTGTATCTAACTCAACGGGAGGGGCAATCAGAGGAGTTGTCACTCCTTTTTGCTTAACGGCTACTGGCTGGGCATTGTTCTGGGTGACGGCTACATACAGATTTTTGGTGGATGCATAGATGTTCTCGCCAGCACCAAGATACGTATGCAGTGACATCTTTTGTTTCGAATCTTCCAGATTCACACCAGCAACGATCAAATACTCTGGACGAAAGTGATCCGGGAAGTAACGAATCTCGTTGTAGGGAATGGTTTGGTATTGGTTATGATGGGCGCTGTCTTTATACGCTGGGCCTGGCACTTCTGCTTTCTCTTGCATAATTCGATACGTGTCCATGTAATGGTTGGCTGTCACGTACAAGCTCCCACCGATTTTGCGGGACGACATGTACTGACCTTCCAGCTCCAGTTGACGAATGAGCCGAGGCTGTTTTTTGTCCGTAATGTCGTAGATCATGGTTTTCACGGACTGCATGCCTTGGTAACGGGGAATGCCTCTTTTGGAAGCAGGACCAGGAGGATAGGAGATGGTCTCATCCGCTTGACCGATTACGATGAGTCTATGATCGTCTACGTACATTTCTTGCGGTACGAATTTTCCATTGTCGTAGCTGATACGGCTTGCGACCTTCATCTCGGTGGCAGGATTCGCTTTGATGATGCGCACTTCATTTTGCGTGGATTGATAAAGATAAGTTCCGTCTGATTTGACGATATCTGCTTCATCGACGCCCTGCACTTGGGTATTCGTTGTGGAAAAATCACCGCGCACAGCGCCGCCGGAAGTGTCCGCTGCTTTGTTGGCCGTGCTAGGTGCGGCTGCTGGTAAAGCGTTACTGGTTTCCATGGTGCCGTAATGGTAGCTGTCCGCGTTTGATGATTGGATGAGCTTTTTCAGCTCCGCATAGGAACCGACTACTGGCAACTCTTCTGTAGATGCTGCGGCTTGAACGGTTGGTGCCACTACTGTACCCGTCGTGAACAGGAAGGGTATAGCGGTCACCACCAGCACGGAGGCGAGAAGCCCGGCAAAAGTTCGTTTCATTTTAATCCCCCTCGTATCTGCTTCTTACCAAAATTTTCTGTCGGTAATAAGACGATGCGTGTTTACGGAATGTTTCACACACTCTTTGGGCATCAATCTACGGACAGGTGGGGGAGCGTGTGCTATAATAATAGGCGGTTTATGCTACCATTTACACCACTACGTCAAAAGGGGCGTCATAGATGGAAAACTTGAAGCAAAGCATTCTGGAACTCATCACGGATACTTCTACGAATCTACCACCAGACGTGCGTCGTGCCGTCAATGCAGCTAAAGTGAAAGAGGATCTTGGCACACGTGCAGCGCTGTCGTTGTCTACGATTGCGCAAAACGTTGTCATGGCAGAAGAAAATGTTTCTCCGATCTGTCAAGATACGGGGATGCCTACATTCGAAGTGAAAACTCCGGTTGGAGTCAACCAGCTGATCATTAAACAAGCAATCAAAGAAATGATTGCAGAAGCAACCAAAACAGGTAAGCTGCGTTCCAACTCCGTAGACTCCTTGACGGGTGCAAACACAGGGGACAACCTCGGACCAGGTACTCCTGTCATTCACTTCGAGCAATGGGAAGAGGATGAAATCGAGATCAAGCTAATTCTCAAAGGCGGCGGCTGTGAGAACAAGAACATCCAATACTCCCTGCCCTGTGAGCTCGAAGGCCTGGGCAAAGTGGGCCGCAACCTGGATGGCATTCGCAAGTGCATTTTGCACGCCGTCTACCAAGCACAAGGACAAGGCTGTAGTGCCGGCTTCATCGGCGTAGGAATCGGTGGCGATCGCACCTCCGGTTATGCACTGGCGAAGCATCAATTGTTCCGCAAAGTAGACGATGTGAATCCAATTGCTGATTTGGCTGCATTGGAAGACTACATCATGGAAACAGCAAACCAACTCGGAATCGGAACCATGGGCTTTGGTGGTAACTCGACTCTCTTGGGCTGTAAAATCGGCGTGGAAAACCGCCTGCCAGCAAGCTTTTTCGTATCCGTTGCGTACAACTGCTGGGCATTCCGCCGTCAAGGTGTTCGCCTGAATCCGGAGACTGGCGAAATCCTCCGTTACCTCTATAAAGACGAAGAAGTAGCGATGGACTTGTCCCCGGTAGCAGCTACGGACGATGCGGGCGAAAAGCGCAGAGAGGTTGTTCTCGAAGCGCCAATCTCTGAAGAACAAATCCGCAGCCTGCGAGTGGGCGATGTGGTCATTATCAACGGTGAAATGCACACAGGACGCGACGCCCTGCACAGCTACCTGATGGATCATGACTGTCCAGTGGACCTGAACGGTGGCATCATCTACCATTGCGGTCCAGTCATGCTGAAGGACGAAGCAGGCGACTGGCATGTAAAAGCGGCTGGTCCGACTACCTCCATTCGCGAGGAGCCGTACCAAGGCGAAATCATCAAGAAATTCGGAATCCGTGCCGTTATCGGAAAAGGCGGAATGGGTGCGAAAACCCTGAAAGCATTGAACGAGCATGGCGCTGTTTACTTAAATGCAATTGGTGGAGCGGCCCAGTATTATGCAGAATGCTTGGAAAAAGTAGAAGGTGTCGACTTCATGGAATTCGGTATTCCAGAAGCGATGTGGCACCTGCGCGTAAAAGGCTTCGCAGCAATCGTCACCATGGATTCTCATGGCAACAGCTTGCATGCGGATGTGGAAAAGTCATCTGCAGAGAAATTGGCTCAGTTTGCAGCACCTGTATTTAAATAAGGAATGTAATACGAAAGCCTCTGGCGCACTTCACGTGCTACCGGAGGCTTTTTTTTCAAACTAGGCGGGAGAGGAGAAGGAAATAGTTGGATAGATGATGAACTTTCGAGGAACTAACCACGATTGCGGACAGATGGATTTTCATTTTTGACAGGGGGGACAGGAATGAAATGGTTGATTGCTGATCGCGTCATTATCGGAGATGGAGAGCATGTAATCGAACAAGGCGCTGTCGGGATTGATGAGCGAGGAAAGATTGTAACAGTAGGGAAAGAATCGGAGCTTACAGATTCGATTTCGGAAGGAGAGGTAAAGCGGTACAGCGGATGCTCCATTTTGCCAGGTTTGATCGATTTACATGTTCACATCGGGTATTGGTGGAGCAAACCAGACTCGGCTGAGTATCGCAACAACGATGGACTCGTGGCTTTACTTGCGACAGCGAACTTGAAAGAGGCACTTTCTTTGGGGGTCACGACGATCCGTGATGTTGCAGCACCGGATGGATTGTGCAGTACACTGAAGCTGGCAGCCAAGAACAAGTTCATTGTTTCCCCTCGTCTTTTTCAGGTAAACCAGGGGATTATTATGACCGGGGGGCACGGCTGGCAATTAGAGGGTGCCCTGCGAGAAGCAAATGGTCCGTGGGAAGTACGCACAGCCGTGCGTGAACAAGTGAGGGCAGGGGCAGACTGGATCAAGCTCATGACGAGCCATCGGACACCAACGCCGGAGTTTACTCAAGAGGAGCTGGATGCGGCGGTTGATGAATCGCATCGCTTGGGACGGAAATGCTGTGTGCATGCCTCGCTCCAACCCGCGATACAGATGGCGATTGATGCGGGATTTGATACGATCGAGCACGCGACGTTTATGACCGTTGAACAGGCAGAGCAGATGAAAGAAAAAGGATTGGTATGGGTACCGACCATGGTCACCTTCTTCCAGATTGCTGATTATTACAAGCATATTTGGAATGAACAGCAACAGGCGAATCAAGGCATATTGAGCGAAGGGCTTATGGAGCAGGGAGCCTTTTTCATCGAATCGGAAAAGGCGTACCGGGAGAACTTTGCACGATTGATAAATACAGGTGTAAAGATCGCTACGGGTACGGATATCGTATTGGAAGGCTATCCGATTACGCCTGTGGCAGAGGAGATCAAGCTGATGGTGGAGCTGGGGATGGAGCCAATTCGGGCGATCCAGGCTGCTACTCAAAACGCTGCTGAGGTGCTGGACCAAGGGAGTAAGATCGGTACGCTAGCGCCGGGTTATTTTGCAGATCTGCTTGTGGTAAAAGGGGACCCTTTACAAGAGATAGAGGCATTGAAGCAAGTAGAGGAAGTGTTTCTTGAGGGTGTGACTGTCTATTCAAAGTGCTGATGGGGCTGAGCCTTGCTCTTTCAGGTTTGTAACGGCGTTTGTACTGGGTGTTTGACTATTCTTTGCCAAAATGGGTATTGGTTTATTGCGCGTGTACCAGGGCGGGCATAGGTTAATAACGAATGATCACAGAAAAAAGGAGTGAGATTCGTGAACTATGTAGTCCGTTCGGGAGATACGCTGAACAGCATTGCGGCTCGTTTTGGTGTATCCGTTCAGGAATTGATCCGCGTGAATAATATTGCCTATCCCTATTACATTTACGTTGGTCAAAATTTGTACATCCCGATTACTCCGACACCAGCTCCTGGTGGAGATGTCGAGCGTCGCTTGAATCGACTGGAGAATCGAGTAGATGCGCTTCGCGAAGACTATCGCAGGCTGGATAATCGGGTAGATCGGTTGGAGAACCGTGTCACTCGTCTGGAGCGGGCCATTACGCCGACACAACCTCCACGCCCACGGCCGACTGGCACGCCTCGTCCACGCTAAGCTGCTGGATAGAGGGCCGAATAATTTTCCACACTTCGCCATTTCCTCTTCGCCTGATCCTGCATAAAGTGATACGAGAGGATTAAGAGGAGGTGCGCCATGCTAGGGTTAAATGGAAAAAACGTCCGACACCATTTCATGGGCGTCTATGGAAAAGTGGTACAGATTCGGGAACTGGTGGATGTGATTGACCAAGTTTTTGACTCTGTAAACAAAGTAGGCGACATAGGAAAGGCGATGCTTGGACCTCGTAAGGCAAGTGCCAAAAAGCTCGATAAGTTGAGATGAATGGCAAAACAAAAAAACCGCGTCCGTAAAGGAGGCGGTTTTTATTTATAGTTTATTCATGGTTCTTAGGGGCAGACTCTATCATCAGAATAACTCATCAGAAAGAAAAAGTCTACTCTTTTTCCGGAAATTCCCTTATATTTTTGGAGCTGTTATCAACTGACTTCAAAAAGGGGAGTGCGATGGAGATGGAAAAGGAAAAGCGCCGCGTGGGGTTAATTACGGGTGGAGTGCTGATGGGGTTAGTCTTGTCAGCGTTGGATCAGACG
The DNA here is from genome assembly GCF_013284345.1 of Brevibacillus sp. MS2.2. Classification (NCBI taxonomy): domain Bacteria; kingdom Bacillati; phylum Bacillota; class Bacilli; order Caryophanales; family Paenibacillaceae; genus Brevibacillus; species Brevibacillus sp. MS2.2. Next base: position 76,361 of record NZ_JABSUZ010000004.1, read on the forward strand.
ATTGTCTCAACAGCCATGCCGACAATCACGAAAGAACTGGGAGGTCTATCTCTTTATAGCTGGGTGTTCGCTATTTATATGCTCACATCGACCACGAGCATGCCCATTTATGGGAAAATGGCGGACTTGTTTGGAACGAGAAAAATGTATTTGATCGGGTTGTTTCTGTTTCTCTTAGGATCTCTCCTGTGCGGCATGGCGAATTCCATGACGAGTCTGATTACAGCGAGAGGAGTTCAAGGTTTGGGCGCTGGGGCATTAATGCCGGTTGCATTCATCATTGTAGGTGAACTGTATCCACCCGAAAAGAGAGGCAAATTTCAAGGCCTTTTCGGAGCTGTCTTTGCCATGACGAGTATACTCGGTCCCTCGTTGGGAGGAATTCTTGTGGAGCTTTTGCCATGGGGATGGATCTTCTTTATCAACCTTCCCATCGGTATCGCTGCCTTTTTGATCATTGCTCTAGCCTTTCGTGATCTGCGGCACTACGAAAAGAAGCCAGTGATTGATTGGTATGGGGCGATTAGTTTGAGTGCAGCCATCATTCTCATCCTGCTGTCCCTTGTCATGGAGGAGACGGAATACAAGATTGGGTTAGGGGGAGCGGGTATTCTACTTATCGGCTTGTTCATCTGGATTGAAACCAAAGCAAAGGAGCCCCTGCTTCCGCTGTCCCTATTTCGCATTCCGGCCATTGGATATGGCAATCTCGTAGGATTCTTTGTGAGTGCTGCTTTGTTCGGTGCAATCGCATATATCCCTCTGTTCGTCCAAGGAGTATATGGTGCGAGCCCCTCAGAAGCTGGATTCCTTTTAGTGCCACTCATGCTGTCCGCAGCGATTTCTTCGACGGTTGGGGGAAGATGGATGGCAAAAGCTTCATTTCGGGCGATTCTGATTCCCAGCTTACTCATCATGGCGACAGGCTTTTTCCTTCTAAGCACGATTGATGTAGAGACAACCAACACACGGCTCGCAAGCTACATGATTGTCACAGGTCTAGGCATGGGGGCAATCTATCCAGCACTCGGTACAGCAGCACACTGCGCCGTTAAACCGCAAGATCGGGGCGTTGCCATGTCGACATCGCAATTATTTCGTTCCCTTGGGGGGACGATTGGAATTAGTGTGTTTGGGACCATCGTAGAATGGCAGATGCGGGCAGGAATGGTGTTTAGTGAAGCTTTGCACGGCGTCTTTATCACTGGATTGATTCTAATTGGAATCAGCCTGATAGCCAGTGTCCTACTCGGCAATATTCGATTGCTCGACAAAGACCCCCGCTTTTCGCATCCATCGAATAACGGGGGTCCCAAACAATAGGATTACGGTTTTTTATTCATGCCTTCCATGGCCATCCGTACCATCTCTCTGACCATACTGCCGCCCAAGCGTCCTCCGATTCGACCAGCATCGTGAGAGGTTAACTGTCCATTGTAGCCGTGCTGCAACGGAACATGAATTTCTTCTGCGACCTCGAATTTGGCCAGAGCGGGATCAGCAACGTGTGCAACCTGTGCTTTGAGCGCGTCCAGTCCTTTTCTCGCCTCGGGGACGAGAGGGCGTTTGCGTCTGCTCATGGTAGATCACCTCACGCCCTAGTGTGCCCCGATTAGACGAGTGCTTTGCGCAGAGTAAAATCAGTTTCCTGATAGTAAGTATTAGCAACGAGCAGATTAGGTCCTGCACATCCAGCAGCAGGGCAGAAGCAATTGATCTTCTGATTCAGCGTGTGTTCTTGCCATTTTTCAAACATCGCCTGGAGCTGATCAGTTTGAATATTGCCCAATGGCTCTACATCTCCGAAATCGGTCACGATGACATCGCCGGTGAAAATGTTGATGTTAAGACGATTGCGACCATCTGGATCATTGCGAGTCGTCACATTTTTCGCAGAGCGCAGTCTGCTGATCAATTCCCTGTCTGCTGCTTCAGGACTGCAAGCGAAAAACGGAAGCGTCCCGAAAAGCATCCACAAATCTTCATTGCGTACATCGAGCATCCGATGAATGGCTTGACGGAGCTCTTCGAGTGAAAGGACATCCAGATCACGGGCAAAATCACTCGCATACATCGGGTGTACCTCATGGCGCTTGCTGCCCATCTCCTGAATCTGACGGTGGAGCGTATCGAGCTTTGTCCATGTGCGATGATTCAGCATTGTCTCGGCTGAGACAAATACACCTGCTTCTGAAAGCTTTCGCGCATTTTCCATCATCTCTTGAAATTGTGCTTCCGCTCTTTTGATTGAAACCGGCTGCCGTGCTTTTGCGTAAACAATATCATGGAATTCTTCAGGAGTAGACCAGTTCCACGAAATATGCATGACGTCGATGTAAGGCAGGATCAACTCATACCGAGAAAACGGCATGGACATGTTGGAGTTGATTTGCGTCCGCAGCCCACGATCTGCTGCATATTGTAGAATAGGCGCGATCACAGTTTTCACGGTGCGCTCGCTGTACATCGGTTCTCCGCCTGTTATACTGATAGTAAGCAGATCTTTTGCTTCATCGAGACGACGAAGTATGAGATCGACAGGGAGAGCGGGATCGTCTTTGTATCGCAATGTATCACCAACCGCGCAATGCTCACAGCGGAGATTGCACAGATTCGTTACAGTAAACTCGACGCTGGTAAGTTTATAGGCGGGGGGTGTCGCATTGAACAACGGCTCCCATGGATCGTGTAAAGGTGTTAATGGTGTAGTTGGAACCATGCGGATCAATTGTGGAAACCTCCTTCATTCTGCGTACAACAACCTATTATAACGACATTAGGGCGGAAGGAGAATAGCTAACGAGATGATTATGGGGATGTCATTTGGACGCGGTGTGCTTTTTCATGATCGAAATGTGCTGGCATGCGCGGAAGTAAAAGACGGCGTGATTCATATGTGGGCGGAAAAAATCACATTGAAAACGATAGGGAAGCTCTGGTATCGAATATTTTTCTCCTTTCCGTGGTACTATCAATTGTTTCATCTCCTGCTCGCTGGTTATGTACTGGCAGCGATCGTGAAGCCTGATTGGGCCATCCTCGATCCAATGTGGGTAGCTGTATACATCGCGGGCTTTCACTTCGTTTTTCCGAAAATGATGAAAAAATTTCACGGCGCGGAACATAAAGTGTTTAGCTATGGGGGTAAGAAGTCGTTAGCAGCATTGAAAGAGATTCAACGGGCAAATATCGTGAATGACGGCTGCTCGACGAATCTGGTCGTGTGGTTTTTTACGGGGTTCATTTTATCTGTATTCATTTTACCCTTGGAATGGAGCGTCGCATGCGGAGTAGCTGGACTGCTTGTTGGCATGCTCGGGGATCACTACGTGCGCAAATATTTCGGCTTTCTTTACAAGCTGTCGGCTTTCTTTCAAAAATACAGCACGACCAAAGAACCGGATCGGCTCCACTTAGAGACAGCGATCCGCTCGTATATGCTGTTTGAACACATTCGCGAGGTAGATCGATTGCAGAATGCTTCGTAAGGTAAAGCGGTGTTTCCATTATGGATACGCCGCTTTTTTTGTTCCATGCACAGGTTAGTTGCGTCATTGAATCCTGAAAAGTATTTTGGTAATATTTGCTCAACTCTTTCCTTTTCCTTTGAAAAGGATCGAGGAATATGAGATGAGGAGAGCTGAGACGAGATGAGAAAAGAACAGGATGCAGGGGTGTACGAGCAAGTGGGAGTGGCTATGACATGCCGTTCCTATCAAGAGTATGTGGATATGTTTTCGCTCACGGAGGAAATCTTGACGAAGGGACCGATCTTGGATGTCGGGGCAGGAGCGTCCTCCTTTACAGTAGAGGCATGTCAACAAGGACGAGAGGTAATCGCAGTCGATCCGCTTTACGAAATGAAGCCTGAAGAGATTGATACGAAGGGGAAGCGAGAGATCGAGGAATCGACACAAAAGCTGGCTGGAATTGCACATACACTTCTTTGGGAATATTACGGCTCGCTTGGCCAGCATCAGCAAAATAGAGAAAGGTCACTGAAGAAATTCATTGCCGCGTATCGTGCCGATGAAGGCATCGGTAAAAGATACGTCTCAGGCTTGCTGCCGGAATTGCCTTTTGCAAACGATCAATTTTCACTGGTGCTTGGCAGTCATTTTTTGTTTTTGTACCACCAACAGTTCGATGAGCAATTTCACCTGGACGCGATCAATGAATTACTTCGTGTTTGTCAGCCTGGTGGTCAAATCAGACTCTATCCGTTAATCGGATTGGATCGTAAGCCATATAGCAAGCTGCCACAGCTCATGGAAGAAATACAACGGTTCGGCCACACTTCCAGTCTGCAACCGACGAGCTTCCGGTTTTTAGTGGGCGCAACGCATTATTTAGAAATTCGCAAATCATAAAAAACAGGGAGGATAGAAGGGGCATAGGCGCCCTCGACCTCCCTGTTCTTTTTCCTACTCCCGTTCTAGCGGGGTTTCTTCCAGTTGGCGATACATCTTTCCTTTATCTACATACGATTGGCGAATGCGTACGAATTCTTTCAAGTCTGCCTCATTAAGTTCGCGTTTTACTTTGGCTGGATTGCCGACAACAAGCGAGCGAGGTGGTACCTTCATGCCTGGAGGAACAAGTGCACCCGCCGCAACCATCGCTTCTTCCCCGATTTCCGCACGATCCAACACAATCGCGCCCATTCCGATCAATGCACCGCGTCGTACCACGCAGCTATGTAAAACGGCATTATGTCCAACGGTCACCTCGTCTTCGAGGATCAACGGGTTGTTGGGGCTTTGATGCAGGGTGCTATTGTCTTGCACGCTGACACGTTTGCCAATGATGGTCGGAGCGATGTCCCCGCGGATCACGGTGTTGTACCAAATAGAAGAATCCTCGCCGATTTCGACATCGCCAGAAACGACGGAGCCTTTTGCCAGGAAAACAGTAGGGTGAATCTTTGGTTTGATGTTTTCAAATGATAAGAGCAGCATAGTAACCTCCTAATCAATGTGTAAGCGAGCAATCTGTTTGCATCGGGCGCGGATGGAAAATAGAGAAGCGGCCAGTTGCAGGGTCGCAGTCGATGACGGTTCCGGAAAGCTTGTCTATCTCATGCGTTTGATAAAAGAAATGAATCCCACCTATATTTTGGGCAATATCGTGTTTGTCCGCTTCCGTAATGGCGATGCTATATGAATAGCTGCCACAACCCGTCGTAGTCGGGACGAGTCTGATTCCGAGCTGTTCAGCATCCGATTCTTCCGCGATCATTTGTGCAAGACGTACTGCCGCAGTTGGAGTAATGGTTATCATCGTTATACCTCCTCGTAGCCATTTCTATTGTACTACAAATGGACCTTCCAAATCCTGCTTGTTGACCATGCAGGAGGCATGTGATAGAGTAAATGTTACTGATTCTGATGTGCAGGAAATGTGGGTAGTCGCTGCCGCAATCGTTTTAACGATTGGTGGTAGAGGAAAGTCCAGGCTCGCCCAGGCTGAGATGCCTGGAGTGTTCGTACCTGGTGCAAGCCAGGGCAGTGAGGTGCTGAGCCTTGCTGACGGCGTGGAAAGGGCTCTCTCTGAGGCCCGAGTACGCTGAAAGTGCCACAGAAACGTAGCTTTTCTGGCGACAGAAAAGATGGAACGCGGTAAACCCTGCGAGCGAGAAACCCAAATTAGGTAGGGGAACCGTCCTGAAGGAATCAAACGGAAAGGACGGATGGTATCTTCGGATGCCATAGATAGATGGCTACCGCTCTTGGTGCGAGGGATTGCCCCGCTTGAAGCACGGGAGAGACAGAACCTGGCTTATAGCATTTCCTGCTGGAATAAAACGTAAAACCACCTGAGGTTTCAGGTGGTTTTATTACGTTCTACGACATATCTGTCTAGTGATAATAAAAATGAAATAGCGGCGGCCTGGGCTTGAAATAAAAAGTCCTAAACTGCCTTTGTCTTCCTGTGTGAAGCGGGTGCTGATGCTTGATTCCCGAACGCTTTCATGAGTTGAATGTCGGTGCCATAACGCAAAAACACCGGGTAAACTCCGGAGTTTTTGCGGAACTTAATACAAAGTTTTCACTGCTTCGGCCGTAAAGGGGAGCAACTCGTCGAGTCGGCCGTCGCGAATCTTGCTTGCCCATGCGGGATCGGCCAATAATGCCCTACCTATGGCCACTAGATCGAATTCTCCACGCTCCAGCCTTTCGATCAGCCCGTCGATATTGGTGATATTTGAGCCCTTACCTTCTGTAAAGAAACTCATAAATTCAGTTTCCAGGCCGACCGATCCGACCGTAATCGTCGGTTTTCCCGTCAACTTTTTGACCCATCCGGCCAGATTCAAATCGGAGCCTTCGAACTCGTGCTCCCAGAAACGGCGGGTGGAGCAGTGGAACACATCGACGCCAGCCCCGGTTAACGGCTCCAAGAACTGCTCCAGTTCAGCTGGCGTTGCCGCCAATTTCGCCGTATAGTCGCCCGACTTCCATTGTGAGATACGAAGGACGATCGGGAAGTCCGGACCGACAGCACGGCGGCAAGCTTCGATGACTTCTACTGCAAAGCGGGTGCGCTTCACAATGTCGCCGCCATAACGATCGGTGCGCTGGTTCGTTTTCTCCCAGAAAAATTGGTCGATCAAATATCCGTGGGCTCCGTGAAGCTCGATGCCGTCGAAGCCAAGCCGTTTGGCATTAGCTGCCGCCTGAGCGAATGCCTGAACGATGGCGGCGATCTCCGTTTCCGTATAATTGTCAACTTGGCCACGGGCTCCCATATGCCAAATCTGCGGGATGATCCGTCCACCCGCCACGTGAACCTCAGACAACACGTTCGCCCAACCGTTTAATGCGGCTTCGCCATAGAAATGCGGTATATTTGGTTGATTGGACGAATCCGGATGATCGATAATCGTGCCTTCTGTCACGATGAGGCCGATGCCGTTCTCCGCCCTGCGGCGGTAATAGGCCGCCACATCAGGGCCGGGCACGCCTTCCGGAGAGAATTGGCGAGTCATCGGCGCCATTACGATGCGATTGGATAGCTGAAGATTTCCGATTGAGAACGATTGGAATAAGGATTGAACGGATTGCGAATATGTCATAAGAACCTCCTTTAGTTTTTTTCTTGACTATCGAGTCAAGAATATAACAAAAAAATGAGCCTTCATGGCGTAAAAAAGCTACATCTTTGATTTTCCCCAGTTGCTCCTTTATAATTCCTAAGCCCCACCTCCTTTATCGCATTGTTGACTATGTAGTCAATAACATCGTAAAAAAAAGCATCCCACTCTGAATCAAACGTCTCGCCCGCCTGGACGGGAGATGTTCGAGCAATCTCGGCTCTGCGGATCATAGCCGAAATCGACCGAGACATGCTCCCCCGCCTCCCACTCCACTTTTGAGCATTTTAACGGACGCACCAAGCAGCATTTATCACGAAAAAAGGGCAACTGAGTCCATTAGAAGTGAGAAGGGGCGAAATTGCCGCCGAAAACGGATACGGTATCCGTTAGTCACGGCGCTCCAGTAATGCAATCGCTTTTTAACCCGCACCCCGCAGCTTTCGGCTCGGATGGCCTGACTCTAGCGACCGTTCTCCGAAATCATCAGCGCAAATGACGTACGCAAAACCGTTGCGATCTGCTCCCGGGAAGCGCCCGACTTCTCCATGACCTTCGCCCCGCTAAGCACGTTGTTCAAGTAAACCGCCAGCTCCTTGCTGGACTGTCGTGCAGAAATGAGCCCTTGCTTCTGGCCGTCGCGAATGATCTTTTCGAGAATACGTTCGACCTGATCGAACATCAGCATTACTTCGCGGTTGACTTCCGGGTCGTCATCTCCGAATTCCAATGCGGAATTGACCATGAGACATCCTCGGCGCAATGTTTCATCGTTCTGATACAGCGTAGAGTCGCAGATAGCCTCCAGCTTCTTCAATGGCGACACCTCCTGAGAGGCTAGCTCTTCCAGCATCGCTATGCTCCGTTCGCGATACAGTGCCAACGCTTTTAGGAACAAATCCCGCTTGTCCTTGAACACGCAATACAAGCTTTGCTTTTTCACTTGCGTCGTGCGAGTCAAATCGTCATAAGAAGTCGACTTGAAGCCTTTCGCCCAGAACATTTCCATGGACTGTTGAAGCGCACGATCAACATCAAATTCTCTTGGTCTACTCATAAGCGCATCTTATCAATTGTTGACCGTGAAGTCAACAATTGACTCGGTTACGACGTTTGCCGTTTGCTGTAACGCCAACGTGCCCTCATGTCTGCTGCTGCAAACGGGAATGAGATTGGGCGTTTCGGACACTGAACGGATTTGTTCTGGTCGTCGTGAGCAAGATTTTATTGCAGTTGACAGTCGACCCTTCCAGTTGCGGTTCTGTTCAGAAGCAATTGGGTATCGACTTAAGGTTGTTCAACCAAGACTCGCGTGGTTTGAAGAACAGTGGAATGATTTACCGCGAACAAGCTTTGAAACTTTTTCGGAAGTCTTGTCGTCTAAAAAGAGCATTCGGCGGAAGAAAACAGTTCTACTGTAGACTATTCCATCATTTCTTCAAATGGGAGAGTTTGCTGGAGAGAATGAACTGATAACACTGTTACATTGATGGAGGGGTTTATTTTGCAAAAAGCAAAGAATCGAGCAAGCAGGGATTTCAAAAAATTAGTAGCGACAGCGGTTCTGGCAGGATCGCTTGCATTGCCGGGTACCGGATGGGCCGCTACGGCACTGCCATTCTCCGACATTGGCGGAAACGTAAATAAAGACGCGATTCTGAAATTGAATTATGCCGGTGTATTAAAAGGATATACCGATGGCACTTTCAAACCGTATAAAGAAGTGACGAGAGCAGAGTTCGCCAAAGTAGCTGTGCTGGCACTCGGGTACACAGATGCGCAAGCAAAGTTACTGCAAGGAAAGACCGTATTTAAAGATCTGCCAACAGATCACTGGGCAACAGGATACATTAATCTTGCGGTATCCCAGGGCATCATCAAGGGATATCCGGATGGAACCTTCAAACCGAACAACAATGTGAAAATTGCGGAAGCGTTGACTGTTTACGTTCAGGGCTTGAAGATTGACGTTCGTCCATCAGCCTCAAGCGAGTGGTACATACCGTACTTGCTGGAAGCCGACAGAGCAGGTATTTACGATGCAAAAGAAACACCGACAGCAGCAGCTCCGCGTGATATCGTCGCGAAGTATACCGATCGCTTTATGGAAACGCCTGTATACGCAAATGGCGCATACTACGACAAAAATGGCAATGCAAAAGGAACCAATCAGAAGCTGCCAGTAGTGAAGGGCACAGTTGCTTCGTATGACAAGTCTGGCAAAAAGCTGAAACTAGTCGGACAAAACAAAGAAATCGAACTGGCTGATTCCGCGCAAGTATACGGCAATCTGGTCGTAGGTGCGCAAGTAGAATACATGACGAAAAACGACCGTGTGTCTTTCCTCACCGTTGTTACTTCTGACTCCGAAATTGTCGAAGGAATCGTGAAGACTGGTCTTAATTTTACAACGGCTGTAGGCGATGAAAAGAAATTCAAGGCAATCGTCAATGGAAGAGAAGTCGTTTTGGAAGTAGAAGATGGCGTAAATGTAAGCCGTTCTCACATCGGCCAAAAGTTTGTGGCAGTCGTTGGGGATAACGGCAAGATCAAGTCCATCACGATTAGCGACAACACGACAAAAGGAATTGTGGAAAAAGTATCTTCCGTGAGCGGTTCTAACTCGAAGAAAGAGCTGAGAGTAGACGGCACGACCTATACTCTGGATTCCAAAGCAACGGTCAAAGGCAAGGCGCATCCAGAGGCGAAAGCAACAAGTGCTTCGTTCTCTGACATCGAAAAAGATGACTTGGTCGAGCTGACACTCAACGTGGACGGCAAAGTATCTGAGCTTGTTTACACGAAGCTGAGCTTCACAGATACGATCACCGTGGATACAGACAAAAACTTGATTCGCGTTAGCGGCGTCAATTACGAGGTGCATGAAGATACAGAGTTGTTCGTAGACGAAGACGAAGTAGATGAGCTGGATGAGTTGGCGAGCGGCCAAATTGCAGTGCTTACGTTTGACAAAAATGGAAATCTAATCAAAGTAGAGCAGGGTGTAGGTGCAGCTACGAACAAGCTGGTCTCGGACACAACCGCGTATGCAGCAGGAAAACTGGCAACTGTGAAAATCGACGGGAAAACCTACGATATCTTGACCAACGCGAAGCTGACTGTCGATGGCAGCTCCGTATCACCAACGACGGTTAAAACCGATCAGTTTAATGACCACCGCATCCTTACGTGGAAATACAACGTCGGCACGAATGACATTGTGGAGCTGACTTTGGAAAAGCAAACCGTAAAAGGATACGTGACGAAAAAATCCGGTTCCAAAATTACTGTGAACGGGAAAGTGTATGAGCTCTTGTCAGGCGTCACGATTGACAGCGATGCAGCATCCAACGACAAAGAGTACACGCTGACACTCAACAACGCTGGTAAAGTAAAGGCCGTTACAGGTGCGCCTAAGAAAGTAAGCGGCGTGGTTGACGCTGTTGAGGTTCGTAACGATGACGGCAAGGTGACTTCCGCGAAAGTAGAGGTTAACGGCAAGACATACGATGTAACGGATGAGGATGCGATTGAAGACGTCGATCAATTTGAGTACGTGACATTGACCCTTGATCGTGATGGTGATGTCATTGCTGCTTCAATCAGTGGAAAGCTGGCGAAGGAAAACGTGAGTTTCGTCGGAATTGAATCCCGCGTGAACAAAGATAAATACGTATTCTTCAATGACGTATCGACGAGCTTGAAGATGACAGAAGACGCGAAGATCAAATACTACAACGGTAATGACTTGAAAGAAAGCGATCTTTCCTCTAAGGACAAAGTGGATTTGTGGACAAATGATCAAGGTCATGTTTATGTTATTGTCGTAGCCAAACGATAAGAATATAGAAAAAGGCGATCTCTTGCTCGATTCGAGAAGGGGTCGCCTTTTTTCATTTGTTGGCATAGTCTTTAAAAAGTGTTTCATTGAAAATCGTTTTCAATGAAAAGAAGAAGTGATATATTAATATTGTTTCGCGCAAAACAAAAAGAGGGAGTGGTTTCGATGCAGGTTGATTATGAAGTGATTATTGTTGGGGGTGGACCAGTTGGCATGATGGTGGCTGGAGAGCTGGCGTTGGCTAAAGTGAAGGTGTGCCTGCTTGAGCGCTTAAAGGAAACAACCCCGTTTTCACGGGCGCTCACTGTACATCCGCGCACACTGGAAATCCTGGATTTGCGCGGGCTAAAAGCCAAATTACTTGATAGAGGTAAGCCGATTAAGACAGGGCATTTTGCTGCGCTTGATACACGCTTGGATTTTTCTGTCTTAGATTCTTCGTCCAACTACACACTGATTATTCCCCAACATGAAACAGAGAAGATACTAGAGGAGTGGGCAAAAAGTCTGGGGGTGGAAATACGCAGGGAAGTGGAAGTAATGGCCGTACACCAAGATCAGCACGGGGTTGAGGTTGAGGTTGAGGCTGTCGGGCCGAATGGAAAGGCTGTGCTGACGGCACGCTATGTGGTCGGTGCAGATGGCGCTGCCAGTATTGTCCGCAAGCAGGCAGGCATTCCGTTTGTCGGTAAGAATGCGACTTTTACGGCTATGCAAGGGGATGTTGTTTTAAAAAATCCGCCCGAATCGGGAGCTCCTTCCTACTTTAATGAACAAGGTTTGGTCATGATTGTACCCTTGCCAAAAGGGATGCATCGGGTGGTGCTGATCGATCCGGAGCGAATGGCCATACCAAAAGAAGAACCAGTTTCACTGGAGGAACTGCGGGCTAGCTTGCTGCGCATTCTTGGAGACGATTTTGGAATTTCCGATCCGTTTTGGATGACTCGTTTTGGCAATGCGACCTTGCAAGCTCAGCGTTATCGGGAAGGACGAATATTCTTGGCGGGAGATGCGGCGCACATTCATTTTCCAGCCGGAGGACAGGGGATGAACGTTGGCTTGCAAGAGGCAATCAACCTGGGTTGGAAGCTGGCGGCCCATTTAAAAGGCTGGGCACCGGATTGGCTGTTGGACAGCTATCATACGGAGCGTTCCCCCATCACTACCGCATTGCTAACGAATACACAGGTGCAATCGCTTCTGTTCGGTAGTTCGGAATTCTCCCCATCCGTCATAGCTTTGAGGAATATGGTGTCCGACCTGCTGCAAATACCCGAGGCAAATTATCTGCTGGCTACCCAAATCTCTGCGCTCAATGTCGAGTATGAACCGGATGGGGAGACGGAGCCGCATGTATTGAACGGTCGACGTTTTACAGAGTTGAATCTGCGTTTGGAGAACGGTGAGTGTCAGAATGCATACGAGCTTTTTCATTCTGGTTCATTCCTCTTGCTACATTTCGACTCGGATGAACGATTAGGCGATGCTCTCGATTGGTCGAAATACAAGCATGTCCATGTAGTTCGCGCTTCGCTTGCTAAGGGAGCTACTGATTGGCATGACGTGCATACAGCGTTGATTCGACCGGATGGATATGTCGCATGGGCGGTTTCTCAGGCGGAGTCTAATCCGATGGAAGCGATTCGGAAAGGAATCTCCCACTGGTGCCCGACATATTGATTGAAACAAGATTGTTTTGTGAAAAACAAAATGAAATTGTTTTCCTCGAAACAATCAGTATATAATGGAAAGGAGATGGTTATCTAGGAGACATGATATGCAAAGCACAGAACTTTCCAAGCAGAGGATCATACAGCTTTACATACAGCTAGTCACGCAGCAAGAGCGGCGAGAAAGCAAATTGACTGCGCGAATGGCAGAAGAGATGCAGAAGCTGGAATCCGAGATGGGGATGAAGCTAAACCTTACCCTATCCGAAATTCATTTCATTGCCTGTATCGGGGATTATGGTCCGATCAATGTCACCACGATTTCGGAAAAAGTCAACTTAACGAAAGGGTCCATTACCCGGATCAGCAAAAAGTTATGGAAGCTTGATTTAATTAAAAGGCAACAACTGATTGATAATAAGAAAGAAGTGTACTATCGGCTAACTGCAAAGGGACAAAAGCTGCATAAGATTCATCACCAGATGCATCAGGATATTGAACAGCGATTTAAGAGCTTTCTGGATAAATACACACCGGAGCAATTAGCATTTTCACGCGAACTGCTGGAGGACTTACTGGATTGGGATTTCTAAAATCGTAGACAAAGGGGGCGCCATCACAGTGATGGGGCCCTTTTTATTGTCTCGGGATGTTCTTGACAAATGAAATCATACTACATACAATTTGACTGACCGATCAAATTTTTGATTAATTGATCAAAAATGACCCGCTAGGAGTGTAGTAGCAATGACTGATTCTTTTATTGCCGAGGCTAGACGAGAGCAGATTGTACTTGCTTGTATTGATACATTGGAAGAGGTTGGCTATCACAACTTAAGCTTAACGAAGGTAGCAAAGAGAGCCAGGATTAGCACAGGGCTTATCTCTTATCACTTTCATGACAAGCTTGATCTCATGAATCATACCTTACTGTTTCTGGTAGCGAAGCAACTTGATTTTATTCGTGGGAACGTTGGGTTATCGCAGTCCGCAACGAAAAAACTGGAAGCTTTTATAGAGGGACATCTGGCTTATCAAGAAACCCATTATAAACATACGATTGCCTTGATTGAGATTGTGTTTACGGCTCGTAATGAAAAGGGGTTGCCTTATTACAGAATGGAAGACGAACAGGAAGAGGACGGACTTAGAAAGATGTTAGTGGATATTCTCGAGGAAGGCCAACAGAATGGGGAATTTACTTCATCTTTTCAAACGGATATAGTCGCATCCATTATTATCGGGGCGATCGAAGAAAGAATGCTTAAAGTGAATTCATCTATACCCATGGAGCAATACGCCGTTGAGCTCGTAAAAATGGTGAAGAAGCTCATTGTTTAACGATACCGTTGAACTTTTGTCAACAAACACAGGAGAGGATCGTATGTCTGTTTTACCTCATATAAAAACGGCGGAGACAAAAAAACGTGCCGTTTCATTAGATCTTGCCAGGGGCGCTATGTTACTACTTATTGCTCTCGCGCATGCCCCGCTGTATCTGTACGCTTTGGAACCCGGGATCGTTCACAGGATGGAAAGTCAGAATTTCTTTGATCAGGTTGTGAATCTTTTTGGCATGTTCATCATTGATAACAGAGCGAGAGCGATGTTTGCTGTTTTATTCGGTTATGGTTTGGTACTGGCTTTTGATAGTCAAATGGCGAAAGGAAAAAGAGAAAAAGAAGCCTTACAGGTGGTCCGGAGGCGTTCCTGGTATTTGATAGTATTTGGAGCCGTTTTAGTGGTGATCATTGGCGGTCAAGATATTTTAATGGCCTACGGGGTAGCTGGACTTCTCGTCAGTTGGCTGTTAACACATGAAATCAAGACGCTGATCCGAACCTTTATTGGTATCACGTTATTGTATATCATCGCAAATCCGATAATGTGGGGCTTCACGATGGAATCCATCGGAGATTATGGGTTTCCTCCAGAGGTGTTAGCTACAGACACCTATCTTAGCACGCTGATACTTAGTTTGACTTATTTTCCGTTTATCCCTATTTTTATTCATGGTATGTTCCCGATTCTTCCTTCTGTTTTGCTGGGTATGTGGATTGCCAACTATCAATTATTAACCAAGCCAGAGCAACAGTTACGAACACTTACTTTCCTAACAACGATGGGCTTAGCTGTTTCTATACTAGGAGCATTGCCTTTAAGCTTTATTGGGAACATATGGAGCCCGAGCTTTTTTCTCGCTGGTTTCGTTTATGGATTCCACATTTTAACCGGAATTGCTGGAGGATTAGCTTATGCGGCTTTCTTTGGAATCATTGGGGCAAAGGTAAAAAAAGCGGGGCCTGTCCTCCAGTCGATTATGGCTTTAGGAAAACGTTCTTTAACCTTCTTTGTATGGAATGAGGCGATGCTTGTTCTTTTCTTGTCACCAGTAGCACTTGATTTAGGGGGACGCGTTAGTAACGGAATGGCTGCTTTGATTGCCGTGGGTATATGGAGTCTTTCACTGCTATTGGCTACGATTTTAGAAAAATATAAGCTGAACGGACCATTGGAATTCGTAATGAGACGAATGGTACATAAAAATAAAAATACGTAACTTCTCGTTGCAGCAGGGGTAGTGCCTTCTTTTTTCAATCGATTATAATAGCGTATAAAAGCTAGTTACTGTTATGAGAAAGAGGGAACCTCCATGACTTATACAACCCAGGAAAACGGTGTTTTTCCAGCAGTCTGTTCACTTGATTGCCCGGACCAATGTGGATTGCTCCTTCATAAACAGGCGGGGAAAATCGTCAAAATTGAAGGGGACCCGAACCATCCGGTGACGAAGGGAAATATTTGCAACAAAGTCCGGAACATGACAGAGCGCATTTACGATCCCAAGCGACTCACGCATCCGCTGAAGCGTATTGGCAAAAAAGGGAGCGGGGAGTTCGTTCAAATCAGTTGGGAGGAAGCTATCACTACCATAACCGAACGCTGGCGTGCCTTGATCGACTCAGACGGTCCCGAGAGCATTTTGCCTTACAGCTTTTACGGAAACATGGGGCGGATTAGTGTGGAAGGAATGGATCGCCGTTTTTTCTATCGTATGGGGGCCAGTCAGCTTGACCGAACGATATGCAACAGTGCAGGGGCTGTAGGGTACAGCTACACGATGGGCGGAGCCTTTGGAACAGATCCGGAAGACACCGTTCATTCCAAGCTGTTCATCATGTGGGGGATCAATACGGTTAGCACGAACATGCATCAAGTGGTGTTTGCAGAACAGGCTCGAAAAAATGGGGCGAAGATCGTCGTGATTGATGTCCATAAAAATCAGACGGGTCGATGGGCTGATTGGTTTATCCCGATTTTACCCGGAACAGACACGGCTTTGGCATTGGGCATCATGCATGTGCTTTTTGCTGAAAACTTGGTAGATTCAGCCTTTATGGAAAAATATACGGTAGGACATGAAGAGCTCAAGGAGCATGTACGCACCTACGATCCTGCTACCGTATCTGTCATAACGGGTGTCCCTGTCGACGATATTTACAAATTGGCGAGAATGTATGGCACCACTTCTCCGTCCTTTATTCGCATTGGAAACGGCATTCAGCATCACGACAATGGTGGAATGTGTGTAAGGACGATTGCTTGTCTTCCGGCCCTGACAGGGCAGTGGCTCGTTAAAGGCGGTGGGGCCAATAAAGGGAATAAAGGTTTCTTGGAGCACAATAAGCTTGCTGTGCAGCGACCAGATTTGCTGGACAATAAACAGACGAGAGTCATCAATATGAATGAACTTGGAAAAGCGTTGCTCGATACAGAGCCGCCGGTCAAATCGCTCTTCGTCTATACGAGCAATCCAGCCATTGTTGCACCGGATGGAAACAAAGTTCGGGAAGGCTTGGCGAGAGAGGACTTGTTCACGGTCGTACACGACTTATTTTTGACGGAGACGGCTCTCTATGCCGATATCGTTTTGCCAGCGACGTCTTCTTATGAAAATACGGATTTTTACACGTCCTATTGGCATCATTACATTCAACTTCAGCAACCAGTGATCGCCCCATTTGGAGAGAGCAAGTCCAACACGGAAGTTTTCCGTTTGCTGGCTGCTGCCATGGGATATGACGAACCTGTTTTTCAAGACAGTGATGCAGAGATGGTCAGACAGGCGTTGGAGGGGCACGGCAATCCTCATCTGGAAGGAATCACGTATGAAACTTTGGTCGAAAAACAATATGCCAAAGCCAATCTGGAACCTTTCTTTTTGGAACACCTGCCCACCCCAAGTGGTAAAATTGAGCTTTTCTCGCAAGCAATGGCAAAACGAGGGCTGCCCCCATTACCAACGTACACGCCATTGGTGAATGATGGGGATTTCCCGTATTTATTTGTCCCGGGGCCCAATCACAATTATTTGAACTCCACGTTCTCGAATAATGAAAAACATCAGAAGATGGAAAAAATACCTCGTTTGCATATGAATGTGGCAGATGCGTCTGTATCAGGCATAAGTGACGGAGATACGGTCCGCATATGGAATGAACGGGGAGAATGCGAGCTGGTTGTATCGATAGGAGAAAATGTTTTACCGGGAGTGGTGGTCAGTCAAGGCTTGTGGGCTGATGCTCCTCACTCAAAGCATCATGTAAATGCGCTGACCCCGGATCGCATCGCGGACATGGGGGGAGGAGCTACCTTTTTTTCCGGACGTGTCGATGTAGAAAAGGTCATACGATAAAAATCAGCGAGTGTCTCGATTGTAGCCGGACACTCGCTGGTTACTTTTATTACCCGAAAGGATAGCAAGGGTTATAGTGAGGGAGTTGTCCAATGATCATAGCTGCTGTAAAACTAATTCATCTTAATTATTTTTGAGCTTTACACAAAAGGAGCATGTCTTTAATGATATCTACGACAACATTTGGCTGATCAATATGAATGGCATGTCCAGCATTTTCAACGATGATATGCTTGCTGCGGGTTGATAATTTCGTAAGCTCTTTATGTAAGTGGACCCAAGCAGCCATAGATTCGGGATTATGATGAGGTTGTAATGTACCCGATACGACAATGAGTGGCTTGTTACCAAGTGATTTAGAATTTCGAGCTTGTTCAAAGCTTTCTTCCATCTCTTGAATAGAACCTTCAAGAACAAACTGACTATAGTACGCTGCTTGAACTTCTTCAGAGAACAAAGGAACCATGACTTTATTTTGATCTTCATGACATGGATCTAATAAAATCACTCCGGCAACCTCTTCTGGGAATGTACTTGCATATAGTCGAACATTCAATCCTCCAAAAGAGTGCCCGACCAAAACGTAAGGGGGAGACACGTTTGCTTTCTGAAGCAAGCTTCTAAGATTCTCAATGATTTGCTGACTATGACGAGGTCTTTTATCACTTTCACTTTCCCCTATACCTGCTCGGTCATAAATGAACATCCTAGTATGCTTTGAAATGTCACCACCAATCGAACTCCAGTAGTTCAATGTACACCCATAACCAGAATCAAAAACCACCGTCGGAAAATCACTTATTTCACCAAAATATTTGAAACATAGTCTAACTCCACCGATGTCGAGCTTTTGACTCGGTTCATTTATTCCAATGTCACTCATTTTATCTCCTCCAAATATTTTTTTATTTGGTTCATTTCCACAAACCATGCAATCATCCTTTTTTTGTAATAGAACTTTAGCTATACCCTTTGCATACAAAAAAGTGTCCCTACTGCACATAGCAGAGGGACACTTTCTTATGTCACTTACAGGACAAAGCTGACGACGACACCAGACAAAAGACTAACCAGTGTGGCACCGAACAACAGCTTCAACCCAAAGCGAGCGACTACATTGGATTGTTTCTCATTCAGCCCTTTCACCGCACCAGCGATAATGCCGATGGAGGAGAAGTTCGCGAACGAAACGAGGAAGACAGAGAGAATTCCTACTGTACGTGGGCTCAGTTCAGATACGACTTTGCCCAGCTCGATCATGGCCACAAACTCGTTCGTTACGAGCTTCGTCGCCATGATACTACCAGCCGTCATCGCTTCCGCAAAAGGAATGCCCATCAGGATGGCAAAAGGAGCGAAGACGAAGCCAAGCATTTCTTGGAATGTCCAGCCGAAAATCATGCCGAACAAGCTATTCACAGCCGCGATCAAGGCAACAAAACCGAGCAGCATAGCGCCCACGACTACCGCTACCTTGAAGCCGTCCATGATGTACTCGACGAGCATTTCGAAAAAGGACTGCTTTTCATTGCTTTGAATCTCCAGTAAATCTTCTTCTTCGTTCACTGTATAAGGGTTGACGATCGATGCGATAATAAAGCCGCCAAACAAGTTCAAGAATAGGGCCGTGACAACGTATTTTGGCTCAATCATCGTCATGTACGCACCGACAATCGACATTGAAACAGTGGACATGGCTGACGCGCACAGCGTATACAGACGGTGCTCCGGCAAGGAACCGAGCTGTTTTTTCACGGTGATGAATACTTCATTTTGGCCGACAATAGCAGAAGCAACAGCGTTGTAAGACTCCAGCTTACCCATGCCGTTAATTTTGCTTAGAACAAAGCCAATTGCCTTCATGATAATCGGTAAAATCTTGAAGTGCCGCAAAATACCGATGAGAACGGAAATGAAGACGATTGGGAGCAATACACCAAGGAAAAAGGACATTTGTCCGTCGTTTGCCAGATTGCCAAATACGAAATTGATCCCTTCCGCAGCAAAAGCAAGAAGCTTTTCAAACGATTTGGAAATGGCTGAAACGAATATAAACCCAAACTTGGTATGCAGAAGAAGAAAGGCAAGCAAAAATTGCAGAGCAATCATGACGATGATCGGTTTGTATTTGACCTGTTTACGTCCATTGCTCCCTAACAATGCTAACCCGATCACGATGAGTAAGCCAGCGATGGGAATGATGAAATTCATTACAACCTCCGAGAAATTAAATAGTACTAAACTTAAAGGGCAAAAAAACGCACTTCCCGACAGGAGAAGTGAAAGCGGTTTATATTCTATCATCTCGATAATATGATTGCAATTTATATGTATGTTCAGAATTGTTGTCCGTTACGTTTGAAACGCTGAAATCGGGCGTACTAGCATAAGCCCACCACCATACGGTTTATGGAGGAGGTGAAATCCTTGGATGAGTTGCAGAGGCTCAAGCAGTTTATCACATCAGCAGAGCATGTCTGGACTCAGATCGCGAATTCGCCGAGAGGAAAGCCTGTGTATACCGTAAACGGTGTGGATTACACGCCATTGCCCGAAAAATACAACACAAAACGAAAAATCTCCCGTATTTTCCGCCGGTATTGGGGGAAGCAATTGACGGAAGTGATGATTCGGAATCTCCATTTGCGGATGCTGAAAGGAAAGCTCTGTGTTCCTTATCGTGACATCCCACCTTTTCCTGCAACCGTGTTGTCGTTGCAGATAAAAGTGAATCAGCCGGATCATCGGACCGTGGCTGCGATACTGAGCGGGGGAGGGAAAAAAACAAGAGTCGACTACCGTTTGATCCGAGTCGGCGCAACCAAAACGTTCACGATCATGAAACGCTCAGGCGAGCAGTTTGATCTGAGATATCAATCTATTGCTACCATACCCCTCAACCCGAAGGCACAACCCGTACGTAGAACCAAGCAACGGGGAAGAACCAAAAAGTAACGAAAAGCTCCTCAATTCCCCCGAATCATAAGGGGCGAGGAGCTTTTGTAATGTCGTTAGGCACGAATGGAAACACGGTATTCCCGCAGCCAATAATCCAGTTGGCCGAGATAGGCGAACAATTGGGGTGTACTCATGAGCTGACCGAAAAACGGAATGCTCGAAGCCTGTGCATCTGACTCGGCAATTTTTCGAATCGTTGGAACATCTACCAGTTGAAGCAGTGGAGAGGAAGAGTCGTTTAATATGTCCAGCAGCCAAGAGCGTACAGCTTCCGTATAGGCGGGATTATGTGTTTTCGGATACGGGCTTTTCTTGCGATACAAAACCTCATCAGGCAAGATTCCTTCCATGGCTTTTCGCAAAATTCCTTTTTCCCGATTCCCATGCGTCTTCATATCCCATGGGATGTTCCAGACGTATTCCACGATGCGGTGGTCACAGAACGGGACGCGCGCTTCCAGACTGGCCGCCATACTCATTCGGTCTTTGCGATCCAACAGCGTGTTCATGAACCACGTTATATTCAAATAAAACATTTCCCGTCGGCGAGCTTCCATTGGATCTTCGCCTGGAAGATGTGGAACTTCATCGAGAGATTCCTCATATCGCATGGCAACGTATTCCTCGGGTTTGACCCAATCGCGAAGATCAGGGGATAGCCAGGAGGCACGTTGTTTCGTTGCTCTCGACCATGGGAACGTCCCGGCATTCAGCAGTTCCTCGCGATGAAACCACGGGTAGCCACCAAATACTTCATCGGCGCATTCTCCAGAGAGGACGACGGTCGTCTCTTTTTTAATTTCTCGGCAAAACAGGTAAAGGGACGCATCCACATCAGCCATCCCCGGCAAGTCGCGGGCGAGTGTCGCTGTTTTCAGGGATTCAATTAAATCGTCTGTGTCGAACTCAATCGTATGGTGCTGGGTTCCGAGAAACTTTGTAACGAGCTGCACATATGGTTCATCCTCATTCGGTTGAAAAGTACTTGCCTTGAAATGTTTTCGGTTGTCTACGTAATCAATGGAGTAGCTGTGCAGGGTTCCGCGGCCTGTTTTTTGAAAATGATCTGCCGCAATCGCTGTTATAATGCTCGAGTCTAACCCGCCTGATAAGAGGGTCGAAACGCGAACATCCGCAACCAATTGGCGTTCAATCGAATCTGTGACTAACTCCCTGACACGTTCTGCTGTCGTCTCCAGGTCATCTGTATGTGGGTGGCTTTCGAGCTGCCAGTAGCGTTTTTGCATGACACCATCACGCGTCACCAACAGATAAGCGCCGGGCCGAACCTCATGTACGTTGTGAAAAACACCATGGCCAGGCGTACGAGCGGGACTGATTCCGAAAACCTCCGCCAAGCCTTCACGAGAGAGCTCTGGTTTGACATCAGGGTGAGCGAGCAAGGCTTTGAGCTCGGAGGCAAACAGAAAGGAACTGCCTCTTTGCGCATAAAACAACGGCTTAACCCCCATACGGTCACGGCCGACAAACAATCTTTGTTCGCGTTCGTCCCAGATCGCAAAAGCAAAGATGCCGTTTAGCTTTGACAGACAATCTGGCCCCCACTCCAAATACGTGTGCAAAAGTACCTCCGTATCCGAGTGAGATTGAAAGGTATGTCCGCAAGCAAGCAGTTCTGCTCGCAAATCCTCGGTATTATACAATTCACCATTGTAAATCATGGTGCAGGCATGTTCGTTTTTGAGAGCCGACATAGGCTGCTGTCCGCCAGCAGGGTCTACGACCACAAGGCGACGATGACCGAGGGCCGCACGAGGAGTCAGCCAAAAGCCTTCTGCATCAGGGCCTCGATCCTTGAGGCATTGGGTCATTTTTTGCAGCACATCACGTTCACCAGATAAGTCCTTTTCCCAATCAATCCATCCTACAATTCCACACATGATATGATCACCCTTCTCCTGAAGCATTGCACACACAGCGTATGCAATCAGCCTAGCGAGGTTGTCTGTCCAGCAGGGAATTGCGGGTAATATGCGGAATTTATAGAAGATTTAAACTAAGGGAGGCTGCGGTGGACAATCTCACGTTATTGCTCATTGAAAGAATGGGTATTCTTTTGACGCTAGCATTTATTTTGACAAGGACACCGTTGTTTCGCCAGCTTTTAGACCGTGAATTGCACGTAGGGACGTCAATCGCATTTTCGGTCATGTTCGGGTTGTTTGGGATTGCGGGTACATATGCAGGAGTGGTCGTGCAAGGGGAGAGCTATCTTCCTGCATTTTGGATATTTCGTTTGTCACATGACGAAATTATCGCCAACTCTACTTTGGTAGGGGTCGTCATTGGTGGTTTGCTCGGCGGGCCTTTCGTTGGTCTGGGGGCAGGTGTCATTGCTGGGCTTCATGTCTTTCAATTGGGAGGATTCGCCGCAGCATCAATGGGCTTGTCGATCCCGATCACGGGGTTGCTGGCAGGATATGTAGCACGTTTTTTCTCGCAGGAGCGGGTTATTTCTCCGTCCAAAGCCATGTTCATCGGCATGTTCGCACCTATTATTCAGATGTCGCTTTTATTGATCATGGCGGATGTGCCCGAGTTGGCGCGAACGATGGTCAACGTGATTGGGATTCCGATGGTGCTGACGAACAGTGTTTCGATTGCGATTTTTACAACGATGATCCGGGTGGCCTTGCAAGAGGCAGAACGTTCGGCTGCCATTGAGGCGGAGCGTTCCTTTACGATAGCGGAAAGAATTTTGCCACATCTGAAAAGGGGGCTCACACCGCAAACGGCTCAGTCAGCAGCCCTTGTCTTACAAAAAGAAACGAAAGCAGCAGCCGTTGCGGTGACGGATCGAGAACGGCTTCTAGCACACGTTGGAGTGGGGGCAGATCATCATCATCCGGGAGAAGCGCTCCATAGTGAGCTCGATAAGCGGGCTCTGTATAGCGGTGGAATTGACAAAGGATTGACGCGCGAGAGCGTCGGGTGCAAGCGCAAAAATTGCAACCTGCATGCAGCGATTCTCGTGCCGATTAAAGAGGGGGACAGCGTCGTTGGTCTGATCAAACTCTATTATCGGAGGCCACAACAAATCGGAAAAGTCCAGGAAGCACTAGCAAAAGGGCTGGGCAACCTAATCTCCAATCAATTGACCCTATCTCTCACGGAGCAAATGAAAGGATTAATGAAGGATGCAGAGTTGCGAATGCTTCAGGCACAGATTCATCCTCACTTTTTGTTCAACACATTGAATTCCATTGTGACCTTGATACGAATTGATCCGCAGCTAGCTCGGCATATGACCATTCAGCTTGGCGTGTTCATGCGATTCAACCTGAAGCTCACAGCGAGTCCCCTTGTCACCGTGAGACAGGAGCTGGATCACCTGCATGCTTATTTGGAAATTATCAAAATCAGATTTTCCGAGCAATTCGCCGTTCGCACCATCATTGATGCGGGGGTAGAGGAAGCCCTTATTCCTCCTGGCACGTTGCAGCCGTTATTTGAGAATTGCATTCAGCATGGTGTTCGCGACATCACGAACGGCGGTGAGATCATCCTTCATGTGAAACGGCAGGATGTGCACGTTGTTTTTCAAATCGAAGATAATGGCGAAGGCTTTCCCGACAACTTGTTGCCAGTTCTGGGAAAGGTGCCAATGGAGAGTAAGGAGGGCAACGGAATTGGCATCCATAATGTCAACCAGCGTCTGATCAGCTTGTGCGGACAAGATGCCCAACTTCATTTTGCCAATAAACAAGAAGGTGGCAGTACGATTACCTTTACCATTCCGATTACAAAAGAGGTGAGTGCCTGATGCCAATACGCGTCATGATTGCAGAAGACGAGCGACTAGCACGCGAAGAACTGAGTTATTTATTACTACAAGAAGGAGACGTAGAACTGTTGCCCTATGCCACCAACGGGCGAGAGCTGTTGGAAATGGTCGATGTGCACGAACCGGATGTCGTCTTCCTCGATATGAAAATGCCTGAACTGGAAGGGGCACAGGCAGCAAGAATGCTCGCATCACGCAAGCAGCATCCCCTGATCGTTTTTTGTACCGCGTACGAGGAATTTGCTATCGATGCGTTTAAGCTGTACGCCGTCGATTATTTGTTGAAGCCTACAGAGCCAAAGCGGCTGGTCGAAACGATGCAACGGATACGCGAGCGTCTGGTCAAGCCGAAAGCAGACCCTGTCCAGCCAAAACGAACCAAGCTGTTGGTAGAAGACAATAGCAGATTAGTCGTCATTGATCCAGCGACGATTGTATATGCAGTACGGGAGGAGCGATATGTGCAAATCGTCACCCAAACAGCAACCTACGCAACGCGGATGACTCTGACACAACTGGCGGATAAGCTTTTCGCATACGACTTTTTTCGTACCCACAAAAGCTATCTGGTCAATCTTCAATTTGTGAGCGAGCTCGAACCATGGTTCAACGGAGCCTACAATCTGATTTTGAAGGGAGAAGGAAGACCGCGTATCCCCGTATCCCGGACCTCCGCCAAGGATTTGCTCAAACGTCTCGAGGAGTAGCCTGTTGCTCAATCATTTGCAGATGGTGGTTAAAAATCTGCCACTGACACACTCTCCCCGACATCTTACGCAGAAAAATACACGGGTAGAAAAGGATTCTCTACAATGTAGGAAGCGCTTACATTTTGTAGATGAGGGGGAGGTTCCCATGGGCAAATCCGCTTCGGCAAAAAAAGCCGAGGATAAGAAGAAGGACGCTGTTGATTATGCCGCAGTGATTCAGTCAGCCACTTTTAAAGAGCTCTTGAGAAGAAAAAAAGCGTTTATTTTGCCATCTTCTATTTTTTTCTTCGTATTTTACTTTACCCTTCCGATTTTAACCTCCTACTTCACCGTATTGAATCAACCAGCGTTTGGAGCTATTTCGTGGGCGTGGGTATTTGCCTTTGCTCAGTTCGTCATGACATGGGGTCTCTGTATCCTGTACACCAGGCGGGCAGAGCAGTTTGATCAACTCGTAGAGAAAATCAAACAAGAGGCAGGTGGAAGGGGCTAATGAACGTTACTGCATTTTTACTCTTTCTTGTCATTGTTCTTTTGACACTTGTCATCACCTTTTACGCTTCAAAAAAGACGAACACGACTAGTGAGTTTTATACCGCCGGAGGAGGCTTGACGGGTTGGCAAAACGGCCTTGCGATTGCGGGAGATTACATGTCGGCTGCTTCCTTCCTTGGGATCGCAGGGATGATTGCGTTGAGCGGGTTTGATGGCTTCTTCTACAGTATCGGTTTTCTTGTCGCGTATCTCGTTGTGCTCTACTTGGTAGCAGAGCCTTTGCGTAATTTAGGAAAATACACGATGGCTGATATGATAGCCGCCCGTTTTGACAATAAAAAGGTTCGTGGTGTCGCCGCTCTCAATTCGATTGCCATCTCGATTTTTTATATGATCGCGCAATTGGTCGGAGCAGGTGCCTTGATCAAGCTGCTATTGGGGCTGGATTACACGACCTCCGTATTAATCGTAGGGGCATTGATGACGATCTACGTCGTGTTCGGTGGGATGACGGCAACCTCGTGGGTGCAAATCGTCAAAGCAGTTTTGTTGATGGTCGGGACATTCATCATCTCCATGATGGTTTTCGCCAAATTCGATTTTAATCTCTTGAAAATGTTCGAGCAAATGAAGACGGCGACACCATTGGGAGACCAATTCCTCAATCCTGGCAACAAGTTTAAAGTGGGGCTCGATACTATTTCACTGAATCTCGCGCTTGTGCTAGGAACAGCGGGATTGCCGCATATTTTGATTCGTTTCTTCACCGTTAAGGATGCCACAACAGCTCGCAAATCGGTCGTGTACGCGACATGGATCATTGGCGCCTTCTATGTCATGACGATCTTCCTCGGCTTCGGTGCAGCAGCGTTTGTCGGTGCGGGGAATATGGACCCTGCGGGCAACATGGGAGCACCACTTTTAGCGCAAGCATTAGGCGGGAACTTCTTATTCGCCTTCGTATCTGCGGTTGCCTTCGCTACCATTCTCGCAGTAGTGGCCGGGCTGGTGCTGACTGCGGCTTCTGCCTTCGCACACGACTTTTACGGACATGTATTACGCCAAGGAAAAGCAACAGAAAAGGAGCAAATGAAGATGGCCAAATGGGCATCTGTCGGAGTCTCGATTGTCTCTATCTTGCTCGCCTTGTTTGCGCAAAATCTGAACGTGGCTTTCCTTGTTGCCCTGGCTTTCGCAGTAGCGGCGAGTGCAAATCTACCAGTGATCTTGTTCACGATCTTCTGGAAAAGGTTCAATACGGCAGGAGCAATCAGCGGGATGCTTGTCGGTCTGTTCAGCTCTCTCATTCTGGTTGCGCTGAGTCCGAACGTTTGGAATCCTGTAGCTGGAAAAGCCATTTTGGTCGGCGAAGCACTGTTCCCGTTGCCGAATCCGGGCATTGTCTCGATCCCGTTAGGGTTTTTGGCAGCATGGATCGGGACCTTGTTGTCCAGCTCCCGTGATGATAAGAAGTACGATGAAATTTTGGTGAAAGCGAATACAGGAATGAAAGATTCAGCGTAGAAACAGTAAACGTAGGAAGCTCATGCCACGAAGAGAAGGCTGGGGTTAACCCCTGGTCTTTTTTTCATTTTTGCAAGAAGGGAGAGGTATTGTCCGTGACGACGATCATCTTTTTCCTTGCCGTCATTATCGGAACGATGGCTATCACTTATTCGGCTGCCAAACAGACGGGGACGACGAAAGATTTCTATGCAGCAGGAAATCGCTTGAACGGATTACAAAATGGCATTGCCATTGCAGGCGATTACATGAGTGCTGCCTCGTTTTTGGGGATTGCGGGAACGATTGCGATGTACGGCTTTGATGGGTTCGTGTATGCGATTGGCTTTTTTGTCTCTTATCTGATTATTTTGTTTTTAGTTGCCGAGCCGTTGCATAATTTGGGACGCTATACGTTGGCAGACGCGATTGCCGTCAGGTTTGACAGTCTTTGGTTGCGTGGCGTTGTTGCCTGTACGACTCTATTAATTACGATTTTTTACATGCTAGCGCAATTAGTTGGGGCAGGTGCCCTCATTCATTATTTATTGGGAGTTCGTTACGATACGGCTGTCCTGATTGTCGGGAGCCTAATGACATTTTACGTGGTGTTCGGCGGGATGGTAGCGACCTCCTGGGTTCAGATTATTAAAGCAATTTTGCTCCTGACAGGGACATTGATCCTAAGTCTGATTGTGCTTGCCCGTTTTGATTGGAGCTTCTCCGAAATGTTTTCACATGTGAGTACGATTACCCCTCTTCAGGAACAGTTCTTACAGCCGGGTAATCAACTTCATGATCCGCTGGAAACGATCTCTTTGCATTTGGCTTTGATTCTCGGTACCGCTGGTCTCCCTCATATTATCTCCCGGTTGTTCACTGTCAAGGATGCAAAGACGACTCGTAATTCGATTTACACCGCAACTTGGGTCATCGGCGCTTTTTATTTGATGACGATCTTTCTCGGATTCGGAGCGAGTACGTTTGTAGGCTACGAGGCATTGAAAAATGTAGGCTTCGGGGGGAATCTGACGGTCACGCTCTTGGCGGATGCTCTTGGTGGAGAGTTTTTGATGGCGTATATTGCTGCCGTTGCCTTCGCGACGATATTGGCAGTCGTGACAGGACTCGTGCTCTCCGCCTCTTCTGCGTTCGCGCATGATGTCTACAGTCATCTGATCAGGCGAGGGGTGGCATCGGAAAAAGAACAGGTCACCATGGCAAAGCTATCGTCAGTTGCAGTGGGCGTGATCTCCATTTGGCTGGCTATCGGTGCAGAAAAAATGAACGTGGCGATTCTCGTTGCGCTTACGTTTGCCGTAGCAGCATCCTCCAATTTGCCACTGCTGTTGTTTACGTTGTATTGGAAGCGGTTTACCGTGCGGGGAGCGATTTGTGGTGTCCTGACAGGGTTAACGGCATCGGTAGTCCTTGTCATTTTAGGACCGACTGTTATGCATCCCTTAACTGGACTTATTCGTGTGGAGCCTCTATTTCCACTGACGAATCCTGGATTGGTCTCCATACCACTCGGCTTTTTAGGGGCGGTGGTCGGAACACTACTGGATCGGCCTGATCCTGATGCCGAGAAGAAGTACCAACGCGTACTGTTTCAGGCGCTGACGGGAATCCGAGTTCCCCCTGCGAAGAAAACGGAACAAGAATCTGCATAAAGCCTCTTCACGTGCCCCACTCTAGGAGTAGAAGGAGGAGGGTAAGTGGGTACGACCAAAGAGTCAGACGCTTTATCACATGACCAGCCAGATGTCTATGAACGCGCAAGGCTGGCACTGGATGATCTGATTGAAGAGCTATGCGAAGCACTGGAAGCGGAAGATACCGAATCCTTTAAGCGAAAAGGCTATGAGATGATCAGGAGTTACTTTCGAGAGCCTGTCAATACCGGGGAATTAACCTTGATCTATGCGGTGGTGCTTGCCGATATCCTCTATAAGCTGGAGTTGACACAGCAAGGGGAAAACGTAGCAATGGTCCGTGATGAGTACAGTATGATGAAAAAAGACGATTGAGTGGCGACCCCGTTTGAGGGTCGTTTTTTGATTGGCACGATTCCGCCCTGCATGTTTCGTTGGGCAACCATTCATACTACGGGTAAATGACATCAAATGGGTGATTGGTATGGAAAAGGTCGGACTCGTTTTGCAGGGAGGGGGAAGCCGTGGGATTTATACCGCTGGCGTTCTGGATTACTTCATGGAGCAGGAGCTTTACATCCCGTATGTGATTGCCGTGTCAGCAGGTGCGTGCAATGGAGCGGCATACTTGGCGAGGCAGTGCGGATTGGGCAAGATTTATCATACGAAATACATTCACGATCCCCGTTACTTTCACTATAAAAACTTAATTACGAAGCGCTCGCTGTTTGGCATGGATTTTATTTTCAATGAAATGCCTTACAAGCTGGAGCCGTTCGCCTTTGATCGGTTTCGTGAAGCAAAGGAACAGTTTGTCGTCGTCACAACGGATTGCGCGACAGGGGAAGCCGTTTACTTTACGAAAGACGACTGTGAGGATATTTTCCATGTGATTCGAGCTTCGTGCAGTCTTCCGTTTCTATCACCAAAGGTTACGGTCAATGGACGTAAGCTATGGGATGGGGGCATTGTGCATCCGGTACCTTTCATGAAGTCCATTCTTGATGGCAATCAAAAGCATATTATTGTGCTGACTTCTTCTTGTCCACCAGGTGAATGGATGCGCAAGCTTTCGCGTGTCGAGCGTCTTTTTTCCAGAAGTACGAGCTTGTGCCAGGCGTTCATTCGCCATTTTCGCATCTATTGCGAGGCTATAGAGCAGGTCAAAGAGATGCAGAAGGAAGGCAGAGCGTTTGTCATCGCACCACCAGCGGGTACCTTTTTACGAGGTTTTGAACGTCAAGAGGAGAAGCTCGAGCATTATTACCGGCAAGGCTACCAGGATGCACGCGCCCAATTTTCTGGGCTTTGTACATGGCTTGATCTTGGCAGGAACAAGTGAAAAATGAGGAGGCATTGTCCCGTGGATGTTTTTTCGGCAAAATCATGCGAAAAAGGTTTTTCCAAAGCGAAGATAGGGAAGAAGCATCAGGGGAGGATGGAATCAGGAGGAAAGACCCCATGAAATATGTGAATGTAGACCTAGTAGAGCCAGGGGACGTTTTGGCTCGAAGCATTTATACAAGCGAGGGCTTGACGCTCTTGCATGCAGGTGTCCAACTGACTGTCGGAATGATTAATAAATTGCGTCGGTTTGGCGTCACGATGCTAAGCATCAAAGACCCGCTGCTCGATGAAGTGAAAGAGCAGGAGGTCGTCACGGAGACTACTCGGAAGGACGCCATCCGCAATCTGTCGCAAGCGATTTCGTGTGTACAGACTGGAAAAAATTTTGATGTCCGCGGTATTCAAAAATCAGTGGGAAGTATTATCGACGAAACCTTGAGAAATCGCCGCGTGCTCTTGAATCTGGGAGAAATTCGCACGAATGACAACGCTATGTACATTCATTCCTTGAATGTGTGCATGATGGCAACCGTAATGGGCGTAGGTTTAGGCTATAATTCGGCTCAATTAAAAGAGCTCGCCATCGGAGCCCTCTTGCATGACATTGGAAAGCTGTCAGTCGACAAGGAAGCCCCAGCCTACAAAAAGAACAGCAAAACCAATCATCATACGTGGCTGGGCTTTAATCTGTTGCGAAAAAAACATGAAATGAGCATTGTCTCCGCACACGTTCCTTTGCAGCATCATGAATGGGTGGATGGTAGTGGGCAGCCACGAGGATTGACTGGCGATGAGATTCATGATTTCGCCAAGATTGTTGCGATTTGCAACTACTATGATAATCTCATCTCGCCTTTCTCAGAGGAAGAGGAGACGTTGCCAGCGTATGAGGCTTGCGAAAAAGTCATGGGGCTCGCGGAGAAACGCTTTGATCATAAAATGGTCATTCACTTTTTGCGCTCGATTGCCATGTACCCGACAGGAACCTCGCTGAAGCTGTCGACAGGAGAGATCGGTGTGATCATTGACCAAAATAGAGGCTTGCCTTCGCGCCCAGTCGTTCGGGTCATTCGAAGAGACCAGCAGGCGAATCGGCGGATGGTGGATGATCATGAGATTACGGATATTGATTTGAGTGAAAAGCCTACTATTTTTATCACAGCTATCATGGACTAGAACAAAGGAAAGAATAGGACTCCCTATCAGGGAATATCCCTACCAAGATCAGGGAATACCCCTACATACACGTAGGGCTCACAGGGCTACAATGAACTCAAGGCAGATGGATACATAGAGTAACACCACATTTGCCAGATGAAAAAGAGGAAGGACGTGTCATTATGTCCCGTATTCTAGTCCCTGTCGATTTCTCAGCGCAGTCCATTCAGGCGGTCCGCTTCGCGCTGGCCTACGCCAAAAATAAGCATGATATCACATTGCTTCATGCCATCCCGCCGTTCCCTTCACGCAATGTTGTCAGAAGGTTGGGACGAGAGGTCGTTGAAGATTATCAATTGGATGAAGCAAGAGATGATCTGAAAAAATTCCTGTCGATCGTAGAAGAAGCCGGTATCACCTATGAACTGGAGATTGAGTTCGGAGAGCCGCATGAAGTCATTGCGAAGCACGCAGCGAATGACTATGCTGCCATCGTAATGGGTACACATGGCTACGGTCGCATTACAGGCTTCCTGTTGCAAAGCGTCAGCTATCCGACACTCCACGATGTCAAAGTTCCGGTCTTCCTCATTGCGGAGGAGACAGATGAGAGTCGTTTCCCTTGGAATCAAGTACTCATTGCAGTAGATGGCTCCGATCATTCGATGGAAGCTGCGAAAAAAGCCATCGAGATGGGGCAGCATCTCCCGGATGTATCGTATACGCTCCTGTCCGTAGTCATCCCACCAGTCACATACGCAGGTGTGTACGGCGTAGGCTGGGATAACATGAATACACTCGAAGGTTGGGGACGTGAAACGCTAAAACCTTGCGAGGAGTTGCTTGAAGCTGCATCGCTTCCTTTTGAAAGCAAGGTTGTGGTTGGAGATCCAGCTACTGTGATCCGCCAGACGGCAGAAGAAATCAACGCTGGACTGGTTGTGCTCGGTCATCATGGTCAAGGTGCAGTTGCAGGTACGCTGCTTGGTAGTGTTACATTTAAAACGATTCATCGTACGAAAACACCACTCCTCATTGTAAAAACATAGCATTTAGTAGAAAAAGCTGTCCGTATGGTGGACAGCTTTTTGCTTGGGCGCATTCTCTTACAATAGAGTTTGCGCTTGTTTGTGTTCGAGCAGATGGCTAGCCCCATCTGGTGTAACCTCTGGCGAATCCCACTTGATTCGTGCACATCCCCATGCAGCGAGTAAAATGATTACGGATGCTATCAGAAAAACCGTGATCAACGAAGTTATCTGCATGAGTGGGCCTGCCAAAAAAGAACCGACCATCATGAGTCCGATCATGAGCGGTGAAATCGTTCCATTCACTCGTCCAATAAACGCTTCATCAACGAGCTTGATCATGAACGTACTGATCACGATCTGTAAAAATGCCATTCCAATTCCGGTGAAAAAGCGCATCGCTGCGGTTACGTATACCCAAATAGAGAGAACTTCTACGGCGACAGAGAGCGCGAAGAAGATTAATCCACCTGTAATAATCCAGCGACCATTCAGGCGATCGAGGTAAATGGAAGCAATAATGCCGCCCAACAGCATCCCCAATCCGTCTAAAGCAGTAAACCATTGAATGGCTTCTTTGGAGAGTAAAAGACGATCCGTGACCACGAATACCTCTAGCGAATTAATAAACCCCGAGGATAACCCCAGACATGCAAAGGTAATCGCGATCCCGCGCAAGGCTGGTCGCTTTTTTACATAGGCAAAACCTGCTTTAATCTCAGAAAGGAGGGTTCCGCCTTCTTCTGTTGCAGTGGCAGTTGAGGTAGGGAGCGTCAAGAGAATCAGTGCCGAGACGAAGAAGAGGCCAGCCATCGTTAACAGGGAAGGGTAGATGCCCCACTTTTCAAAGAAGAAAGTACCGACAATCGGGCCAAGCAGTAGAAAAATAGAACCTGTACTTTGTGAAATGGACACAGCTGCGGCAACTTGCTCATCAGGAATATGACGCTTCATCATCTTGGCAGAAGAAGGCTGGGAGAACTGCGACGCCACAGCAGAGATAAATGTCGCAAAGAATACAGCAATCCACATTCCTTGCCAGAGCAAATACACGATGACCAAAACAGAGAGGGCGCTTAACAGGTTCCCGGCTATCATCGTTCGCTTCGGATTCCAGCGATCAGCCAATGCCCCGCCAATAATCGAAAAAACCAGGATCGGTGCAAGCTCGATAGCGGTCAAGAGCGATACGGCAGTCGGATTGTTGCCACTCGTCTCCATCACATAGTAGAGCAAGGCCATGTTCCGAATCCATATACCGATATTTTCTAATGTATCCGTGATAAAAACGGTGAGAAAAACTTTGTTTCCCCAAAGACCTTTCATAGGTCATATCACTCCCAAAAAGTTATACCGAACGTCCGGTCTAATTAAAGGTGAAAAAAATGCTACTTGGCAATAATGCCATGCAGCAAAACGTCAATGCTCCTCTTCAACAGTGCATGAAGACGCTCGTCATCCATTTGATAACCTACGTTAATGATTCCGTTCATGAGCCCCTCCAGTATCATCGCCATTTCTTCGGGATCGCATGGAGCGAACTCGCCTCGGTCGATTCCTTCTTGGAAGAGGGAAGTATAGAGGGTATACGTGGAGCCGAGCATTTCCAGCACTTGTTCCAAAATGACTGGATCAGCGAGCTGGCTACCGGAGAACTCTTCGCCTGCTTTTTTTAGAGGGTGGGACAAAAAATCCTCCAGGAAAAAAGCAGCTAAGCCGTACAGTTTATCGATGGATGTCTCGAATTCTTTTTCTTTTTCCTGCCACAGATCTACCCATTCGTTGTATTGCTTTTCAAGCAGATGAAGGAACAACTGCTCCTTGTTTTTGAAGTGGTAATAGAGGCTGCCCTTACTCGCTCCAGTTGCTTGGCAAATGTCCTCAATGGAAGTGGCTGAATAGCCTTTCTGAGAAAATAACTCGGTGGCTTTCTCTACGATATGTTGTTTGGTTTTCTCCCCATCGAGACGACGCTTTGACATTTTAGAAAAGCTCCTTATTCTAGACTGAACGTTCGGTTTAGTTTTAGTTTATTCGATCTGACAGGGATACGCAAGTGCTCGATTGAGAAAAAGGGACAGAGGGAAAAATGATAAGAAGCTAGCGAGAGAGGAGGGATTGCCTTGCAAATCGGTTGTCATGTCAGTATTCGTCATGGGTACAAGGAGGCGGCAAGAACTGCATACAAAGAAGGAGCGTTAGCATTTCAATTTTTCCCGAAAAACCCGAGAAGCTTAGGTGTCAAGCAATTCGATGCCCGGGACGCAGAGCGGTGTCGCTCGTTTTGTCAGCAAAACGGTATGCTATCGATCGCTCATACGCCATACCCGGTGAATCTTTGCGTCGAGGAGCAGGAGCTATTCGCCGTCACAGTGGGCTCCGTACGAAATGACCTTGAAATTGCCGAAGCTTGTGGAGCGTTGGGCGTGGTTGTTCATTTTGGCCAATATAAAGGCGTTGATGTACTAACCGGTTACAAAATCATGATCCAGATGGTCAATCAAATACTGGATGGCTGGAATGGAAAAGCCCAGCTGTTAATCGAAAACAATGCCGGGCAAGGCAACCGGATGGGCACGACACTCGAAGAGCTTACACAGGTTCGACAATTGTTTGCTGAGCCACAGAAGGTAGGCTTTTGCTTAGATACGTGTCATGCATTTGCCAGCGGATTGTGGAAAGGGAATGATTGGGGGGAGGTAGCCGATCACATGCGTGAGCTCGATTATTTCACGAGCTTGCGTGCCGTTCATCTGAACGATTCCGTTTATCCGAGTGGTTCCTTTCGAGACCGGCATGCCTCCATCGGAAAAGGGATGATCGGTGATGCAGCCATCGCCACCTTTTTGCAAACACCCGAATTGCAAGGACTTCCCATCGTCCTGGAAACGGCGAGAGGCTCAGAAGGGGGACATCGCGAAGAAATCAAACATGTTCGTCTGCTTAGAGACAATTGGCAGGGCTGACCATGTTGTGGTAGAGTGTGAAATGATGTGTTCAACACGGGAGGGGTACCTATGAAAAAGCGTATTAAGGTGACGATTGCGGATTTTACTCATCTTACAGAAAACTTGAATAACCCGGAGGAGCTCGCTCTGTACGAAGCGGCGAACGGAAATACATACGATGCTGAAATCGAGCATGATGGCTATGCGATTGTGGATGTGACAGACGAGGATTACATCGAGCTGGCTCCGGGAGAGTATCAACTGATGATCGAAGAGTGGACAAGCGCCGGACAAATCGGTGAGTGGACACTGCAAACCATGTCAGACCCAGCAGATGACAAAGCTTTGCTGTACCGCACAGTGGACAAGGCCGGAATGGAAATACAAGCACCACAATCATTGCCGAAGCAAGTAGTCGAGCTGGTTGCGAACACGTGGTTTGGCAAGAAAGCAAAGAAGATTGAGGAGTAATCCAAGAAAGAAAAGGAGCGCTGCGAGATAGCGCTCCTTTTTTATACCAATAAGATTGTATACGAACGATCAGCTATAGTATTGAGCGTTGTGAAGATTATCCCTCAGCTTATACTGAAAAGGATCTTAAGGTTAGAGGGTAACGATGAACCAACAAAGCTGGTGAGAAGAAAAAGCACAGGGCTCGCAGACCTTGACAACGCCTACCCAGTCGGAACTTCAAAAAGGGGACCTGGTTGTCGAACACTTCTCCCCTGAGAAACGTCCGCCCGTAGGGTGGCTTTGGCTCGACGGTCCCCTTTTTGAAGTGGAGACGGGCAGTCAATCACCCTTGCGGGCGTGTCAGAGTCGAAGAGACTTGTGCTTTTTCTTCTCCTCCACAATGTTGACTCAGCTTCCCAATCATTCTTCCTCAGAATCCAGTTGAATCTCATACTTTTTAATCCGCCGCATAAGTAGGGACTGGGTTATGCCGAGGGCCGCTGCTGTTTTGCGAGTCGTTTTGTGTGTACGCAATGCTTGCAGAATAAATTCCATCTCTATTTTCTCCATCCGCTCTGTAAGAGAAAGAGAACCGAGCGAAAGAATTCCGTCCTCCAGCTCCCGAATACTCCGCAGTTCTTCTGGCAAATCACTGACTTGGATTTCATCCAGTTTGGACGTAATAACGATTCGTTCTACCAAATTTTCCAACTCCCGCACATTTCCAGGCCATTCGTACTGATGCAAAACATCCAGCGCTTCCGGGGAAAAACGCCGTTTCTGGTTATGCTTGCTATTGAAACGCTGTAAATTGTGGTGGAGTAACGGGAAAATATCGTCCTTTCTCTCCCGTAATGGCGGAACATTGATTGGCAAAATATTAAGACGATAGTACAGGTCGTGTCTGAATTTGCCCAGGCGCACGAGCTCCTGAAGGTTGGCATTGGTTGCCGTTATGATGCGGATGTCAGCTGTATATGTTTTCGTGCCGCCGATCGGCATAAACGTTTTGTTTTGCAAAAGCAGCAGTAATTTCGATTGCAAGTGGTAGGGTAGCTCGCTGATTTCGTCCAAGAAAAGCGTCCCTTTGTCCGCCATTTTCACTAATCCGATTTTCCCTGAATGACTCGCCCCCGTAAAGGCCCCTTTGTGGTAGCCGAACAGCTCTGACTCGATCAAGGTTTCAGGAATGGCGCTACAGTTGACGTGGACGAATGGCCCGCTGCTTCGTTCGCTCAACAGGTGGATTTGCTCGGCAAGATAGCTTTTTCCTACACCTGTTTCACCGGTAATAAATACGGTCGTGTCGACAGGGGCTGCTTTTTTCATTAATTCCAGCAGGGCGAGATAGGAACGGCTGTTGCCAATCAAGGTTTGGGAGGAGCTCTGGCTCGCTTCCCACTTCATGAGCTGAATCTCTTCGCTGTACCTCTTCAGCAAAGCGACCGTCTCTTCTAGTTGTGAACTGGCACGGGCTGCCTCCGTGATATCGCGTGAGTGGGAAACGATCAGCTCCGGTCTCCCCTCCTCATCCGGGATGATATGTCCAGTCACCAGAAATTTCCCCTTATTATTGACGAGCTGAATGGTTGTGGTCGGTTTTCCCGTTTCCAAAACCAAGCGGGTGACAGAAGGGCTGAAAATCCCCATTTCTTCAAGGTCGGATACGTTTTGCCCGATGAGTTCGGCTTTTGGTAGACCACACAGGTTTTCACTAGCATTGTTTAGCCATAAAGTAGTTCCCTGCGCATCAGCAATGAATATGCCATCTGCCAGTGTGTTCAGGATGTCAATAAAACGATCAACAGAAGACAGTGCTAGTATCTCCGCAGCTTTTTCCATGTTGAGTAGCTCCCCGGTTTTTCAACTGATTGTACAAGATGAAATTGATAGTTGTATAGTGAGTCGAATTTAAAATTAGTTGAGTCGAAATCGATTCGAGCGAAAAGTTAGACTTTTCCTGCCTTTTCGATTCAAAAGTGAGTCTATTTCGACTCGGCAATAGGAATTGCTTTTACCTTGATTGTGCTTTCTTGCCGTTTTGAGGCTTGGCACAAGAGTTGCTATTACATAGTGGGACGTAAGCGATCTACCCAAGAATAAGAGATAAGGAAATGCATGCGATGTTATCAAAACTGGTGACGCACGAACAAGCAGTGGAGCATGTTCTGGATGGCACGCGGCTGATGTATGGCGGATTCGGCACGATTGGCTCCCCAGCACACTTGATTGATGCGATCTTGCACAAAGGCGTGCAAAGTTTGACACTCATCGGAATTGATGCGGGGTATCCGGAAATCGGGATCGGAAAGCTGATCAGTCATGGACGGGTGAGGCGGCTGATAACTACACATATTGGCTCCAATCCCGAGGCAGGTCAACAAATGATGGACGGAATGCTGGAAGTGACATTTTGTCCACAAGGAATTTTCGCAGAAAAGATTCGGGCAGGAGGTGTTGGCATTCCGGGAATCGTTGTAGATGCACATGTGAGAGGAGAGCGAATGGAAGGAGCAGAGCCGTTTGCTTTTGCCGGAAGAACTTGTCAGATTGAGGCCGCCCTTACAGCGGAGGTAGGAATCGTCTATGCGAAACAGGCGGACACCTACGGAAATCTCATTTATGACAAGGCGGCAAGGAATTTGAATCCGCTAGTAGCGATGGCAGCAGATATCACGATTGCTGAGGTGGAGGAGATCGTTCCAGCAGGAGAGCTGGACCCGGATAAAATCGTGACGCCCGGCATTTTTGTGGATTATATCGTGGTTCGTAGCGGAGGGAACAGCTAATGGGGTTGGAAATGGATCAGCGAAATATGGTTGCGTGGCGTGCAGCTAAAGAGGTC
This sequence comes from Brevibacillus sp. MS2.2, assembly GCF_013284345.1. Taxonomy (NCBI): domain Bacteria; kingdom Bacillati; phylum Bacillota; class Bacilli; order Caryophanales; family Paenibacillaceae; genus Brevibacillus; species Brevibacillus sp. MS2.2. The sequence continues at coordinate 114,569 of NZ_JABSUZ010000004.1, forward strand.
GCTCCAGGAATGGCAGTGAACTTGGGGATCGGGATACCTGAGCTCGTCGCTGATTTTATCCCGTATGAATGGCAAGTCATGTTTCACTCAGTGAATGGAATCTTGGGTGTCGGACCTACGCCATTAAAGGGAGAAGAGGACCAGCATGTTTCCAACGCAGGTGGAGCACCTGTTACGGTTGTTCCGGGGGCATCGTATTTCGACAGCACCATCGCGTATGGCATGATCCGAAGAAGAAAGCTGGATGCAGCGTTTATCGGAGCTTTGCAGGTGAATCGCCGAGGAGATCTGGCAAACTGGATTGTTCCTGGCTCACGCGTACATGGAGTTGGTGGAGGAGCGGAGCTGGCTTATTACGCCAAAAAAGTGATCGTGCTCATGAGCCATGTCAATCAAGCAGGTGAGCCCAAAATACGCAGGGAGTGCACATTGCCGCTGACGGCGAAGGGCTGCGTCGATCTCATTATCACCGAGAGGGCCGTTATCGAGGTCACGCAAAGAGGCTTGCTTTTGACAGAGGTAATGTACCCGTACACTTTGGAGAATGTCATCACGAATACTGGAGCACCTTTAATGATTTCAGAAAATTTACAAATGGTGGAGTAATGAAAAAGTAAGCGCGAACAAATAGAATTGGGGGATGGAACAGATGAAAAAAACATGGAAAACAATCGCAGGAGTCGTATTCTCGTTGTCACTACTTGTAAGCGGATGTAGCGAAGGAGCTTCCACTAACAGTGCGGGAGGTCAAGCGGGTGGGGCTCCTGCTGGAAATGTATCGTCTATGACAAAAGAGGCAGGCGTATTTGTTTACGCGGCTTCCGGTGAATATCAACCATTCAGCTACTTCAAGGATGGTCAATTGACCGGATTTGATGTCGAGATTGGCAATGAGATCGCCAAACGCTTGGGGCTTGAGCCAAAGCCAGTAACATCACCTTTTTCCGGCATTATCGCAGGGGTAAAGGAAGGACGCTACGACGCAGCGATTGCCAGCCATGCGATTACAGAAGAGCGGAAGCAGCAGGTTGATTTCGCAGACCCGTACTACTTGTCCGGTGGTCAACTATTCGTTCGCCCGGATGGGACGATTAGCACGCTGGAAGGATTAAAAGGCAAAGAAGTGGCAGTGGCACTCGGCACTACACATGAAAAGATGGCTCGGGAGTATACGGATAACATCAAAACGTATGACAGCGATGTAACGGCTCTGCGTGCCTTGGAGCAGGGAAAACACGATGTCGTGATTACAGATAGCGTCGTAGGGGAGATTGCCATTACGCAAGGCTTGAAGCTCAAGAAAAGCGGGTCGCCACTCTCGGAAGTCAAGCATGGAATCGCAGTGCGCAAAGGAAATACGGAATTGCTGAACAAGATCAACGAAGCGCTCAAGCAAATGATGGAGGATGGTACCTATGTTAAATTGAGCGAAAAGTATTTCAAACGCGACATCAGCAAAGCCGAGTAGTGAGTTGGTATGACGAGTATATTCCATTACGAGTGAGGGGTGGCATCAAGTGCCCAGTTTTGCCCATCTGACAGAAGAGTTTTTCCGCACATTGCCGTTTTTTTGGAAGCCGTTGCTGCTGACATTTCAGTTGACAATCGCTTCTGTTATCGTTGGCTCGATTATCGGATTGTTTGTCGCCTTGTTAAAGGTATCCAAGCTTCCAGTAGCACGTTTTATCGCCAATGCGTACATCATGATCATTCGTGGTACGCCGCTGGTCGTGCAAATTTTCGTTTTGTATTTCGGTTTTTACAAAATCATTGACCTCGGTCAATTTTGGTCGGCAGCGCTCGCTCTGGCGATTCACAGCGGAGCCTATATCGCAGAGATTTTCCGGGGCTCTATTCAGTCGATTGATAAAGGACAAATGGAGGCTGGGCTGTCTTTGGGTATGTCTGCTCGTCAGACCATGCGTCGGATCATTTTGCCGCAAGCGATGAAACGGTCGATCCCGCCGCTTGGCAACCAATTTATTTTGTCTTTGAAGGAATCGTCTCTGGCCGCTTTCATTGCCATGGATGAGCTGTTCTCACTGGCCCGCCGCTTGTCTGCGGAAACCTTTGATGAAATGACGTACTTTTTGATTGTGGCGCTCTATTACTTGGTTATTGTCATGGCGTTTACGTATGTGGTCCACATCATGGAGAAGCGTCTGGCAAAAGGAGAGGCGTAAAGCGGAGGGGAAAGACGATGGAAAAGCAAAGAGAAATGATACGCGTGCAAAATTTGAAGAAAAGCTTCGGAAAAGTGGAAGTTCTCAAGGATGTTACCCTGGAAGTCGGAAAGGGCGAGGTCGTCGTTTTGATCGGTGCCAGTGGGTCGGGGAAAAGCACATTGATTCGATGCATTAATTTTCTGGAGATCAAGGACGGCGGAGAGATTTATATCGAAGGGAAAAGCATCGATCCGAAAAAGGATGACTTGACCAAAGTACGGCAAAAGGTAGGAATGGTGTTCCAGCACTTCAATCTGTTTCCACATAAAACCGTTCTGGAAAACATCATGGAGGCACCGCTGATTGCGAAGAAAGCGGACAAGGAAGAAACGAAGCAGGAAGCGCTCCGGCTGCTGCAAAAGGTAGGTCTTTCTGAAAAAGCAGACACCTACCCGTCCAGTCTCTCCGGTGGACAAAAGCAACGCGTGGCCATTGCTCGTTCGCTGGCGATGAAGCCTGAGATCATGCTCTTCGACGAGCCAACCTCAGCGCTTGACCCAGAGCTCGTAGGGGAAGTGCTGGAGACAATGAAACAGCTCGCGCAAGAAGGAATGACGATGATTATTGTGACGCACGAAATGGGGTTCGCCAAGGAAGTGGCCGATTGGGTTGCGTTTATGAATCAAGGCAAGATCATCGAGATGGCTAGACCCCAAGAAATTTTCAACAACCCGAAAGAAGAGCGCACGAGAGAATTTTTGAACCGTGTACTGTAATGGCGTAAAAACGAAGGGGAGCTGTAGCATGAGAGACGTGGTCATTGTCGCGGGTGTGCGCAGTGCTGTGGGTGCATTCGGAAAAAGCCTGCGTGACGTACCAGCAACAGAGCTGGGGCGGCAAGTGTTGGAAGGCTTGATGAATAAAGTTGATTTGCCGAAGGAACAGGTTAATGAAGTGATTTTTGGCAATGGGTACGTACACGGGGGAGGACTCAATGCTGCACGTATCAGCTCGCATCTGGCGGGATTTCCACGCAATGTCTATGGTCACATCGTCATCAAAGCGTGTGGTTCAGGATTGAAGGCGATTGGCAACGGTGCGCTAGCGATAGCAGCAGGTCAAGAGGACGTGGTGATTGCAGGGGGAGTGGAGTCCATGAGCAGTGTTCCCTACCTCGTGAAGAACCGCTGGGGCAGCAAATTCGGCAATTTGTCCATGGAGGACGCTCTCTTGTCCGATGGTTTGATCTGTTCGCTGACCGGTGAGCATATGGGGATGACGGCAGAAAGGCTGGCTGTACAGTACGGTATTTCCCGTGAAGAGCAGGATCGTTATGCCTATGAGAGTCACGTAAGAGCAGCGGAAGCAATCGAAGCGGGCACGTTCACGAATGAGATCGTACCGATCGAAATCAAGGATCGCAAAGGCACCCGTGTTTTTGCGCAGGATGAATCCGTGCGCCATGATATTAAGCTGGAAGAGCTGGCTAAGCTGAAAAGTGTTTTTCAAAAAGAAGGAACCATCACTGCCGGAAATGCGTGTCCGATGAATGACGGTGCAGCCGCTGTATTGATGATGTCTCGTGAAAAGGCGGAGGAAGCGGGGTTGACTCCGCTCGTGAAAATAAAGGCTTTTGCCAGCGCAGGAGTCGAACCTGACGTGATGGGGATCGGACCAGTTCCCGCCACGCAAAAGGTACTGGAAAAAGCGGGATTGACGCTGGGTGACATTGGGCTCATCGAATTGAATGAGGCATTTGCCGCTCAGGCTTTGTCTGTCATCAAATGCTTGGAGTTAGACACGAGCAAGGTGAATGTCAATGGAGGCGCGATTGCCCTGGGTCACCCCGTGGGAGCAACTGGTGCCAAATTGACTGTGACATTGATGAACGAAATGATCCGCAGACGGGAGAAGTATGGCATGGTGACGCTGTGCATGGCAGGTGGCATGGGGATGTCAGTGATCTATGAAAATTTGACGATGTAAACTTCTCATATGCATAGGTAAAAGCCCCGAACGTGGATATGTCGGGGCTTTTGCCATGAAGGCGTGATCGCTTATGAGGAGAACTACTGTTCGTGTAAGTGTTTTCGCAGTGTGGCTGCTACTTCTGTTGGGTTTTCCAACTGTACAATGACGTGCTGATATTTGACATGACCCTCTACCTCCAGGATCAACAACGAATCCGTCTGGGCAAAAGAAAGGAAGTACCATTCATTTCGATGCTGAAAGCTTCCTTCATATATGTTCAAAGGTCCAATCGACGTCCCTGGCAAGCGCAACATCCATTTTGGCGGAACAAAAGAACCGACCTCGACATGCTTGATCGATTGATAAGGTAGCGTGATCGTGTTCTTCAAGGCTAAGAGCGTATGCAAGCCAGTGAGACGCAAGGTAAAATCCGATTTGCCAAAATGTACACTTCTTCCCATCGTTGCTCACCTCATTCATCTGCCATCGTTTCATTATCGCACAGATGAATGATGATGACACGGGACAATCAAAAAAGCCGGCGTTTCCCCAAAAGAGGAAGGCAACCGGCTTTTCGTATTCTTTCTTACATTTCTTCTGGAGCAGCCAGACCGAGCAGACGCAGACCTTCCTTCAGTACAGCAACGACTGCTGCTACGAGCTGGAGACGGGATGCTTTCACATCTTCTTCTTCAGCCAGGATGCGTACATTCGCATAGAACTTGTTGAACGTTTGCGCCAGGTCGATTACATACTTGCCGATTTGCGACGGATCGAAGTGATCGGCAGCACGTTCGATTACCTCTGGGAACGCGTTCAAGAGGGTAATCACTGCCCAAGCCTCTTTGCTGTCGAGTGCACCGGAAGCCAGGTTCACTGTTGTTGCTGGCTGGTAGCCACCTCTACGCAGCAGCGAGCATGCACGCGCGTGTGCGTATTGCACGTATGGTCCTGTTTCCCCTTCGAAGGTCAGCATCTCTTCCCAGGAGAAGTTGACATCATTCAGGCGGAAGTTTTTCAAGTCATGGAAAATGACTGCGCCTACCCCGACTTGACGAGCCACTTCTTCTTTATTGGCCAGCGTAGGGTTTTTCTCTTCGATGACTTTTTGGACATCAGAAATGGCTTGTGCCAACACTTCTTCCAAGAGAACAACTTTCCCTTTACGGGTGGACATTTTCTTGCCGTCCTTGAGCATCATGCCGAATGGGATGTGGTGCATATTTGCGGACCACGCATAGCCCATTTTTTCCAACACTTTATAGAGCTGCTGGAAGTGGAGGCGTTGCTCGTTTCCTACGACATAGAGCGCTTTTGCAAAATCGTACGATTCGTGGCGGAAGAGGGCAGCAGCCAGATCACGCGTTGCGTACAAGGTAGCGCCGTCTGATTTTTTGATCAGGCATGGCGGCATGTTGTATTCATCGAGGTTCACGACCATCGCACCGTCGGATTCAGTCAAGAGACCTTTTTCCTCGAGCAACGTAACGACGCGATCCATTTTGTCATTGTAGAATGCTTCACCATGTGTAGAGTCAAAGGCTACGTTCATCAGGTCATAAATCTTCATGAATTCCTTGAGAGACTCATCACGGAACCATTTCCACAGATGCTGTGCTTCTTCGTCGCCATCCTCGAGCTTTTTGAACCATTCACGGCCTTGGTCTTCCAGCGTAGGATCGTTTTCGACTTCTTCGTGGAAGCGAACGTAGAGGCTGAGCAGCTCCTTGATCGGTTCTGCCTTTACCTTTGCTTCGTCACCCCAGAGGCGATACGCAACGATCAGTTTACCGAACTGCGTTCCCCAGTCACCCAAGTGATTGATGCGCACTGGCTCGTAGCCTTGCTTTTCCATGATGTTGGCAATCGCGTTTCCGATTACAGTAGAGCGCAGGTGTCCCATGGAAAACGGCTTCGCGATATTTGGGGAGGAGAGGTCGATTGGTACTTTGCGTCCATCACCGACATTGCTGCTTCCGTATGTGCTGCCTTGGGTAAGGATGGTTCCGATTACTTGCTCTGCCACATTTTCTTGATCCAGGAACAGGTTCACGTATGGACCAACTGCTTGCGATTCGCGCAATGGTGCACCGGAGAGCTGTCCAGCCAGCTCTGCTGCGATCATCGGTGGAGCTTTGCGCAATGCTTTTGCCAATTGGAAGCATGGGAAGGCAACATCGCCCATCGCAGAGTTTGGTGGTGTTTCCAGCATGCCGTATACGGCTTCTTTGGTCAGTGTGTCTACGCCCATCGAGGAAAGCGCAGCGGCAATCTTTTCAGCGACCTGGTGTTTGTAACTCATCTAAATTTCTACTCCTTTCAAATAAAAAAAACCTCTACGTCTCCTGTGAAAAAGAGACGAGAGGTTATACTCCCGCGGTGCCACTCTTGTTGTTTTTCCCTTCCATCAAACAGGAAGGCAAAAACCGCTTGATCTGCTGTAACGGGCAGTCCCGGCATAAGCCCTACACGATCCGTTGCCCATAATAGCTAGCGTAGGATGTTCAGGCCGCATCTCCGAGGGGCGCTTCCTCACATGGTTTGGCATCGGGCTCACACCGTCCCCGACTCGCTTTCGTCCTCACACAAGGAGTACTTTCCTCATCAACGATTCGTTTGTGTCTCTAGAATTATAGCTGTATTAACCGTCAGGATGCAACTCACTGTTGCGGTTTTTTCAAAATCTTATCTAATTCCGCGAAATATTGCTTGGTCAGCTCTTCCTTTTCTTCCGTGCTGAGGTTATCCGCGTTCATCATTTGCTCTTTGTATTGTTCCAGCTTTTCGAGCATGGCCAGCTCGGCTGCAGCGGCCTCGTCCAGATCGTAATTTTCCGATGGATCGAACGGGATCAATCGATTGTCGTTACCACTCCGCAAATAAGCGGAGCGCCAGTTCTCCGGAAACTGGTACGGTTGTTCGCCAAACATAATCGCTAAAATATCGTCGGATTCAATCGGCAGGAAGTGATCGTAATCGTCTCTTCTTCCTCCCTCGGACAAGTTAATGTGGGACAAAAAATAGTGGAGATAATGTTCCCCGGTTTCGGTATTCTTAACGATGGAATAGGTTTCAAATTCGGATTTGGATAGTTCTTTTATAGTCTCCAAACAGGACAGAAATTTATCTTTTTCTCGTGCTTGCAAGTCATCCATGTCATCTCGTTCCTTTCGCTCTACAATAAGCCTCATGATAGCAAAAGCAATGTGCGCTGACAATGAAAGCAACGCAACGGAGTGCAGCAGTGGAAGAAGGGAAAAGGATTATAGATAAAATAGTTGGATAATCTTGTCACAAAAATAAGCCAGCTGGATCAAATACATATCAACACGAAACAAGGAGGTGAACAGCGCGTGAATGCAAGTGCCAAAAGTAGCGAAGCGGACTGGACGCTGCAATTGACCAACGAGGAGAAGCTGACAAGACTCATGAGCGAGTACGGAGACAACATCGTGCAGCTCGCCTACCTGATCGTCAAGGATCGTGGAATCGCGGAAGACATCACCCAGGAAGTGTTTCTGAAGGCGTATCGGGGTTTGGATCAGTTCCGCCATCAGAGCAGCGTGAAAACGTGGCTTTACCGAATTGCGATCAACGAGTCCCGCAAATATTTGCGTTCGTGGTCCTTTCGCCAGATTTTTTCTACATACCTCTCCAAAGAGGAAGCACCCCCCGAAAAGATCGACACGGCAAATGTTGAATCGGCCGTCATCGGACAACTGAGCAAGGTACAGGTAGCGGAGCAGGTGATGAAGCTCTCGCCTTTATACCGAAAAGTTATGGTACTTCATTACTATGAAGATTTGTCGATAAAAGAGATTGCGCAAGTGTTGGATATTTCAGAAGATGCCGTACGAACCCAATTGTCCCGCGCCCGAAAACATTTTAAGGCATTGTGTGAAAAGGAGGGATTGGAATGGACGTAGATAAGCAAATTCGCGAAGCGGTACGGAATGGGAGTCAAGAATCTCTCGAAGAAGTGAGGTTTACAAAAGAGATGGAGTTGCGGATCAGAGGTGCGATTGCACAGAGCAAACACAAGAACCGAAACAGAATATTCATGGCAGGATCACTTGCTGCTTGCTTGGCGGTAACTGCTGTGGGCATGCACCAGCAAGGCTGGTTTTCGCAGATGCCGAGTGGAAAAAATTTAGCGAGTGCGGTCGCAACGACTGGAACGGATAAAAAGAATACAGAGGCAAAGCAGAACGGCGTAAAGGTATCGGCAGAAGAGGCGATTTTGCCCTTGAAAAAGGCGATCCCAGCTTTGAGCAACATGACAATAAGAGTGGATCGTACAAGCCATGGAATCAGTAATCTAACGTTATTGGAAGGCGATAATGCTCGTGCCAATGTTGCTTATGATATACAGACAGGACAAATTGAGAGCTTTACAATCAATGGTGATCGAGGAGAACAGAAGGAAGAGAAATTGCCATCAGCCAAGACTGCGGAGAAAGCAGCAAGCGCATTTCTACAAGCTTTCCTTGGGGAGGGCAACCAGTCCTATCAGCACGTCGAGACTCAGATCTATACCGACGAGTATAAGGTAAAAGGCCCATGGATGAGCGTGAATTATCAACGTATGGAAAACGGCCAGCCCGTTCCGTTCGACGTATTGTCGGTTGGAATTGACGAACGTGAGCAAGTCGCGTTTTTCGGGCGATTGAACAAGAGCGAACAAGCCTTTTTCACCAAGCTGACAGACGCCATGCCCGATTTGAGCCCATCCCTTCTTCTTTTGGATAAAGAAAAGAACCACGATGGCATGTCATTCATCTTGGGGAAAACGAACAAGGAGGGGCATCAGGTTTCGCTTGTGATCTATGGAAATGGTCAAGCACTGGAATCGTATAGACTTTTGAATAGGGATGAAAAGGAAGCAGCGAGCCGGAAAGAAGCAGAAGGAGAAAAAGCCTTGCAGCAAGAGCGACAGTTCCTGAACAAACTGCTCGGTGCGGATAGTGATAACTATCGGTTATTGGACGCCAACGATCCAGGGGTGTATCTGCGATATCATAACGAACTGCCAGTGTTGTCTGATGAAATTAGCATAATAACAACTGACTCTGGCCACGTCCAATCTTTTAGGATGGAGCCCGAAACATTCGAGCCGTCGCAGTACCCGGATGTATCGACTGCTGTGTCAGAAGAGGAAGCCATCAAAGAGCTGAGTGAGCATATGAAGCTTCGATACGTGCAGAACCCGAGAATACGGCCAGAATCAAGACAAGGGGAGAAGTGGCAACCTATTCTGGAGTACACACCCGCTGTTTCCTTCATGCAAAGAGGACGTGAAGATGGTACGGAGTGGCATATCGACGCGACCAATGGCAAGATAGTGTATGGAACGGGAGATAACGGGCTTGCTTATGATCAGTTGAATACGAAGGAAGCACATCCGATCGAATCTCCAAAGGAATACGTCAAGGTTCGCTCCAAGGATGAGGCAAAAGCGTTGCTGCAAGCGGAATTCGGCATACAAGTGGATGACTCGACCTATAGAGAGAGTAACCGTGACGGACGCAAGGAATACGTCTGGAATGATAAAAATGACAAGTATATCGGCGTAGAAGTCCTTGCAGAAACAGGCAGTGTCGTCGGGCTGGGATCACCGCGATCCGATGCAGCAGTGACAGTCAAACGCGAGCAAGCGGAGAAAGCTGCACTTGCCTTTCTGTCTAAATACGTTGATCCAGGCATAAAAGAAGTGCAATTGGCGCAAGTCATACAGCCAGGCGAATCGAATCCTGTGTCATCGGGCGAATGGGAATTCAGATATCTCATGAGCAAGGATGGCATTCCAGTACAGGATCGCGGGCAAAAAGCGGCTTATTCAGTAACAGTCGATCCGTCTTCTGGCAAAGTGACAAAGTTTGAAAACTACAGAGAGACGCACGAATTGGTGGAGCTTCCAGCATCCGACGAAATCGTCTCGAAAGACAAGGCTGTTGAGGCGTATTTACGCGTCATGCCTTTAAAGCTGGTCTATTTGATGAAAGATGTGGATGGGCAAAAATTAGCTCAACCAAAGCTGGCGTATGTGCCGTGGAGCGACGAAAAGCTGGCGGGCAAATATATTACTCTGGATGCCGTGACAGGCAAGATCATCACCAAATAACAAGAAAAAAAGGCTATCCCGCAGCCATTCCTGATGGCTTTTGGGATAGCCTTTTTTACACACTTATCTAACAGTCGTCACACGAGCACCCGATAATAACCAACAGGATAAACAGCACGAGCACGATTGCGAAGCAGTCACCGAAGAATCCGTTACCGCAGAAAGATGTACTCATCTTTGTTTCCCCTCCTTTCCGTTATACTCCAGTCTATACACGAATGCCGATATTGGACTAGGCGGATGCCCAGCTTAGGCAAAAATGGGCGCGTAAGAGGAGAGGCTCAGTAAAAAATAGACAATTCACAATTGACGAGGAGACAACGGGGGTGTTAAGATACTTGCAAACATTCAAGACATTACGCATAACAACTAAATGACAAGTGTACGACTCTTATCCAGAGAGGCAGAGGGACTGGCCTGATGAAGCCTCGGCAACCGGTAAAAATCCGGTGCCAATTCCAGCAAAGCTACGTGCTTTGAAAGATAAGAGGATGTCTCAGGCGTTTTCGTATCTGCTGACAAATCCTCTTCTTTCAAAGAAGAGGATTTTTTTATTTTATTTACCCAATTACAGAGAATAAGCCGATGCTAGGGAGAAAAGGGGCACGTCAATGAAACCAACTTTTCGCGAACAGCTTTCCCGGAAAATTCTGATTCTGGACGGTGCAATGGGCACCATGCTTCAACAGGCGAACCTGACTGCTGATGATTTCGGCGGTGAAGCCTATGATGGCTGTAATGAACTCCTGAACCTGACCAGACCAGATGTGATCCGTTCCATTCATGAGAAATATTTAGAGGCGGGCGCAGACATCGTCGAGACAAACACGTTTGGTGCTGCTTCCATCGTTTTGGCTGAGTATGATGTGCCGGAGAAAGACCTTGAGATCAATATAGCGGCAGCTCGCTTGGCCAGAGAAGCGGTGGATGCCTATTCCACAGAGGAGTGGCCGCGTTTTGTAGCAGGTGCAATGGGACCTACGACCAAAACCCTTTCGTTGACAGGCGGTGTTACATTCGAAGAACTGGTCGAGGCGTATTATCGTCAGGCAAAAGGTCTGATTCTCGGCGGCTCCGATGTTCTTCTTTTGGAAACCTCGCAAGATACGTTGAACGTCAAGGCTGGTGGAATTGGGATTCGCAAAGCTTTTGAAGAGCTTGGACAGGAGCTCCCGGTGATGCTGTCAGGTACGATTGAGCCGATGGGCACGACACTGGCGGGCCAAAACATCGAGGCGTTTTACATCTCCTTGGAGCATATAAAGCCAGTCTCCATCGGTCTGAACTGTGCGACAGGCCCAGAGTTCATGCGTGATCATCTGCGGACACTGTCAGGAATTGCCCAATGTGCGGTTAGCTGTTATCCAAACGCAGGCTTGCCAGACGAGAACGGCCATTACCATGAAACGCCACAAGGACTTGCCTCCAAAATGCTGGCGTTTGCTGAACAGGGCTGGATAAACGTCGCTGGCGGCTGCTGCGGAACAACGCCTGACCATATTCAAGCGATGGCAGAAGCATTGAAAGACTGCAAGCCGCGCAGTGCAGCCGTAGAAACGCTGAGCGCGGTCTCCGGGATCGAGGTCGTTTACGTCGAAGATGACAATCGTCCCCTGCTAGTAGGGGAGAGGACCAATGTCATTGGTTCCAAAAAATTCCGTGAAATGATTGCAGCTGGTCACTATGAAGAAGCATCCGATATTGCCCGGGCCCAAGTAAAGCGAGGCGCACATGTCATCGATATATGCTTGGCTGATCCTGACCGTGATGAATACGAAGATATGGAAAAATTCCTACAGTTCATCGTGAAAAAAGTAAAAGCGCCCCTCATGATCGACTCGACAGATGCCAAGGTCATGGAGCTGGGACTTCGCTACTCACAAGGGAAGGCCATTCTCAACTCGATCAACTTGGAAGACGGGTTGGAGCGATTTGAGGAAGTCGTTCCGCTTATTCACAAGTTCGGTGCCTCCGTTGTCGTTGGAACGATTGAGGAAGCAGGTATGGCTATCACGCGCGAAAAGAAGCTGGAGGTCGCGCAACGCTCATATGACATTCTTGTCAACCAGTATGGAATAAAGCCACAGGATATTATTTTCGATCCACTCGTCTTTCCAGTAGGGACAGGGGATGAACAATACATCGGCTCTGCAAAGGAAACGGTAGAAGGCATTCGTTTGATCAAACAAGCAATGCCTGCTTGCAAGACGATCCTGGGTGTCAGTAACGTTTCCTTCGGCTTGCCTCCAGCGGGTCGGGAAGTGCTGAATGCGGTCTTCTTGTATCACACGACTCTCGCAGGGCTTGATTACGCCATCGTCAACACGGAAAAGCTGGAACGCTACGCTTCGATTCCAGAAGACGAGAGAAAGCTGGCAGAAGCCCTTCTATTCGAGACAAATGATGAGACATTGGCGGCCTTCACCGAATTTTATCGCCAAAAGAAAAAGGAAGTCAGTGTGGAAGTCTCCTCGTTAACACTCGAGGAACGTTTGGCCCGTTATGTTGTCGAAGGCTCCAAGGATGGTCTGGTGGAAGACCTGAAGCTGGCTTTGGATAAATACACACCGCTCGAGATCATCAACGGTCCGTTGATGACTGGGATGGAAGAGGTCGGTCGCCTGTTCAACGGAAACCAACTGATCGTGGCAGAAGTGTTGCAGAGCGCGGAAGTGATGAAGGCATCCGTATCGTTTTTAGAGCCATTCATGGAAAAAAGCGATGCCGCTGCCAAGGGGAAAATCTTGCTGGCGACAGTCAAGGGCGATGTACACGACATCGGAAAAAACCTCGTGGAAATTATCTTGTCAAACAACGGCTACAATGTCGTAAACCTGGGGATCAAGGTACCGCCAGAGCAACTGATTGCCGCTTGCAGAGAAGAAAAGCCGGATGCCATCGGTCTTTCTGGACTCTTGGTAAAATCCGCACAGCAAATGGTCATTACTGCACAAGACCTGCGTGATGCAGGCATTGATATCCCGATGATGGTAGGCGGTGCGGCGTTGACGCGCAAGTTCACATCGAACCGGATCGCACCGGAATACCGTGGAATTGTTTTATACGCAAAAGATGCCATGGATGGTCTGGAGCTCGTGAATCGTCTGCAAAATCCGGAGGAACGTGATCGCTTGGTAGAGGAACAGCAGCATCTGCTGGAAGCAGTTGCAACGGCTCAGCCTGTTGTCGAGGAGAAAAAAGCACCATTGCCAGCTCGCTCAGCCATCAGCAGAACCGTTCCAATCCATCTGCCGCCTGATTGTGAACGACATGTTTTGCGACAATATCCGCTCAGCCATTTGCAACCATATTTGAACCTGCGGATGCTCCTCGGAAAACACCTCGGTGTTCGCGGAAATGTAGATAGATTGATAGAGGCAGGCGACGAGAAGGTACTGGAACTGTATGGCATTGTGGAAGAACTATTAAATGAAGCGAAGCAAAAAGGAACCATTACGACACACGGTGTGTATCAGTTCTTCCCGGCTCAGTCAGATGGCAACGATATTTTGGTCTATGATCCAAAAGACCACAGCAAGCTGCTGGAGCGCTTTTCGTTCCCGCGTCAATTGGAAGAACCTCATCTTTGCCTGTCCGACTTCTTGCGACCAGTGGAGAGCAAGGAAATGGATTATGTCGGATTCCTGACCGTAACGGCTGGGGGCGGGATTCGCGAAAAATCTACAGAGCTAAAAGAGCGTGGTGACTACTTGCGCTCTCATGTCCTCCAAGCCTTGGCATTGGAGCTGGCAGAGGCATTTGCTGAGCGAATTCACCACGTTATGCGCGACGTGTGGGGCATACCGGACCCGGTTGAGATGACGATGCTTGAGCGCTTCGGTGCTAGATATCAGGGCATTCGTGTCTCCTTCGGTTATCCTGCTTGCCCGAACCTGGAAGATCAGGCGCAGTTGTTCCGTCTGTTGCGTCCGGAGGATATCGGCGTTCAGCTGACAGAGGGCTTCATGATGGAGCCAGAAGCTTCCGTATCGGCGATGGTATTTGCTCACCCTGAAGCGCGTTATTTCAATGCAGGTCCATCCATTTTTGAAGTGTAAAGATAATGAATATGGGAGAGAAGGGATTGAGTTGACGACGAGAAAGAAAGATTTACGAGCCTATTTGAAAGACCACTTGCTAGTCGGAGATGGTGCGATGGCGACCCAGCTGCACGGGCTGGGCGTCCCGGTTGGCGTCAGCTTTGAGGAGCTGTGTTTATCCAATCCTCGTTTGGTACATGAAGTTCATACGTCCTACTATCAGGCCGGTGCACGTTTCCTGGAGACAAATACGTATTCTGCCAACCGAGATGCGTTGAGTCGTTACGGTCTGGAGCATAAGGTAGCACGGATTAACCGGCTCGCAGTCGCTATTGCACGGGAAGCCGCACAGGATGATGCTTATGTGGCTGGAAGCATCGGATCGATTTTGGCTGGACGGGTAAAGAAAAAGGTTTTGGATGAATACCGTGACCAGTATGAGGAACAGGCGATTGCACTGTTGCATGCGGGGGTAGACGGACTGATTCTGGAGACGTTCCTGGACTTGGAGGAGCTGCTTCTGGCGATTGAGGTAATCCGTCCACTCACAGATGTACCTGTAATCGCGCAGTTAGCCACATTGGAAGTAGGGCGCACACGTGATGGTTACGCTCTGACAGACGCTTTTTCCGAGCTGAAAGCCGCAGGCGCTGACGTGATCGGACTGAACTGTCGCCTTGGTCCCGCTGAATTACTACGCTCGTTTGAAAATACAGTGATACCAGAAGATGCACTCTTATCCGTATTCCCGAATGCGGGTCGTCTGGGGATGACTGACGGAGAATACGCTTTTAAATCATCACCTGAATATTTTGGACAAAGTGCACTTCGCTTGCGTGAGCAGGGGGTACGCTTGATTGGTGGATGTTGCGGAACCACACCTGCACATGTGAAGGCGATTGCGGATGCACTTGAGTCACTTGAGCCGCAAGCGCGTGTGAACCCAACCATCGTGGCTGGAGATCGTCCTTCGATTTCTGTGCAGAACACGAGGGAGAGGGAGAAACCAAGCATTGTCGAGCGCGTAAAAACAGCAACGACGATTATTGTCGAGTTTGATCCGCCGCGTGATCTGGATGCAGACCAATTTCTAGACGGATGCTGCGAGCTGCACAAAGCAGGAGCGGATGCCATTACGCTGGCGGATAACTCGTTGGCGACCGTGCGGATGAGCAACATGGCTCTCGGGGCACTCATGAAGGGCAGGCATGGAATCGATCCGCTCTTGCACATTGCTTGCCGCGACCGCAATCTGATTGGGCAGCAATCGCACTTAATGGGGCTGCACGCTTTGGGGATCGATCAAATATTGGTGATTACTGGCGATCCATCGCGTTTTGGGGACTTGCCAGGTGCCAGCTCGGTATTTGATGTAACCTCGTTTGATCTGATTCGCATGGTGAAGCAGTTGAACGAAGGTGTTTCGTTCTCAGGACGTCCGTTAAAGCAAAAAGCCCAGTTCATCGTGGGCGCAGCCTTTAACCCGAATGTCCGAAATATGGATGCTGCCGTTGCGCGTTTGGAAAAGAAGGTCGAGGCAGGCGCGGATTACATTATGACGCAACCTGTGTACGATGCTGAGTCCATTCGGAATGTGTACGAGGCGACGAAGCATATCGGCATTCCTGTCTTTATCGGGATCATGCCGCTGACCAGCTCGCGCAATGCGGAGTTCCTGCATAATGAAGTGCCGGGAATCAAGCTGTCGACAGAGGCTCTCGACCGGATGAAAAAGGTACAGGGAGAGGCCGCCCGACAGGAAGGAATCGCGATCGCGAAGGAATTGGTAGACACGGCCGTACGTTACTTCAATGGCATCTATCTGATTACACCTTTCAATTATTACGAGATGGCGGCAGAGCTCATTCAATATACGCGCCAGCAAAGCTCATTGGTGAAGCTGGCCCAGATTTAACTGTTTACGCCAGTTAAATAGAGAAGGCCTATGTGTATAGACAGGCTATAGCCTTGTGTCTATTATACATGGGCCTTCATTTCGTCTAACATAAAGGCGGTCTTGAGAGCTTCCCGATTGCAAAACTGTTGGATTTCAGCAAGGCTCATCTGGGCATACAGCTTCTTGCGTAAAAAACGTTCAATAATATGTGGGAAAGCGAGATCGACAAAGAGCAAATGCAGTTGCTCAATCGACAGGGGATTTTCTTGGAGATAGCCACGCAATAAATGAGAGAACAATTCCTCGTTCCACTGATCATTTTTTCGCATAGCAAGGGATAGAACACGGGCAATGTCTTTGGACGGAAAATCGTAACGAACGTCCTCCCAGTCAATGATCGCAATTCTTTGATTACTGACGAGCAAATTCCCATTGTTAAAATCGCCGTGACAGAGAAAGTGGTTGCGCAGTGGTTCCTTTTTCCACTTCGAGAAGTACCGAGAGGATAGCAAATGTTCTTTGGCTGTCTTCCCCGCTTGTTTGAAAAAAGGAAGGTATTCCGCGATAACAGCGTATTTTTGATCTTTCTTCCCGGCATATCGAAGCTCCCACTTCTCAATGGCAGCTAAATCTGCCTTGTACTCACCGGACCATTTTTCTGCGCCATGGTAAAGCTCGCCATACCTGGAGGAAAAACCGAGCGACCTTGCATGAAATTTGCCTAATACGATGCCGATCCGTTCCATTCGAATAGGGGAGTTATACGCAATATTTGCCCAGGATAGCCTTTTATGGAGAACGAGAACCTTTTCTTTATGAGTGATGTAACGCTTATTGTTTTCGGAACGTTGAATGTCGGGGATGAGCACACCGTTTTTGCGCAAATGCGCTTCTGCATTCAAAATGAAATGTAAACGTTCCTTTTCCATAGTGAAAACTTTTCCGATGAATTTGCCATTGGTTGTTTCCAGGTAAATGACAAGTGATTTGGATGTATCCCGAATGGTTTTGTGATGCAAAACAGTCATGGCGTATCTGTTCTGGATTTTTTTGATGAGGTCGTCCACTGCTGATGACCCTCCTTGCAAACAGAGCTACAAGTATTGTACGGAAGAAGAGCAGTGATTGACACAGAAGGAACTATTCACCAGGCAAGGGAAGAGGGTGCCAATTCATCTCGCGTAAAAAATGACTCAGCTCCGTAAACTTGGTGATTCGTTCCTCACGGGTAAAAGATGCGTTAGCCCCACTGGTAGACGGGACGACAAACACATAGCTGCCAGACCAGTCCTCCGTCCCAAAGTACCTGATTGTCTGTAGCCCCAGTGATACTGCTTCTTTCTTTTGTCCGGTCGCGTGACGAAAAGCAGTAATGCCGTTAAAACAAATGACACGAGGTCGGTAGGTCTGGATCATTTGGACGAACAGCTCTGCACCTGTGGCATAATCCTCATTACGCAGGTCTGTTGCGGAGCGGGTAGGACGTGAGACCAGATCGGTAATTCCATAGTTGTAATCTAAAAGGGTAGCGGTTTCCTCGGGCAAGAGCTTGTGAGGGGTCAGGCCGCCTTCGTACAATCCGCGCCAAAACAGGTTGGCTGGATTGGCGTAGTGGAAACCGGTCGTAGCCGATATACGTCCTGGATTGATACCGCAAAATAAAACCGCCAAATCGCGGCGAATGTATGTGGGCAACCATTTTTCTGTGAACTCGACCAAATCGACTCCTCCTGTTTACCACATTGTAGCACATCAGTGAGCGCTTTCAGAAAGGAGCAAAAAAAGCTGCCAGATTCGGCAGCTTCAGGTTATATTGGATCAAGTATTGGATCTTATAACTGGGGAAGCGGATACGGCAGCACTTGCTGTGGCTCATTGAACGTGAATTGCTCCATTTCATTCCGGACGTATCTTTTCGTCTCGAATGGAACGACTTCTTGTTCTTCATTCCCCCACAACCAATTCGACAGCATTTGTATCATAAGGATACCCTCCACTTTGTGGAAATGTTTTACATGTTCATCATACTCCAGTTGAGGGCATTTTTGGTTGGGCAGGTGTGAATAAGGCGTGAAGAAATCGTGGATAGAACGTGAACAAAATTGAAGCGATTTCACGCGGCAATGATTTGAAAAGCGAAATCCAAAACCTGCTCCTGTGTTAGTCTGTCATTGGCTCGTATGTGTATGTGATAGTCATATTGCGACTGCTTCCAGTGTATCTGCCATGCTGGAACTGTTGTTGCCTGCTTACATAAAATGACTTCTGTATTTGAAACGTTTCGCTTCTCCATGTTCCATTTTGTCCGTGTTCCCAGACTTTTACCTACGGTAAGTGGAAAGGGGCTTCCCAAAGACTTGGGAGCCTGCCAAACCCATATGCAATCGGTTAGATTATCACGGTCACGGTACAAGAATTGATACTCCATGCCATCAGCATGTTGGTAACTTCCTGCTGAATCACAGAGGAAGGATTGCAAATGCTTTGGAAAGGGTAGAGATGGGGCGGATACATCTCTGTCTTCGAGAAAAGATGAGCTTAGCCATTTTACACGATTGATCGGATCGTCTTCACTCCAGCGAGGAACTCGGAATCTGGCCGTATGACTCGTTAACGCGAAAGATTTCTGACCGATTTCATGAATGGCTTCATGTACAGAGGGGACTAAGCCTTCCAAGAATGAAAGCAACTCCTCTTCCTCAAAGTGTCCTTCTTGTACAGACAATTCTATTTGTGTAAACCATCGCGCATGAGCTGCTGCAACATTTCCTTTATAATCGATACCTACAAAGCCAGCGATATTGTGCAAGACAAATGGCTCACCTTGACTAACCAGATTTGAATCTGCATGTATTCCCGGGATGGACCAATCATAAAAAAATTGCTTGATGCGAAAGGAGCGGTTGGTTCCTGAGATTTCAAAACGTATGGATGAGCGCACGGTAGGTGTTTCTTTTCTGACACTAATAGCTGATACTTTTGTGCCGAATGGAAGCAGGGTTGGCTCAAGGATGACAAAATTGACATAGGCTTGTGCCTCATGAAAAGAAGAAGTTGTAAGCAAGTGTTTTTGCAAAGGAAAACCTCCTTTTTTAACAAATGATACTTAATTATTTAAATAGTTCCTTATTTGTTGGGGAAATCCTTTTTCTAAAGAAAAAAGCGAAAAGAAATCCGCCTGTACGAGCGGACTCTTTTCGCTTTTTTGCCATGCCATTTCTATGGATTGGTGGACCAAAGTCCAGCGGATTTTACAAAGATGCGTTTGTTCAGCTTCAACTGGCTAACCACGAACTCAGCAATATCCTCAGGCTGCATGGTCCTTTCTGGATTTCCGTCGGTCAGACCCAAGTCAATTGCCATATCGGTTGCTACTGTGCTAGGCGTAAGCGCCGTTACGCGAATGTTGTGTTTGCGAACCTCGAGAGCCAACGATTCAGTCAGACCAAGAACACCAAACTTGGATGCACTGTACGCGCTGGTGACAGGAGCTCCTTTTTGCCCCGCAGTGGAGGAGATGTTGATAATGTCACCGGAGTTCTGGTCAATCATGCCAGGGAGTACAGCGCGAGTCACGTAGTACACACCCATCAGATTGACTTGGATGATTTGCTCCCATTCGCTGGTTTCCAGCTCCAGGAATTTACCGAATTTAGCGACGCCTGCATTGTTGAGCAGGATATCAATTTGACCCAGTTCATTTTTGATAGAGGTAACCGCTGTCGTGACGTCATCATAGTTGGAAACGTCTGCTGTCGCAATCGCGACCTTCACGCCGTATGCTTCTACTTCCTTGGCTACTTGCTTCAAATTTTCCTCAGAGCGAGCCAAGAGGCCGAGATTTACGCCTTCTTTTGCCAACGCAATTGCAGTAGCGCGACCGATGCCTTTACCTGCTCCTGTAATGATTGCGGTTTTTCCTTTTAGATCGATAGCCAATCGATAACACTCCTTTTTCAAGACAATAGGAATCTCATGTATATTGTGCAGTGTACTATCATTTATCCGCGGGGGGAAGGATGCACTTTTATGTACGTAGGTTACGAAAGGTAACTGATAAAATGAAAATGTCCTCCCTGAGCAGGGAGAACATTGGATACCAAGGGTAGAACTGCTTACAGCTTGTATACGTCTGTGTATTTTTTCTCCAGATAATTCATCAAGTAAGTCGCATTTGTACCTTCGCCTGTAATTGCTTGGACGAGTTCACGAGGGCTCTTCATTTTACCGTACTGATGAATTTTTTCCTTGAGCCACTCACGGATCGGAGCGAAATCGCCTTTTGCGATCAGCTCTTCGTAGCCGTTGATCTCCCGCTCCATAACGTGGACGAATTGTGCCGCATACACATTACCCAGCGAGTAAGTAGGGAAGTAACCGATCATTCCGCCTGACCAGTGTACATCCTGAAGCACACCCAGTGCATCTGTCGGTGGCTCAACACCGAGGTATTCTTTCATTTTTTCATTCCAGATTTTTGGCAGATCAGCTACTTGAATGGTTTGATTGATCAAGCCTTTCTCGATTTCGTAGCGGATCATGACATGCAGGTTGTACGTCAACTCATCTGCTTCAGTCCGGATAAAGGAAGGAGTAACAGCGTTAACCGCACGATGCAGGTCTTCTACAGACACACCCTCGAATTGGGTAGGGAACGCTTTTTGCAAGTCAGCGAAAAAGTGATTCCAGAACGGCAGACTGCGTCCGACCATGTTTTCCCAGTAGCGGGATTGAGATTCGTGAATCCCCATGGAGGTACCATCGCACAGAGGAGTGAACAGCAAGTCAGGATTGATATTCTGCTCATACATCGCGTGGCCAGCCTCGTGAATACAACTGAAGAGCGCAGAATTGAAATCATTTTCAGCGTAGCGCGTCGTAATGCGGACATCACCAGGGTTGAAGGTGGTGCAGAATGGATGAGCACTGCGATCCATGCGGCCAGACTTGAAGTCGTACCCGATTTTCTCGAGGATATAACGGCTGAATGTTTCCTGGTCTGCCACTGGGAAGTTTTTCGTCAAGAATGATGTGTCTGGTTTGTTCGGGGAGTCGGCGATCGCTTTTACCAGCTTGACCGTTTTCTCGCGCAAGGTGGCAAAGATCGGATCGAGCTGATCGACAGTCATGCCAGGCTCATACATGTCCAAGAGGGTGTTGTACTTGTTTTTGCCGTCATGACCCCAATACTCGATGAACTCGAGCTGGAAGTTCACGATTTTCTCTAGGTACGGCTGGAACATGGAAAAGTCGTTGTTGGCACGAGCTTCTTCCCACACTGTTTCAGCCTTAGCGGTCAGCACGACGTACGCTTGATGTCTGTCAGCAGGAATTTTCCTGTTGCGGTCAAATTCCTTTTTGCATTCCAGCACACTATGACGGGTAATTTCATCCAATGTTTCGAGGACAGATGGCTCACTCAGCTCCGTCAAAAGCGCTTCCATTTCTTTAGACGTCGCCAGCTTGAATTGCTCGCCAGCCAATGTCCCGATGATTTCGGAACGGGCATCCATACCATTGCGAGGCGCTTGTGTAGCCTTGTCCCAATAAAGAACGTTCAGCGCTTGCGTGTAGCTGGTTATTTTCTTCACATAGTCACGAAATTCGGCCGCACGTGTTTCCACAGTCGTTGACATAGGGTTCCTCCTATCGTTTTGTTATATCTTGGTAAACAATATGTAAGTCATGCAGTCAAAAAATTTTTACTACTGAAATATTATAACGGTTTTTAGGAAGCTTGGCTACGCAAAGCCTTGTACGTGGCCTTTGTTGCGCTTATACTATCATCCTTGAAATCATTATTTTTGCCGAAAGTAGATGAAAAATTACGAGGTGGATGCGGCAAGCATTTGTCGGTATAATCGTAGAGGAAACGAAAGTGTTACTTATTTGCGATGACAGGAGAATGAAGATGAGTCAATCCAATCCCCAATGGGAAAATGAGATAGCAAAACGCCGTACCTTCGCCATCATCTCCCACCCGGATGCGGGTAAAACGACAATGACGGAAAAGCTGCTCTACTACGGCGGAGCCATCCGTGAAGCAGGGATGGTCAAAGGGCGCAAAAATTCCAAGCACGCCACCTCCGACTGGATGGAGATCGAGAAAAAGCGTGGAATCTCCGTTACGTCCAGTGCGATGGATTTCGAATACAACGGACATCACATCAACATTTTGGATACACCTGGTCACCAGGACTTCAGTGAAGATACGTACCGCACGCTGACGGCTGCTGACGCTGCTGTGATGATTATCGACGTAGCAAAAGGGGTAGAGGCACAGACGATCAAGCTGTTCAAGGTCTGTCGGATGCGGGGTATTCCAATCTTTACGTTTGTGAACAAGCTGGACCGTCACGGTAAAGATCCATTCGAGCTCTTGGAAGAAATTGAGCGCGTACTGGGTATTCGTTCTTATCCAATGAACTGGCCGATTGGGATGGGCAGCTATTTCAGCGGCGTATTTGACCGCATGAAGTCTCGTGTCGAGATGTATCAAAGTAATACACAGCACGAGGACATTTCCTTTTTCCCTGTAGAGGGAGCAGAAGATCCACTGATCGGTGAGCGTGTCGGTCAAGAACTGTGGCAGCAATTGCAGGACGAAATCTCCCTGCTGGATGTTGCAGGAGATGAATACGATCCTGAACTGATCAACAAAGGGCAACTGACGCCTGTTTTCTTCGGTAGTGCCATCAATAACTTCGGTGTACAAACATTCCTGGACAACTTCCTGCAAATGGCACCAGCACCTTCTGCGAAGAAAAGTACAGAAGGCTTGATCGATCCGTATTCGAACGCGTTTTCCGGCTTCATCTTTAAAATCCAAGCCAACATGAATCCAGCTCACCGAGATCGCATCGCTTTCTTGCGTATTTGCTCCGGCAAGTTTGAGCGGGGAATGTCAGTCAAGCACGTCCGTCTTGGCAAAGACATCAAATTGGCACAGCCGGTACAGTTTATGGCACAGGACCGCGAAATAGTCGATGAATCGTTCGCGGGAGATGTCATCGGTCTTTTTGACCCAGGCATTTTCCAGATCGGCGATACACTCTGCGTCGGAAAATCGTTTGAGTACGAAGAAATGCCGCACTTCTCGCCGGAGTTTTTCTCCAAGGTGATGGTGAAGGACGCCATGAAGCACAAGCAATTCCAAAAAGGGATCATGCAGTTGACCGAGGAAGGAACGGTGCAGTTATTCCGTACCCATCCGATGGAAGAACTGATTCTTGGCGTGGTAGGTGTACTGCAGTTCGAGGTACTGGAATACCGTTTGAAAGCCGAGTACGGGGTAGACATCATGCTGACGCGTATGCCGTATCAAATCGCTCGCTGGCTCGAAGGGGAGAAAGCAGACCTCGATGTTGTCAAGAACAGAACCGTTTCTGACCGTTATGGCCGTCCGGTTATGCTGTTTGAGAGCGAGTACCAGTTGCGTGTCGCGATGGATAAGTACTCGAATATCAAGTTCCACGAAAGTTCTCTTGGCTTGAAATCCGTTCATTCTTAATTGAAAAAGGAAATGCAGGGCCTCCCGTTCACGGTGAGGCCCTCTTTATCCCTCAGGAGGAGGCAATACAATGCAAATTTTGTTGATTCGACATGGACAATCCGAAGCTGACATTTTGAATGTACATGAAGGTAAGGCAGATTTTTCTTTGACAGAAGAAGGCCGTAAACAGGTACGGCTCATGGCAGCACGTGTTCTAGAGCAGTTTCCTCCAGAATTTATTTGGGCGAGCACACTCAAGCGAGCCAGTGAGACCGCCTCTATTTTGGCTGAGACAGTGGGTTGTCCGGTTCAGTACATACCCGAGCTGCAAGAGCACAATAATGGGGACCTGGCAGGCAAGCCCTTAGAGGAAGTCCCGTTTCCTTGGGGAATCTTGCCGCACGAAAAGCTGGGCGGAGATGGCGAGAGCAAGATTGAATTCCGCGCACGCGGGGAGCAAATCTATTCCGCAATCAGGCATCTTAGTACTTCCTATAAAAGAATTGCGATTGTTTCCCACGGAGGCATGATCTCAAGAATCATCGAAAGCTTCTTGCAACTGCCTGTCTTGCACGACATTTACTTTGCCACAGGCGACACTGGTATCCACTTGTTGGAGTATAACGAATACGGACGTCTGATCCATTTCACCAATTCTACGACTCACTTGGACAGCATAGCCTAGAATTCGATGGCAAAAAACCTGACCTCCTTCGTATCATTGGAAAGGGTGATCATCCCTTTTTCTTGCAGACCGATTTTCTTTAGAAGATTGGCAGAAGACTCATTATCGGGGTTGGTGATTGCTACGATGCGCTGTAAGCCGACAACTTCTTTTCCGTGGGCAAGAACCGCAGAGGCTGCCTCATACGCGTAGCCTTTACCCCAGTATGCAGGAAGAAAGGCAAAACCGATATCAACATCCTCCAACGAATCTCTCTTAATCAGTCCACATAAACCGATCGGAACATTTCCTTCCTTCAGTTCAGTCATATACAGACCAAAGCCAAGACTCTCGTACATTGCGACAGCACCATTCAAAATATAGTTGCGGGCGTCTTCCGTTGTACGAAGACCACGATCGCCAATAAATCGAATCCAAGAAGGTTCATTCATCAGTTTCAAGACAAAATCAGCGTCTTCGGCCGTTTGCCAGCGGAGGATGAGACGATCTGTTTCCAGCACTTTCAATGGAACGACACCAGCCTTTTCTTTTATCATTTATCCGATGATTTGCAACTCTTTGGGAAAAGACGTCAATACTTCTACGCCATCCTTCGTGACGAGCACATTGTCTTCAATACGGATGCCACCGATCTGCGAATGATAAATGCCCGGTTCAATCGTGAAAACCATGCCTGGGATGAGTTCTCCTGCTGCCTGGCTGTGAACGTACGGGGCCTCATGAAGCTCCAATCCGATCCCGTGGCCTACACGATTGATGAAAAATTCTCCATAGCCCCGGTCCGCAATGACAGCTCGTGCAGCTAGGTCTACATCTGCGATCGGAGCCCCCGGGTGAACGGCCTGTATCCCGGCCAAATTCGCTTGCAAGACTGTATCGTACATGTCTAGCAATTCCGCACCCAGTTGACCAACTGCAAAAGTACGAGTCAGATCCGATACATACCCATCGACATACACCCCTGCGTCAATCAACAAAACTTCTCCTGCCTGAATCAGCCGATTCCCCGGGTCACCATGGGGCAGTGCTGCTTTTTCTCCAGCCAGTACAATCGTGGAAAAGGAAGGGCCTTGGGCTTTTAGCTTTTTCATCTGGTATTCCAGCTCTGCGACGACGTCCAGCTCCGTCATTCCTACGGATATCAGGGGGAGCGTACGGCGTAGGGATTCCTCCATCACCCAAATCGCTCGCTTGATAGTTGCGATTTCGGATTCATCCTTAGCCACGCGTATATTGCACAGCAATTCTCCGACATCTATTGCTTCTATAGCTTGCACGATCGATACGAGCGACTCATATGTTTTCGCTGTCAAATGGTTCTTCTCCACACCAATGTGAGAGAGGGGAGTCGGCAGCAAATGCTTGAGCACGGTTAGCGCATCCTGTGAATCGTCATGCGTGTAAATCATAATGGCAGGACAAGCCTCCCGTGCTTTTTCACCGTCCAGCAATGGAACGAAGATGAAGGGGGACTCGCCTCTCACTAAAACGAGACCCATAAAACGTTCATGTGGCTCTGTCAAAAATCCGGTAAAATAGTACACGTTTTTGGGGTGCGTAATAATCAATGCGTCCAGTTTCCTGCTTTCCATATACGCGTGCAGCTTTTCCAATCTTTCCTGCATCCAGATCACCCTTTTTTATTGGTAGACAATGCGGAAACGACACGTTGTGTTAGGTTCTAAAAATAACAGGCGTCAAAACGGACAGGATCTCGGCTTCTTCAACAGTGGAAGGATTGTACCACGTATGAAGGAGAGAGGAAGGGAAGTGAATCGTGTCTCCTTGCTCGAGATGGTATTCCGTTTCGTCGACGACGATGGTGACACATCCTTTTACGACATAGTAAAACTCTTCACCGGGATGCTGAAAGGCGACATGCTTCGTCTGTCCGGGTGGCAACACGTTGAGGAGAGGCTCAAGCGCCCTGTCAGGAAAATTCCCACCGATTCGAACGTACTTCACAGGTGACCCTTCAATCTGCAACGTTTTACGCTTTGCTATGGGCGTGTGGTACGTAACATCTTTTTCTACTTCAAAGAAGTACGTAATGGGGACGCCCAGACATTCCGCAATTTTTTGCAGAGAAGTAATCGCGAGCGAGCTGTTACCACGCTCTACTTGCGATAAGAAACTGACGGAGAATCCTGATTTCTCACTTAAATCCTTTAATGTAAGCTCCTGCTGTATACGAAGCGCTCGTATTTTTTTGTAAACTTGCTCCAAAAAGTCACCTCCTGCACAAAAACGATTACAGTAATACAGTAAATATTACGGCAAT
The DNA here is from genome assembly GCF_013284345.1 of Brevibacillus sp. MS2.2. Classification (NCBI taxonomy): domain Bacteria; kingdom Bacillati; phylum Bacillota; class Bacilli; order Caryophanales; family Paenibacillaceae; genus Brevibacillus; species Brevibacillus sp. MS2.2. Next base: position 141,221 of record NZ_JABSUZ010000004.1, read on the forward strand.
ACAAAATTAATTGCTACACTTATTCTGAATCTTCCTTCTTCTTTTTGTATCCTACTTGTACCATTCCCTTCATATACTGGGACAAAGACAGGCCGTTTGAGAGGAAGGGAATGCTTTGAGGGCTCTCTTGTTAGTGGTTTTGTTTCTGGTTGCCTTTGACATGCACGCGCAGACGCCTCTTCTTGCGCCGTATTTAAACGTATTGGGTGTATCCGCTGCGATGATCGGCTTCGTGCTCGGCGGTTATGCGATCAGCAATTTGACAGGAAACCTGCTCGCTGGCCCTTTTCTCGATCGCTATCCGAAAAAATGGTTTATTGCAGGTGGATTGATTTTGGCTGGGGTGATGCTGATTGGTCAAGGCATCGTGCAAAATACCGCGGGTTTCTTTACCTTTCGTCTGATGCTCGGGTTCTTGATGGCGTTTGTATCGCCTGCTTGTTCTGCCTTGCTCGGAGAAACAGGGAAGACGGCACTTGAGCAGGGCGAGATCATGGGCAAAAAGGGATTGGTCCTTACCTCGGCAGGTATCGTATCCCCGGCAGTCGGTAGCTTTTTGGCGGTGCAGTTCGGCTATGGTCAATCGTTCGTAATTCTTGGCTACATGATGATCATTGCTGGTGTTTTCGCATGGATGATGCTGCCGGATAGAGTAGAGGGAAGCACGCCATCCCCGCCACGGATCAAAGGTGGAGGCAAGAAGAGCCTTACCGCCATCCTGGAAAATCGAATGCTGTACCCTGCGTTTCTTGGGGGATTTGCGATCATTTACGCTCAGGGAACGATCATCTACGAAGTGCCCTTGCTCATCCAAAGACAAGGGCTGTCCCCGGCTGTTACTGGCATATTGTTCAGTTTGAAAGGATTGGGGGCCCTTGCGATTTTGTGCCAGTTTTGGCTACATCGTGTACCCGTTGAGACGAGAACATTTGCTGGATTGGGTGTGCTTAGCCTTCTTTTGTACGCCCTCGCAATCGGTTTGGCGATTCCGATTCATGTGATGATGTTTTTCTTCGGTGCGTGCTTTGGGATGCTGTTCCCGGCTTTTGCGACCATTTTGACGGTACATTCACCCCGAGAGCAATACGGTAGCGTGTTTAGTATTTACTCAGCGGTATTGTCGATCGGTGCGGTATTGAGCCCAGTATTGGCAGGCTTGCTGGGGAATTGGCACCATTCGTACTTCATTGCGTTTTTTGTAACAGCCGGTGTTTGTCTGATTGGGGGACTGCATCGATTCTTGTTAAGCGGGGTTCCGCGATAAGGCTGCAAGACGGATAGAAGAGGGACTTTCTGCTTCGCAGGCAGGAGGTCTTTTTTCGTTTCGATAAACAAAAAGTTGAGCATCTCAGCATAATCCGTTATAATACCCATTGTGATTTTGATTATTATTCTCATTGTGAGTGTGGTCGAGTTAGCAAGATTGGCTTGATGACAAGGCACAGATGGAGGAACAAACGTATGAAGAAAATAACGAAACATTCGATAGCCAGCATGGTATTAGCAAGCTTAGTGCTCATTGTGAGTGCTTGCTCTGGCCAGCAGAACCCTTCAAGTCCAGAGACACAAGCGGGCAACAGCCAGACCGCGGCACCAGCGGCGGAAGCTCCACGGGTATTGAAGGATGCGATGGGAAATGAAGTAACAGTTCCAGCTCAACCGCAACGCGTGATCGCTTCTTATCTGGAGGATCATTTAGTAGCGCTGGGAGTGAAGCCAGTTGCTCAATGGTCAGTAGGGAACAGCCAGGTACAAGGCTACCTGCAAAAAGAGCTGGCGGGTATTCCAGCGATTCCTTATGATCTGCCGCCAGAGGTCGTGATGAGCCACAGCCCCGACCTGATTATTTTGGAAAGCGCATCCCTGATCCAAGGGGATAAGTATAGCCAGTACTCGAAAATCGCTCCTACTTACACCATTGGAAAAGAAAAGAACAGCGATTGGCGTAAAGAGCTCCTGACAGTAGGAGAAGTCCTCAACAAGGGAGAAGAAGCGAAGAAAGTGCTGGCAGATTATGAGACATTTGCAACCGAGTCCAAACAAAAGCTGCAGCAAGCGATCGGGGAAAAATCAGCGGCTGCACTGTGGATGACGGGGAAAAATGTGTACGTAGCACGTCAGGACTTGTCTAGCGGAGATGTGCTCTACAAGGACCTCGGGTTTAAGGCTCCTGCCATCGTTCAGGAAATCTCCAAGTCAGGAGAAGCAAACTGGAACGCGATCTCTATGGAGAAATTGGCTGAACTCGATGCCGAGTACTTGTTTATCGTAACCAGTAATCCAACTGCTGTGGAACAGCTACAAAAAGATCCAGTCTGGGCGAATATCCCTGCTGTGAAGAATGGAAATGCCTATACGTTTGCGAAAGATTCCAGTTGGCTGTACACAGGCGTCATTGCCAACCGCCAAATGATTGAGAATGTACTGAGCAACGTTAGTAAGTAAGAAGCGAAAGCCTATCCACCCTTTGACGTTTCGTAAGAGTGGATAGGCTTTTTACATGTGTTTCTTGCTATCATGGGACTGGGATCTTCTGGATTTTACGTGCTTCAATTCCGCCACGATAATGAAGCTCACGATGACAAGTAAAAACCACGAGCTGATTTTACTGAGATGCACGAGCTCCCAGCCTGCTTTTTGATTCGGATAATTCCAGGCGCCGAGGAACGTTGCTATATTTTCCGCAATCCAAATGAAAAAACCGATCAAAAAGTAACCAAGAGGGATAGGCATGAAAAATCGCTCGTTCGCGACGCTAAAATAAACACGTGTTTTCCAGAAGACAATGAAAATCGCTGCCATCAGCACCCAACGCAAATCCCAAATATAATGGTGGGTGAAAAAGTTCAGATAAATCATGGCGCCCAAAATGGTGGCGATAATCTGATTCGGCCAGCCAGAGAGAGAGACCTCAAGTCGGCGCCACGCTTGACATAAGTAGCTCGCGACACTGGCGTACATGAACCCACTGTAAAGAGGAACGCCAAACACCTTACTGTACGCATCCTCTGGATAGCTCCAAGATCCCATATGTACCTTGAATATTTCCAAGCACAGCCCGATTACATGAAAGACCGTGATAACCTTCAATTCGTCCCGAGACTCCAAGCCACTTTTCACCATGAAGATCTGGAAGAGTAGGCAGAGCAAAAGCAGGAGGTCATACCTCGGCAAACCAGGAATGGTGACGAGCTTGGATAAGGCCAATGAAGCAAAAATAAAGACTGGAAACAAGCAAGACATGGCTTCTTGATAGCCGAAATGAAGCAATAAACGAATATATCGTATCATTTGTCTGTCCTTTACGTTTACGAAAGAGTATCAGAAGGCTAATCCGTAAGCACAAACCGCACAAGTCTATTAATAGCGGAAGGCAGCACGCTTACGTGGCCCTCATCTTCGAATTTGATGTAGCTCACTTGAACACCTTTGGAAACGAGTGGTTCCATGCGCTCGACGACCCGTTGTGCACCCTCGACCATGAAGGAAAGCTCATCACCGCCAACAATGACCAGCAGCTTTCGTTCGTAATCCCCTTTCCATTGGGCGATGAAGCGCTCTTGTTCCCTCAAAACCTCGTCGTTGCCCCACCAGATGGAAGGGCTGCCTGATACGATGTGAGTAAATAGCTTCGGACGCGAGAACATCGCATACAGTGTGAAATGACCACCCAAGGAGTGGCCGAAAATCGCCTGTTTGTTCAGATTTATTTTCCACTCGGAAGAAATAGCTGGCATTAGCTGCTGTTCAAGGAAATCGAGGAACAAATCAACTCCGCCATGCTCTGGCCACGGCTGCCCATTTGGTCGGTCAGGAAGCGTAGCTGCGTCCACAGGCATGGTCAGATCATAACAACGGCGGTCCATGTCAAAGGGGAGACGTGATGGATAGCCGATTCCTACAACAATGGCTGGGTTGAAGCCCTTGGGCTTACGGGTTTGCACCTTCACTGTCTCGGCAATCGTTCCAAACATCGCATCGCCATCCACAGCATAAATAACCGCATACCCTTCAGGAGGGGCCTCAGCTTCCGGAATCGCAATCATAATCCGATAGTCACGACCTTGGCTTGATTGCAGTGACCAGTCTACACAATTACGAGGGGAGTAGCTGTTTTTCTCTATGATTCTCATTTTGCAATCAATCCTTTCACATCGTCAATGACTTTCCTATGTGCGATCAGGCCGCCACTTAACCAGTGATCTCCCTCTACTTTAAACGTACGACCGTTCTTCACAGCCTCCATGCTTTTCCACACAGGACTCTCTGTCAAATCTTTCTCGAACGTATCCCCCGTATTAGCGTCATTGATGAGGAAAATATAGTCCGCATCCAAATCAGGCAAGCTCTCTAGTGATAAATGAATGTCACCGCCGGATACAACCTGGCTCGGCAAAAAGCCTAGCTCATTGGTAAGTACGTATCCACTGAAGAAATCGTATTTGATGAAGAACATCCCTCTGCCATTGAAGCGAATAATCGCTGCTTTTTTGCCTTGGATATGGGGGGCCAGCTCCTTTTTGGCTGACTCGACATGCTCCTTATATTTCTGCAAAGCTTCTTCAGCTTCCGCCGACTTGCCCAACAGATCGCCAACCACCCGTACGGAAGATTCCAGATCAGCATTTGCTTGCTTGAACACATACGTCGGAGCAATCATCTTATATTTATCATACACGCCGCTTTCGATATGGTTGGCATTGTGCAAGAGGATGAGATCTGGCTCATGGGCCATAAGCGCTTCCGGCTCTGGAGGCAATCCACCTGCGAAGGTAATGGATGGAACATCTTTTAGCTGATCTTGCAAATACATTTTTGGTCTTGCGCCAGTTGACCACTGCACGACCGGAGCAACGCCTAATGCGACCAATGTATCTTCCAGATTGGGAGCGAATATTTTGGTAGGTGCGGCTGGTAATGTCACCTCGTTACCCATTTCATCTTTTAGTACCCGCGGGTAGGCAGGTTGTTCAGAAGAGCCTTTTGTCGATCCTTCAGCACTCTCAGTGGTAGACGAATTGGCCTTCTGCGTCACTGCCTCACTGCTTGCGTTGTTCCCGCATCCTGTTGAAAGTCCAGCAACGAGCATCGTCGAGGTCAGCATTAGCGCAAGGCTAGTTTTCTTTGTCATACTCGTGGAATCCCCTCTCGATGATAATGTTTCTCACTGGAAAACATTATAATTCACACAAGAAGGGGGCTCCATGGACAACACCTTGAATTGCATTTGGACTTTTCCCCGTTACCATCAGCACCATCTCATCCAGCATGCGGTTCATGGCAACCGGTGAATACTCGTACCACGGATTAGAAGGCAAGGGGTAGAGATAGCCATTTTGAACAGCGCGAAGTCCTCTCCAAAGCGAATGATGTTGTAGTGTCAGCCAGCTTAGGCGTGTCGATTCATCCAGACAAACGAACAACAGGATTCGCTCCGGGTCTAAGCTCGCAAGCTGCTCGAGCGTGATGGGCTGATTGCAAGGCTCCGTTTCCTCTTCTACAAGAAAAAGCTGCAAATCATCGCACAGAAGCTCCTTCATTCCCTTGTTGTTGTAGAGATGGATACCATCCCGATAAAGTCGAATGATCGCAAATTTATCTTGCTTGAGCACGGACAAAAGCTCTGCGCGAGCGTCAGCAGCCTTCGCTTCATAAAAAGCGATCCAGGAGTCACCAGCAGCTTCTTTGCCCGTGTAACTGGCAACTTCACGTAATTGATCTCTCCAGTCAGAAGATTGGAGGGTCAAGACGTCTATGGCGTGTGCGGACAAGCGTTGCCTAGTAGTTTCGGGAAGTTCTCTGTGGCTAATGACAACATCCGGTTTGGCAGCCAAAAGCATCATTTCCTGTTCGCCATCGTTCCGTGTTGTTTCGACCGCTTTTAGATGAACGGCAATTCGCTGCTGATACTGCTGATAATAGTAGGGGGTCCACTTCGCATCCAAAGGAGCAGCGACTGGTATAATCCCCAGTACCATTAGATGACCCAACAGGGAAGGGGAGTAAACGGCAACTTTGCGTTCGGAAGCTCTTTCATACGCAGACGGGGATACACCCACTTCCTTCTTGAACTTCCGACTAAAGTAAAACTCATCGCTATACCCGATTGTTTTCGCAATATCCCGCAGCTTCATATCCGTCTCGCGTAACAATCGTTTGGCATGATTGATACGCAGACTCGTTACATAATCCATGACACTTTGTCCGTAAGCCTTCCTGAACGAATCACCAAAATAGCTCGGACTCAAGTTCGCCATCGCTGCCAACGTAGTTACGTTTAATGGACGATCGAAGTTACAGATCATATATGAGCGAACCTCGTGGAGTGACATATGACGACTAGGCTCGTATTCTTCGTTATGCTTCATGAATCCATCCACCTTTTCAGGCAAGTGCTAATACTTTTGATAATGATAATTATTATCTATGAATAATAGCGAAAATGATAGTGGAAGAAAAATAAGGCGACCTTTCCCGAGTTAATAGGGTAGTGACCGCCGCTTAATTAGAAATTACTCTTCGTTCGTAGCGAACGGATTCTCTTGACACGATCTCCAGCCTTCTCGAATACAGAGTGATTGCTAGCGAGTTAGAAAAAAACATGGATATGAAGGCACCTAAGGAACTAATTACTAGTTCAACATTATCTTCAAACAAAGCAAACTTACTGAAGTTAGCTATAAGACTAGATGTTGATCTTGATAAAGACGTTTCTTTAGATGCCGCTACTTAATTGATTGTCGAATCTGTTGTAGGTACAAAAATAAGGTCATTGTCCATAATAAAGAAAATTTGGTATCTTATACTCAACTTGTGGTCCACTACATATGAGTCGCCAAATTTTGGCGGCTTTTTACATCCATATTGAGAGGAGCAATTTATATAAGAAGTCAAGATCAACTACGTGAACGAATGACTTTGCTGTGACTCCAGTCGACATTACAATATTTATAAAGAATCAAACTTATGCCCTGCAAAAATTGAACGCTACAGAAATTACAACTTGTTTCGAGGGTATACAAAAGCTATAACGATTGAATTATTGGCAGCAATTTCTTTTTGCTGAAAAAAGGGAGTAAGGGAGACTATTAAACCGTTATGACCAAATGTTAATAGTTACCGTAAGTATCCCCTATGCTTTATTATATTTATAGGCATTGATCCAAATATGATGAAAAGGTGGTAAAAAAGTATGGCTGAGCCAGTAGATGCTTATTCATCTGATGCGCCGATTAAACATCCAGATAGTGATGTATTTAAGAGATGGCCATTTGCTCAACGTGTTGCTCAAGTCATAGCAACAAGAAGGGATAGAAGCAGTATCGTAATTGGTATCAATGGTGCGTGGGGGGAGGGAAAGACATCTGTATTAAATTTTATACAACACGAATTAAGCCAGCATCCGCATGTTGTTTGTATTAAATTTAACCCTTGGAGATTTGGTGACGAAGAACAATTGCTGAAAGGATTCTTCTTTGATTTGGCAAGCAGCATTGATAGATCATTGTCAACATCCGTTGAAAAAGTCGGCGATCTGATAAAGCGCTTTGGAAAGCCATTTGCCTCGCTGACTGGACATGGAGAAGCTGTAGAGAATTTAGGTAATATGTTGAGTTCTGCTGATCTAGAGAATTTTCGAGAGAGAATTGAAAAGATTTTGGATGAGCAAGAACAGCGAGTAGTAATTCTTGTTGACGATATTGACAGGCTAGAAAAAAGTGAAATCCATGCAATATTCCGTTTGGTAAAACTTACTGCAGACTTTAAGAATACGGCTTATGTTCTAGCATTTGATCATGAGATGGTGGCAGCGGCACTGCAAGACCGTTATGGCTCTGGACAACAAAATGCCGGAAAAGCATTCTTGGAGAAAATAATACAAGTTCCCTTACAATTACCAGCAGTTGATAAGGTTTCATTACGTAAATACTGTTTTTCTGGCGTTGACGAAGCGTTATCACAAGCTGGTATTGTATTAAAGGAAGATGAGGTTCAGTTATTTGTACGAAATTTTACATATGGGTTAGAGGCAAGATTGAGCACTCCAAGACAGGCAAAACTATACGGTAATATACTTACATTTTCCCTCCCGATACTGAAAGGTGAGGTCAATAACGTAGATATAATGCTAATTGAAGGTGTGAGAGTGTTCTATCCAAAGTTGTATGATGTTATTCGCCGAAACACTTCTCTCTTTTTAAGTGTGAATAGGGATTACGGGTACGGACATAGAAACGAAGAACGGAAAGAAAAAGTTAAGCAACTTATCTCGAGTTCTTTGGTTGGTTTTTCTAATGATGATGTGAATTCAGTGCAAGAATTACTTTCATATTTATTTCCTCGATTACAGTCTATATATAGTAATACTCATTACGGTTCAGATTGGGAAAATTCGTGGGCAGCGGAAAAAAGAATATGCTCAAAGTCTTATGCAACTCGGTATTTTTCTTATACTGTTCCCCAGGATGATATTTCCGACCAGCAACTAGAGGAGTTTATTAGTAAAATAAATAGGATGAGTATAGATGAAGTTACACTTGGTATTGCTCAAATAGTCAATCACAGAAATGCAGAAGCAGTAATATCCAAGTTACGTCAACAAGCCTCGGATATCCCAGTGGAAACTTCAATAAAGTTAGCGCATGCTCTGGTTGTTTCCGCTCAACTATATCCCAATCCAGAAGCATTGTTTAGTTTTTTAACACCTTTTTCACGCTCCGCGATGCTAGTCGGTGATCTCGTTTCCAATATTGATAAAAAAGATGCTCGTCTATCTTTGGCTATCGAACTAGTTCTTTCAGCAGAACCCCTTACATTTGGTTTAGAATGCCTAAGGTGGTTTATCCGAGATAAGGAAGATAGTCCAAATCCACGAGGTTTTACTTCAGAAGACCTAGACGTGATTGGAAAAAGACTTGCAAGGCGAATTGGTGATTACAAAGGCGGGCCTGCTACGTTAATAAATGAGTTCCATTCTAAAGTTACTCCTCTTTTCAATATATGGAGGACGTATGGAGATGAAGGAGAGGTTAACACTAAGTTTCTTAGCTGGTTTGAAGAGAATCTGGAAAACGTAACTAAATTCTTATTATGTTATGTACCAACTGCTTGGGAGATGGAAAGTGGATTGTCCCACAAGGCTGATTTTGAAATTAATCAATATCAAGCAGTATCACAGGTAATTGATCCAGAGATAATTATTGCTTCACTTAAAAGAATATACAACGACTTGTTATTCGTTGAGCAGTATCCTATATTTACCGATACTCCTTTAGAACTTAAAACAGCACAGCAGTTTGTGTGGCTCCATAAAACTTCTCAACAAATGAGTGAAAATACAGAGGAGGAAGAATTTTTAATTGAAGAAGATAATTAATTAAAGCCTCGATTGAAAAAAGTTAGAAGAGATTATCTCTTGTCCCCTTAATCCCCTCCGTCACCGGAGCGGACCCGAACACTTTCAAAAATTGTGATAATAACTGGCAAAGTATGCTCCAGTTGACTACCACTTGCTGTTACAGCGGTAGCAGTCAACTGGAGTCGTAGCTAAGAAGCGGAGAAACAAGTTTTTGACATGCTGTCACCCGAAGCAACATGTACGAACCTAAAAAAAGACATAGTGACAACAGGTAGTCTGGAGATGGGATTAGATTTGGTAACAAAGTGACAAAAGTGAACCATGGAGAAGGAGCGAATGGAACTATCACCACAATGACAGCAAGTGGCTGTGAAATGAAGATTAAGAAAAGACATAGATCTATCTTCTTAAAAGCTAAGTACTCGTCCGTGTCCTTACAGGGATGGAGGATGATTTATGCCTTTGATCTTCGATTTTCAACAACCACCTGTCCCGACTGCCAAATTGTAATTGGCTCTGTTTTCATGTAATTGCATCCTCCAACTCCTATTTGGAAGCTGTTTAAAGAAAAGGCTCAAAGGGGGCGAAAGAGCAACCTATCACACCCCTGTATCCAAAGCGATATCTCCTCGCTTACTCTTCGCCGGTAGCTACCGGATTATCTGGATACGAGCTCCAATCACTCCAACTGCCCACATACAATTTCACATCTGTTCGACCAGCAGCATGGAAAGCAAGTAAATTGGAGCAAGCCGTCACGCCTGAACCACAATAGACGATCAATTCTTTGTCAGCATAAGGGGCGAGACGCTTTTGCAGCTCGTCTGCCGGAAGCATCGTCTGATCAGCAGTGAGGTTGTCCTTATAAAAGAAATTGTGCGCCCCGGGTATGTGACCTGCTTTTGCGTCGATCGGTTCGTTCTCGCCGCGGTAGCGTTCTGGTGCACGAGAATCGAGCAGTACAGTGTGCTCGCTGCGTTTTTTGACACCTTCCATGTCAACCAGCATGTCGTGGCGGACATGAGGGACGAACTGACGAGCTTGTACAGTAGGTACTTCTGCTGTTACCTCATAGCCAGCCTTTTTCCAAGCAGCGTATCCACCGTCGAGTACAGCTACCCGATCGTGACCAAGGTATCGCAGCAGCCACCATAGACGTCCTGCCATCGCCATTTCCTGATCATCGTAGGCGATGACAGTCGTGTTGGCATCGATTCCCGCATTTGAAAAATGGGCAGCCAGCAGATCCGTGTCTGGTAACGGATGACGCCCACCATGCTCGCTTTTGGAGCCAGAAAGGTCACGGTTCAGATGAAAGTAGAGGGCTTGCGGGATATGGTCCTTTGTGTATTCCTCTGCACCTGCTTCAGAAGCACTTAAAGCAAAACGACAATCGACGATCACCAAATTTTCATCGTTCAGATGATCCTTGAGCCATTGAGGTGTGACAAGTGCTTGCATCAATCTCCCTACTTTCTCTTTTTTTCTTCATCATAGCAGATGGCAATCTAATCAGGTACAATAATTACGGTAAGGTGGTTAGGAGAGAGGAGCAGAGAGATGAAGCGTTTCATCCGCTATTTTTTAGAGGGGTTATTGTTTGTCATTCCTTTGGCAGTGACGATTTATATTTTGTACTGGATATTCACGACAGTAGATAACTGGTTTTATCTGCTGGTCAACAACTGGTTTAATCTCCAAATTCCAGGGCTTGGCTTCCTCTTGACGATACTAGGCATCACGATTGTAGGTTTTCTGGCATCCAATGTGCTGACACGCGGAGTGCTTTCGCTCGTGTCCACCGTTTTCGAGAAAGTGCCGTTTATCAAACTCATTTATACGTCCATCAAGGATTTGATCGGAGCGTTTGTAGGGGAGAAGAAGAGCTTCGACAAGCCGGTGCTCGTGACGCTATCCAAGGATGGAAATGCGAAGGCCATTGGGTTTATTACAAAGGAAAGCCTTGATTCTTTTGGTCTCACAGGCCACGTAGCGGTCTATCTGCCACAGTCGTACAATTTTGCAGGAAATCTCTTGCTGTTTCCGAGTGATCAGGTACAACTGCTTGATACGGAAAGCTCAGAAGTCATGGCATTCCTGGTATCGGGTGGAGTATCCGGAGGGCCGCAAAACGTAAACAAAAAAAGCAGCGATGCGTAAATCATACAAACCTCCAACGCCACGAGTCTTGTGGTTTTGGAGGTTTGTTGCTTTCGTTTCTGTCCACCACTGCTTGATTTGCATGTAATTACAATCTAACCTCGATTTTTCCACATAAAAAAAGACACTCAAACGGGTTTGAGTGTCTTCTCATTTTCATTACGTTAACTGCTAAAAAATCCACTATGGCTGGAATATTTGCGACGATAGTGACGATGACCGTATGTTCGATGCCCCATCTTCCAAAAAGGGCGATATCGGTAATCGCTGCTGCTGTACTTGTGATAGCCACGTCCGGTCATTTTCCACAAGAACCGTGCGCCTTTCTTAAAGAGGACCGCCACAATGACAATCGCAACGATCAATATAACGAAACCGATCCCCAAAATCGTGAGTAGGACTGACATCCACATCGTCTCCTTGCCAAAAAGGTCTTACCCTTTTTTACGGATGACTCCACGGGAAGTTTCAATTATCCCTCGGCATTTAAATATTTCTCATAGGGCGTGTAATCGATTTCTTTGGATTTCAGGTGGGCAATGAGCCATTTATGGTCACGCTTGGGGGTAGCTACGATGTACCCCTTTACAATCAAATCTGTCGTAATGGTAGTTGCTTTCTCTTCCAGCGCGATCTGCCCGATTTTCGCTGCAATGGAACGTCTCGCAACATCACGAAACAACTGTGGCACAGGATCAACCAATTCATTGAGCAAGGTCAGACCCTCATCTGTCCAGAGTGCACGTGTCTGATCAATGAAATGATCTTGCCAATCCAAGTCGGATTTTCCGTCTTGCTTGGGCATGGACTTGAGAAATTTGCGGAACATGAAATACCCGCCAATCGCCATAAGACTTACGAGAACAATGGTCCAACCAACGATAAACAGGGAAAACCCTGTTGACATTTCACCCATACCTTGTACACCTCATTACCAATATCCATTCATTTGTAAAAATTGTACCTTATTTTGGTTCGAGCAACAAACTTTTTGTGTGTTTACCCATCCTTGGGGTTTGCTCTTCCCAAGAACACATACAATTTAGTATGATTAGAATTAATCTTTATTGGGAGTTGACGCTCATGTTCAAGCTTGGACAACGCGTCGTCATTGTTGCCGACTCCTTCGAGCAAGGTTTGCCTTTGGGTGAATATGGATACCTGATTGCTCGTGACCGCAATCCGGACAGCGCATTTTCCTGGGTTTTACGCATTCCGAAAATTGATAAGCATATCGCCGTTGTAGAAGAGGATATCGTCTTGGAGGAGCAATTGCTGGAGGAAGAAGCAAATCGCATCTCGCATGAGGCTTTGCTTGATTTTGCATTGGCGACAAGGAACGAAGCACTGTTTCGACAACTGATGGGCATGGAAGATGCAGAAGAGGCAAATGACGAACCCGCGAAGGAATCAATGGAGGAATTTATCCGTAAAGTAAATATCAAAGCATGGATCTAATTGGCGGTACAAGCATTTGAAACTTTTGTGAGGAACTGAAAGCGAGGCTGTTTCATGTCTGAATTTGTGACGTTTACCAATGAGTTCGGTCAAACCATCGATATGTCCCGAGAGGATTACCAGAAAAAAATCATTCCGCAAAATCTGGATAAGTACTGGGATGAAAAAGATAAGCTTCGCGATTTTGCGATGGAGTTGGTGAAGGGTCAATTTCATGAGCAAGCCGCTGTCGCTGCCGACAGGCTTCTCGAATTATACGGTCCAATCGAGTCTGCTCTCATTTTCCGTGCAGTCGTTCATATGCAGGCGAGAGAATTTGAAAGCGCTAAAAAAATTCTGACAGATTGTCTGGAACGATTCCCTTCCTCGGGTACGGCTTGCACCAATTTGGCAAAAATCTTCGCGTTTGAGGGAGATGAGCCAAAAGCGTTCGAGACCCTACATACAGGTCTGCACAAAGACCCGAATCAAGAAAATGGCTTGAACATGTTTGTTGAGAGCTTCTTGCAAAGAGGGAAGAAGGATGAGCTGAAAGCGCAGCTTGAGGCGCTGGCAAGTAAAGAAGGCGCTTGGAGACCACAATTGCAGTTGGCACGTGTTGCGTTGAATGAGGAGGATCTCCTGAATGCAATGAAATGGTACACGGTTGCGATTGAAGGAGCGAAAGATCGCTTTGAGGTTGTCATGACTGTAACAGGTGAATTGGGACAAGCGGGATATGTCTATCAGTTGATTCAGATTTGTGAAAAGTTCTGGACGCCACATTTCCCCTATCCGTATGCAGGCTTCAACTATGCCAACGCTCTGCTGGCGACCGATCAAATGGAAAAGGCAATCGTCATTCTGCGAAACATGCAAGAGCATTTACCAGATAACTACAAGCCTATGGTCGATCACTTCCTGAATCGAGTACCTGGAGCCCTCGAAGTGGAAGCAGCAGCCCAACAGAAAGTCGTCGAGAGCCAAATGGACGATTCGACGGCGAAGAAGAGCAAGTGGAAGTTTTGGAAGTAAATCGATAGATGTAGCGCCCGGCAATTCACTGTCGGGCGTTTTTCTGTAAAAAGGAGGACTGTGCGATGCTGCATCACGTGGAAGTGTATGTCTCTAATCTGGCACGCTCCAAAGATTTTTGGGGCTGGTTGTTGGAAGGAGAGCTGGGCTATACGCGCTATCAAGAATGGGCGAGCGGGGTAAGCTGGAAACAGAACGGTACCTATCTGGTTTTTGTCCAGGCAGAAGAGCGATTCCTCGACATTCCGTATCATCGTTGTCGAGTCGGTTTGAATCATCTGGCATTTTACGCACGGGATCGAGAACATGTGGAAAAGCTGCGGGAGGAAGCTGCTCGTCGCGGTATCTCTTTGCTCTATCAGGATCGGCATCCGCATGCTGGAGGCGAGGGACATTATGCTTTGTTTTTCGAGGACCCAGATAGAATGAAGGTCGAGATCGTCGCTCCCTAACCCCGACAGAACATATTGGTCCATGAAAAAACGGTGCAATCATCCCCGGTAGATGGTTGGCACCGTTTTTTAGAAGCCATCTATTTGAACTGGCTGGTGAGCCGCCGCTCTATATAGGCTACACCTTGATACATCAGGGTAGCGATAACCGCGATAATGGCTAAGCTCATCATGACCAGGGTGAAATTAAATACTTGGAACCCGTATATGATCAAATACCCCAAGCCTTGCTGGGATACGAGAAACTCTCCGACGATGACGCCTACCCACGAAAGTCCGACATTCACCTTCAGCGTTGCGAGAAGGGTTGGGATGGTAGCTGGCAAAATGACGAGCGTGAAGATTTGCCGTTTGCTCCCGCCGAGTGTTTGCACGACTTTGACGTAGTTTTGATTGACTTCCTTGAAGCTGGTATAGACGTTGATCGTGGTGATGATGATCGAGATCGCGCACCCCATCGCTATGACGGAGAGCAAACCTGGACCAAATCCGACGATGAAAACCGGACCGAGCGCTACTTTTGGCATACTGTTGGCAATCACGAGATAAGGCTCCAGTACGCGGGAGAGAAAAGGGGACCACCAAATGATCGTTGCCATGACGGTTCCCAGAATCGTTCCTAAGAGAAAGCCGATGATCGTTTCCCATACGGTCAAGCCGACATGCGGGAGAAGACTGCCATCTTGCAGCTGCAACCAAAATTGAGCCCAAATCTTGGAGGGATAGCTGAAGATGAGCGCATTAATGGTATTGGTTCGGGCCAATAGCTCCCATAAGCCGAGAAAAACGAGAAAGAGGAACAGTTGGGTGGCAAAGACGGAATAGCTCATACGCTTTTCTAGCTGTAAGTAGCGACGATGGACGGATTCAATTTCCTTTGGCTGCATCAGACACTACCTCCATCTCTTTCCACACGCGATGGAACAAGTCTTGGAATCCATCATGATTTCTGGCGTCGAATGGCAGAGCATCCCGGATCGGGGTGGGTACGACAATCTCATTGTTGATGCGTCCCGGGTTGCGTGAAAAGATATAGACGCGATCGCCCATCGCGATCGATTCGGAGAGATCATGTGTCACAAGGACTGCCGTTTTTTTATGCCGACGGAGCGTTGAAAAGATCAAGTCTTCGAGCTTGAGTTTGGTTTGGTAGTCCAAAGCCGAAAATGGTTCGTCAAGCAACAGCACATCAGGTTGACAGGCGAGTGTTCGGACGAGTGCAACCCGTTGCCGCATGCCGCCGGACAGTTGCAGGGGAGAGGATTTGCGCACATCAGACAGTTCCATTTCATCCAGCAGATGCAGCGCGTACTCCTCTGTTTCCTTGGAGCGGATGCCTTGGATATCGAGTCCGAGAAACACGTTATCTTCGATGGAGCGCCAATTGAACAAATAATCTTGCTGAAGCATGTAGCCAACTTGCCTTGACGTTCCGTTGACTTCTCTTCCGTCGATCCACACCTTGCCTGCTGTCGGCTTCTCAAGCCCTGCAATGAGTGAGAGCAGCGTCGTCTTTCCACAACCGCTGGGACCAACCAGACAAATGAATTCGCCTTCCTCCACGCGCAGGTTAATGTCTTGGACCGCCATGAACGCCCTGGTCGTGGATAAATAAAGATGGGTCACGTGGCCGAGTTCTATTTTTGCCGGCGTAGAAGAAATCTGCTTCATGACGGCCTATTTCCCTTCCTTGGATTGGGTAGCAAAAGTGGTGTTGACCAGCTTGTTGTAATCAGCACGTTGCTTTAATTCACCAGCGGAATCCATAATATCTTGTAGCTGGTTCCATTCCTTTTCGTCCAGTATGGGATCTGTCGCATAGGAGCCCTGTTCCAGGTAACGCTGTACAGCGGTCTCCAGAATCTTTGGATCGATTTGCTCGAAGTACTTGCCAATCACATCAGCCGTTTCTTTTGCACTGTGGCTGGCAACCCACTGTTGCCCTTTGTAGACCGCATTGGTAAACTTTTGGATAGCTGCTGCGTTGCTGTCGATATAGCTTTGTTTTGTCATGAAGACGGTATAAGGAACGGTTCCGCTCTCTTTGCCAAAAGAGGCGACGACATGGCCGATTCCTTCCTGTTCAAAGCGGGAGGCTTCCGGTTCAAAGAGCTGTACATACGCTCCGGTACCCGATGCGAAGGAAGACGCGATATTTTTGAATTCGATATTCTGAATGAGTTCCAGGTCGCCTTGCGGATTGATATGGTGCTTTTTGAGTACATACTCTCCGACCATTTGCGGCATGCCGCCTTTACGTTGACCCAAGAAGACACTGCCCTTTAGCTTGTCGAAAGTAAAGTCATCCATTTTGGTGCGGGAGACGAGGAAGGTACCGTCCGTCTGCGTGAGCTGCGCAAAGTTGACAACTGGATCGGCAGCTCCTTGCTGAGAGACGTAGATGCTGGTCTCGGAGCCGACAAGCGCTACCTCGATGCCGCCAGATAAGAGGGCCGACATCACTTTATCTCCGCCGGGTATGGTTGAGAGCTCCACTTCCAGACCCTCTTCCTTGAAAAATCCTTTTTCAAGTGCGACATATTGCGGGGCGTAAAACAAGGAACGAGTTACTTCACCAATTCTTATTTTTTCGGGAGTGCTGGAGCAGCCAGTCAAGACGGCTGTCATAACGAGAAAAGCGGCCAGCCCCAGCGCCAAAAATCGTTTCATGATTAGGAGTCCCTCCTTGCTAGGCTTTGTATGTTGTAGGCTATGCGCCCAGACAAAAAAGGGTGAATGCCTAGAGATAGAGACAGGCACATGATGAGGGAAGGCCACAAAGGAGATGGACATAGCGTGATCGTTACATTTTTAGGCACCGGATCAGGTGCACCCACTACGCGAAGAAACGTGAGCGGGATTGGCTTGCGATTTTTACAGGCAGGCAAGTGGTGGTTGTTTGACTGCGGAGAGGGGACTCAACACCAGCTACTGCGAGCACCGATGAAAATTAGTCAATTGGATAAAATCTTTATCACCCATCTGCATGGGGATCATCTGTATGGACTGATCGGACTGCTTGCGAGTCGGTCTTTGCGCAATACCGAACCGACTCCGTTAGAGCTGTACGGACCACCAGGGCTCGACCGATATTTTCGCGGTATCATGGAGGCAAGTCCGGTTCATTTACAATATCCTTTGGAAATAAAAATCGTCAGTGAGGGAGTAATCTACGAGGACGAAGAGATCGTGGTGAGCTGTCGAATGGCGAAGCATCGCGTGCCTTCGTTTGCTTATGCCGTGATGGAAAAGGAAAAGACAGGAGCATTTCAAGTAGAACTGGCAAAGCAAGCCGGGGTGCCGTCAGGGCCGTTATTTGGAGCCTTGAAGAGAGGAGAACAGGTCACACTTGAGGATGGTCGAGTGTTGGACGGCAAGGACTTCGTTGGAGAGCCGCAGCCAGGACGCAAAATCGTCTTCAGTGGAGATACGGAGCCGAGCCAAGCGGTTGTGGAACTGGCAAAAGGGGCAGATTTGCTCGTTCACGAAGCGACCTACGCCCATCATGACAAGGAGCTGGCGACCAGAAGCGGACATTCCACAGCACGCGAGGCGGCTCAAATTGCGAAAGACGCGGGCGTGAAAGAACTGTGTCTGACTCACTTTAGTCCACGTTATGAAGATGAGGACGGAGATTTTTCGATGGAGGATTTGTTGGCAGAAGCTCAGCAAATTTTTCCGGCGACCCAATTGGCTGATGATCTTGGCAGCATTTCTGTAAAGCGAGAGAGAAACGATGGGAGAAAGCCATAATCCCTGCTATAATGAATGATCACGATGGAGGAGGTGGGGGAGCATGAAGCGGATTACTTTTACAACACCAGAAGAACTCATTCAACATTGTCAGTCGGAAGAAGTCAGTCTCGTCGTCGAATATCGAGACGATGTGAACAAGCAGCGCCAGGTCATTTTGACGGGAGAGCAGCTTGCAGAGGCAAAAACTTACCTGGACTTCTCCAAATCCGAAGCGTATTACCGGAAGGACGGGCTTTTTTACGAAGTGATTGCAGGCTGGAAGTAAACCACATCGTCAGGAGATGAGCAGACGTGTCTGGCAGAGGGTTCAACAGGTCGATCGCAGTTCGCTACATGATGTTTGTACTGGGCTTGTTCGTTGGTGCATTCGGTACGGTACTGGCTATTAAAGCAAACCTTGGCGTAGCACCTTGGGAAACCTTTCACATCGGCCTGCAAAAAACATTTGGATTAACGATTGGCCTATGGTCTCAGATCGTAGGAGTCGTTGTCATTTTCGCCACGTATTTGGTGGCAAAAATCAAGCCTAATTTTGGAATGTTCTTAAATATGATTTGCTTTGGTGTTTTTCTCGATCTTATCTTATGGTTGGATTTTATTCCTGAGGTGCAATCAATCTGGGCGAGGCTCTTGATGTTTCTTACAGGCGTTGTTGTTTTGGCTGTCGGGATCGGGATGTATTTGTCTCCTTCTCTTGGAGCTGGTCCGCGTGACAGCTTCATGCTTGCGATGAACGAACGTCTTGGCTGGAGTATCCAGCGAGTCCGCCTTATCATAGAAGTAACCGTTTTACTTGCAGGCGCTGCTTTGGGCGGACCTGTGTCAATCGGCACGATACTAATCGCGCTATTAACGGGACCAATGATTCAACGGACGATTCCGTTTTGGCGTCAAGTTATGAGAAAGCAGTATGGTCTGCCAGACCCAGTTGAAAGACAAGCGAGCTAATCTCCACTCCATTTGCCAGTAACTGTGTAAAAAACGGGAAAAACGGTCTTGTATAGGCGATGGTCCAATCATCCTTGAGCATTCGCACATACAGTATGATTAGTTGCTGGCAAAGGAGGGAAAGCGAATGAGTCTGTTCAACGGAGGATTTGACGACTTTGCTTTAATACTGGTGTTGTTCGTATTGCTCGTTATCGTTGCTTGCTCTTGCGATTAACGAAAACACCGGGTAGCTTCGCCAGGAGGGAGAGCGATTTTTCGCTCTCTCTTTTGTTTTGCAAAAAAAGCTTCGCCATAGAGGGGCGAAGCCAAAGGGAGACCTATCTTATCCGAGGCGATCGTGTACTTGTTTTTTTACACTGGACATTTGCTGGTCGGATAATTTGACACCGACCGCCTTGCTGACTTTTTTTATTAGCTCGCTTAATTTCTTGTCGTCCTTCAAGTCTTTCATGGAGAAGTCTTTGGCCAGCGATCGTACATCACCCATCGTCCATTTTTTCTTGCTTTTCTTGTTAATGGATTTCAATAAATCACGTGGACTGCCCTTCGCTTTGAGCTTGACTTTTGCCTTTGCTTTTCCTTTTGCTTTTGCCATGATGCTTCGCTCCTTTCAAAAGAATACGCCTGCCCTATGCAGTTATATGGAAAAGCAAGGGAGTTCGCTTGGACAGATTCACGCCGCTATTCGCCTATTTTGCTCAACGTTGTGCAATGGCCCAAACCCATAGGGGGAGCCGTGACATAGGATGAGTCAGAACGATGCATGACAGGAGGCTAGTGGGTTGAAAATTGTCAGCTTTCATCGGGATACGCCGTTTACCGAGATACTGTCAGATTTGAAAACCAAGGTTCTGACTAAAACCGAGAGACTTCCATGGCGATGCTATGATGACCTTTCTTGCTTGTGTGTCAAACAAAAGATATTTGAGCAGCATGAGGAGCTTTTTCGAAGGTATAAAGCGATGGTGGAAGAGAACATTACCGTAAGCGTCCATGCGCAAGGGGAGGATGAAATCCCGTGGGGCGTTCAATATGTGGGAGCACAGAGATTGTGGCGAAAGGGGCGCGGAGCAGGCGTCAAGGTCGCTGTCATCGATACGGGAATCTCCCGCGATCACTTTGACTTGAAGGATCAAATAAAGGGCGGCATCCAGCTAGTGCGCGGCAAACAAAATGGACACGGGACACATGTCGCAGGGATTATCGTAGCTGAGATGAACCAAAGGGGTATTGTCGGAGTTTCTCCAGAGGCCCATTTGTATGACGTCCGTGCTTTTGATCATGAAGGTCAATCATCGTTGTCGACCATTTTGCAGGCCCTGCAATGGTCAATTGCCAATAAGATGGATGTGGTCAACATGAGCTTTGGCATGCCCCAGTATAGCGAAGCAATGGCGAGAGCAGTTAATCGGGCCCATCAGCAAGGAATCGTACTGGTAGCTTCGGCAGGCAACGGAGGGGGAGAAGCGGAGTATCCAGCGCGGTACGATGGTGTCTTAGGGGTTAGTGCGATTGATCAAACGGGAAAATTGGCATCGTTCAGTGCGAGAGGCAAGGGCGTAAATATGAAGGCACCCGGGGTTGATATTTTGTCTACGTGGCCGGGGAATCAGTTTAAAAAGCTGAATGGTACTTCGATGGCTGCCCCGCATATTGCAGGACTGAAGGCGTTAGAAATTGGTCGCAAGCGAAAAAAAAGCATAGCGTTCCTATAAAAAAACAGCTCCGCGGCTAAAAAAGAAGCCAAGGAGCTGTTGGATTTTCATAAACGAATTATTGATGGATTTTGGTGTCATGGTCTTGCTGGACGCGGAACCATATATTAAGATCGTTAATAACACTGGCCAATTCGTGGATCTCGCTGTTCAATTCGCAAGATCTTACGAAATTTTCTTCTTCGGACATTTGTTTGGTTTTTTCGATGATGACCTTCTCTACCCGGTGTATTTGATCCGGAATGGTCGCGCGGATTTCTTCCCATTCCAGCAACATATCCGCTCTTTCTACAGTCGAATAATCTTCCCATTCCAGATGCAGCACGGGAAGTCGTATACCTAGCCGTTCATCATGGATAAATTGATAGCGCAAAGGTGAACTCACTCCTCTCCACCTCCATCATACCAAAAATGAATCAGTACGGGGAGAGAAATACACTTGAAAGGAGCAACCATGTCAAAAGGACGTGTTCTTATCGATGCGGATGCTTGTCCGCGCCAGGCTCTCTTAACTGCCCAAGCATTGTGCAAGGAGCTCGACTGGATCTGTTTGACCTTTGCCAGCTATAATCATCAAATCGGCAACGCAAATCATGTAACAGTAGATGCCGGCCCACAAGCGGTAGATATGAAGCTGGCGAACGAAACGAGTTCAGGAGATGTCGTGGTGACGCAAGATATTGGTCTGGCAGCGCTCATTCTCGGGAAGAGAGCCCATGCAATGACACCGCACGGGATGGTTTTTGACCCGGAACGGATTGCGTTTCATTTGGAAGAACGAAATGAAAAAGCGAGATATCGGCGCGGGGGAGGTCGTACAAAGGGGCCTGCTGCTCGCACGCGTGAAGACGATCAGCGATTTGCTGAGTCCTTGCGCTTTTTGATGGAAAGAGGAGATCAACAATGAATCAGACAACGAGAAAAAATGGATATGTAGGCGGAGCACTAACGTTTGCTGTTCTTGCTACGATTATGTTTGCCCTCTACGTAGCGGGGAAAGTAGCAGGTATGGATCAAGCTGCCATCGCATTTGCGGAGGCGATCCGCTCGGAGATTGGGACCGCTTTTTTCCGATTGGTAACCAATCTGGGCGGAGGCATGTTCCTTGTACCAGTAGCGGTAATGATGATCGCTGTCCTGTACATAAAGAAATATCGAGTGGAGGCAATGTTTGTTCTCATTTCCCTCGGTGTCAGTGAAGTTGCAAATGAACTCTTAAAGCTGTTCTTTGCCAGACCTAGACCGAGTGGCGTCAATCTGATTGAGCTGCCGGAGTCCTTTTCGTTTCCGAGCGGTCATGCGATGATTGGACCAGCCTTTTATTGTATGGTTGCATTTTGGATTGCCCAATGGTTTGCGGAGAAAAGATGGTCGTCGCTCGTACAGCCTGCGGTTTTTATTTTCGTAGCATTGCTCGCGTTCAGCCGTGTGTACTTGGGCGTTCATTATGTAAGTGATGTGCTTACCGGCTTTTTCCTGTCGATGTGCTGGTATTTTCTCCTTCGTCTTGGCTATGAAGAATGGATGGGGAGACGAAGCACGGTCGTCGACCCCATACCGCATTCCAGATAAACGGCAAGCTAGGTGGAATATCCTAATTCACTCATTAAACTCAGCCATTTTTCTACGCTGGGTTTATTTTTTTTGTCCTTCGGCAAGACGATGTACGCCGAGCGTTTGGGAGGCTTATTGCCTGTTATGATCAGTTCCTTCAAGGTACCTGCCGCAAGCTCGGCTTTGACGGTAGAGCGTGTTAACAGGCTAACGCCGAGACCTTCTTTGATCAGATCGATGGCGAGCTCTGCTTTGTCTACTGTCAGCTTGGGGACGTAATTACGCGGCAGTGTCTGTCTAATCCACTCGTTAAAAGGAGGGCCCCAATTCATGTACAGCAGCGGCAGATTGCGCAGCTCGCGCGAATCGACGTGTGTAGATGCGGCAATGGGGCTCTCTGGACAGCAAACCAAGACAATTTCATCATCCCACGTTGGAATAACATCAAAATTGGGCAAGGATGGGGGGACGTACACAATTCCGATTTGAATCACGTTGTCCAGCAAATACTGGATGACATCGGACGAATGCCCTGTCTTGGTGCTGATCGCAATTTGTGGATACCGATAGTGGTATTCTTTCAAGATCGGCTCGAGGGTAGAAGTCCAGATCGCGTTTAAGCTGCCGATCGATAAATAATCTTCATAAGGCTGGAGTGAAGCGACTTCATTTAGCGCTTCATGGGACAGTTTGAGGATTCTCTCCGCATACGGTAAAAGGGTTAAACCCGCTTGGGTAATCTCAACACTTCTTTTATCACGAATGAAAAGAGGTTTGCCAACTTTTTCTTCCAGTTGCTTGATTCGCATTGTCACCGTAGACTGGACTAAGTGGAGCATTTCCGCAGCCTTGGTGAAATTTTTCGTTTGGGCCAATGTGTAGAAAGCGCGTAATTGTTCGAAGTCCATACAGTTGGAATCCCTCTTATCTAAATATTTGATTACCATATACAAAAATGTTCGTTTCCCAAATTATACCCTGTTCGCTAAGCTGGGGATATCCTTATTTCATGTGGCTATCGGGAGAGCGAGGGGTATGGGGATGAAGTGGGAATGGTGGCGAGAAACGCCCTTTTCAGTGAAGCTCTTGTTAAGCACATCTTTTATGATGAATATGGGTTTTTATGCATTAATCCCGTATCTCACTTTGTATTTAACGGGTAGTATCGGTTGGACACTGGCGATGGCAGGGATTGTCCTGAGTGTCAGACAGTTTTCCCAACAAGGTCTTGCCTTTTTAGGCGGTGTGATCGCGGATGCCTTCGGATACAAAGGGGCGATGTTCCTCGGATTGGGCGTACGTGCGATTGGTTTTGCGATGTTCGCTTTTTGTACTGAGACGTGGCACTTTTTTGTTGCCGCGATTCTTTCCGGTTTGGGTGGGGCGCTGTTTGAGCCTGCCTGCTCTGCTGCCTATGCGATTATTACACCTGAGGCGATCCGAAAAGAAGTATTCTCCCTTCGCAATGTGCTTGGCAATATTGCGGTTGTCGGTTCCCAAATCGTGGGGACAGCACTCTCGGCTATTGATTTTACGTACATTTCATTGTTTGCAGGGGCCGTCTTCGGAGTGAATGCCATCGTGATCTTCTTTTTATTCCCACCGATTCGCGCTACAAATACACGGCATAGTATATGGGAAAGCATGTCCTCGGTAGTGAAGGACAAGCTGTTTGTACGATATACCTTTATTTTGATGGGGTATTATTACTTAAATATGCAGGTATTTTTAACGATTCCGCTGTTTGTTGAGAATGTTACGCATAGCAAGGTGAATGTAGGGATCGTGCTTTCTGCGCTCTCGCTGTTTGTTATCTTATTTCAAATGAAAGTGACACAGTTGCTGGAGAGTTATCAGCAAAGGCTTACCTTGATTGGTATTGGGACGTTGTTTATGAGTGTGGGACTATTTTTGTTCACCTTTGCCGATTCATTGTGGCTCATTCTCTTGGATGTGTTCCTTTTTGCACTGGGCACTATGATTGCTGTTCCAAATTTGGTGGATGTCGTTCCTCGTTTTGCTCCCAAGGACTTGGTGGGCGCCTATTACGGCTTCAATGGGTATTCGATTGCCATCGGAGGTTCGTTCGGACAAATAGCCGGAGGATGGGTGTACGATGTAGGGCTGCGCTTGCAAACGCCGTGGCTGCCGTGGACCATTTGTTTGGTCTTCGGGTTTTGGGTGGCCTGGATGCTATATCGTATGGAACAACAAACCGGACAAATCGGGAATGATCTGAAGAAAATAGCTCGATCGTAAATATTTTTGGGCGAAATGAAACATTTTCCATCGTTCACACGTATATAACGATAGAGAAGATTGGCGCAAGAAAGTGAGGGAATTTTATGGAAGATATGAAAAAGCTAAAGCGCATGTTGCTTGTAACGAGTTCCCTTGGATTTGCAGTTTTTGCCATGGTAGTCGTTACGGAAATTGTCCGAATCTCATTGTAGCATTGCCAAGCCTATTGCATCGCATATAAAACAAGAAAAGCTTGCAGTCCCTTCTTGAAGGGGGGCTGCAAGCTTTTCTTTTTAATTTACGCTTCGAGTTTCTTTTTAAAATGGAATTGGTACACGCATATCGCGATGATCATAAACGGAACTCCGCAGTACAAGGCGATGCGCTGTTCTGGATCGAATGCCAGACTCACGAGAACGAGCAAGTTCAAGATCAAGGAAATCAAAGGCAGTATAGGGTACAAAGGCGTACGGAACTTCAGATCCTCCAGCTTGCCTCCATTTTTCAGGTAATGGCGACGGAAAGCGAGTTGTGAAGCGGAGATGGAGATCCAACCCACCTGTGCACCGAGACCAGCGATAGACAACAGTACCATGAACACCGTATCTTCTGCAAAAATACCGGACAGAAGAGACAAGAGAGCAATGGCAAACGTAATCAACAAAGCGTTCATGGGAATCCCTTTTCCATTTACGGCCCCAAGCTTTTTCGAAGCCATGCCTTCTTTGGACAGGGAGTAAAGCATACGAGTTGCTGCGTACAAACCAGAGTTCGCCACAGACAGAAGTGCTGTCAGGACAACGAAGTTCATAATGTCAGCCGCATAAGGAATCCCAATACTGTCAAAAACGACGACAAACGGACTTTCAATCACACCCGCCTGTTGGTGTGGAATCATCCCTGCCACGATGGCAATCGCCAGAATGAAGAAAACGAGTGTACGCCAAACGGTCGTACGAATGGCTTTCGGGATCGTCTTCTCTGGATTCTCACTTTCTCCAGCTGCAATCCCGATGAGCTCGGTACCTTGGAAGGAGAAGTTCACGGTGATCATCGTCATCAGCAAGCCTGTGATTCCAAACGGGAGAAGCGGGCTTTCTGTAAAGTTGGTGAGCATTGGCGCAGGCTGACCGTTTTTCAGGTCGATGAGGCCAAACATCGCAGCTCCACCCAAGATGATGAACAAGATGATAGCGCTTACTTTAATGCTGGAAAACCAGAACTCAGATTCACCGAACGCTCGAGCAGATAAAGCATTTAATAAGAAGAGCACTACACCGAAGATCGCGCACCACATCCAAACAGGTGAGTCAGGGAACCAACGTTGCATCAGCAATCCTGATGACAACAACTCTAAAGCAACGGTCACGGCCCAACCAAGCCAATACAACCAGCCTACACCAAACCCAAGTGCTGGGCTGACAAAGCGGGTCATATATGTTTGGAACGAACCCGCCACTGGCATGGCAACTGTCAGCTCGCCCAGACATAGCATAGTCAGATACATGATAAAGCCGCCGACTAAATAGGAGAGAATGGCACCAACTGGTCCTGCCTGACTAATTGTATAACCTGATCCGAGAAATAACCCGGTTCCGATTACGCCGCCAAGAGAAATCATAAAGAGGTGTCTGCTGTTCATCGTGCGTTTCAATTGATTGTGCTGATCCATGTTGCTTTGGGACATATAACCCTCTCCTTCACGCGAGTATGTTAAATGGATGTATGCGTTTTCAGGCGCGATAGCGATATATGCTCTGCAAGAATGATACCAAACGAAATACTTTATGAAAATATTATTTTTGAGGTATATACTGCCAAAAAGCGCAAAATCATTCGGCAGTTGATGCAAAATAATTAAAAAAACGCCAAATTTCTTGGCGTTTATTAAAATGGATAAGGTAATAATTGGATTGATAGAAGTGAAGTTAACAAGCTTTTAAAAAGGAACGATGAACCAACAAAACTGTCGAGAAGAAAAAGCGCAGAGCTCGTAGACCTTGACAAAGCCTACCCAGTCGGAACTGCAAAAAGGGGACCACGCTTGTCGAACACTTCTTCCTCGAGAACCTTCCGCCCGTAGGGTGGCTTTGGCTCGACGGACCCCTTTTTGCAGTGGAGACGGACAGTGAATCACCTTTGCAAGCGTGTCAGAGTCGAAGAGAACTGTGCTTTTTCTTCTCCTCCACCATGTTGACTCAAACCAGAACGTCGTTTTTATTAGTATGCCTTATCCCTTAATCCCCAGCTTACGCAAACGATATTGCAAGCTCTGACGACTGATCTGCAATTCCTTGGCTGCTCGTGAAATATTCCCGTTATAGCGTTCCACAACATGGTGAATATATGCTGTTTCAAATTCTTGCATGGTTTCCTTCAATGGTTTTCCTTCGTCCACAAAAGGCAACGTGTGAGGGGAGGGTTGCTCGATTGTTACGGAAGCGGCTGGCATACGACGCAAAAAGTGCAAGGGTAAATGTTCATAGCGGATCGTTGATTCGTCAATCATCAGATTCATGGCCCCCTCAATCAAGTGTTGAAGTTCACGCACATTACCAGGCCAGTCATGCTGGATAAAAAATTGCAGGACCTCGTCGCTGATTCCACTTACTTCCATTTGGAACAGCTCATTGTATTTCTCAATAAAATGGCTGACCAGCATCGGAATATCTTCCTTGCGTTCCCGAAGCGGGGGGAGAAATAACGTGACGACGCCGAGACGATAGTACAAGTCTTTTCGCAGATGGGAATTGGCGATTGCCTCAACAGGATCTTCATTGATAGCCGCAATGATTCGTACATCGATCGACCGATCCTTGGTGTCCCCAATACGTCTAATCGACTTCTCTTGCAGAGCGCGCAACAATTTTGCCTGGAGTGGCATACTAAGCGAGTTGATTTCGTCGAGAAAAAGTGTTCCGCCTTCTGCTTGCTCAAACAATCCGGGTCGCTCTACTGCCCCAGTAAATGCTCCGCGAGCCGTTCCAAACAAAAGCCCTTCGATCAGGCTATCCGGAAGCGCAGCGCAGTTTTGTGAAATAAGGGGACCAGAAGCACGGAGACTGGCATTATGAATGCTTTGCACGAACAGCTCTTTCCCGGCACCAGTTTCACCGACTACCAACACGGACGAGGAGGTGCGTGCTGCACGTTTGGCATTTTCTATGACATCGAGAATAGGACCGCTTCTCCCGATAATGTGCTCGAATGTGTAGCGTGACCCGTTTTTTTGCAGCAAGTTTTCTCTGATCAACCGTTCCATTTTGGTAACATCGTTTGCGATTTCCATTGCGCCGATGATCTTGCCATTTTCAATGATGGGATAGGTATTGTTGATGGTTGAAATTTCTTTTTGCTTGTCATTGAAATACGTTTGGCGTGTATTGCGAATGCTATTTCCCGTACGCAAGCATGTGAGCAAGGTACTTTCCTGTCCAGACGGGAACTGAAAAACCTCTGCCAAAGGTTTGTGCAAAACGTCTTGTCTGGTCATCGATTCCAGCTCGGTCATTTTGGAATTGTAGACAATCGTTGTCCCGTCCGAATCGATGACATGTACACCTTCATTCATTCTGTCCAAAATATGTTCATAAATGCGCAAGAGAGTATCAGCCGAAGAATTATGCGTAGAAGACGACACCGTGGTCACCAGCCTTTCCTTATGAGGGTATCATAGCATAAAGGGAATGAGTGCAAAAACATTATGCACTGCAAAAGAATATGAATGCCAGATGCAAAATTTTTTTGCTCGTCTGATCGGATTGGATCGACTTTATGGGGTTTTCCTATTTGGCACCGTTCTTGCTAGATAATTTTAGCAAGTGATCTTGAAGGAGGCTAACGACATGAGTAAAACAAACGTGGTTATTGAACAAACAGAAAAATTTGGTGCGCACAACTATCATCCGCTACCGATCGTTATTTCCAAAGCTGAAGGCGTATGGGTACATGATCCGGAAGGCAATAAATATCTGGATATGCTGAGTGCATATTCTGCGCTGAACCAAGGGCATCGTCATCCACGTATCATCCAAGCTCTGAAAGATCAAGCAGATAAAGTAACGCTCACTTCCCGAGCTTTTTACAATGACCAACTGGGTGAATTCTACGAAAAGCTTTCTGCGGTGACAGGAAAAGAAATGATCCTGCCAATGAACACTGGTGCAGAAGCAGTAGAGACTGCACTTAAAGCGGTTCGTCGCTGGGCTTACGACGTGAAAAAAGTACCAGAGAACCAAGCAGAAATCATCGTATGTGAAGGCAACTTCCATGGTCGTACGGTCACAGTAACTTCCTTCTCTTCTGCAGAAGAGTACAGACGTGGCTTCGGACCATTCACGCCTGGTTTCAAAATCATTCCTTATGGCGATATCGAAGCACTTAAGCAAGCGATTACACCGAATACAGCAGCATTCATGCTGGAGCCAATCCAAGGAGAAGCAGGCATCATCATCCCGCAAGAGGGCTTCCTGAAGCAAGCACAAGAGGTATGTAAAGCAAACAACGTACTTTTGGTCAGCGATGAGATCCAGACGGGCTTCGGTCGCACAGGTAAAATGTTTGCCAGCGATTGGGAAGATGTAGTACCAGACATGTACATCATGGGGAAAGCTCTTGGTGGTGGTGTGTTCCCGATCTCCGCTGTAGCAGCAGATAAAGAAATCTTGAGCGTATTTGAGCCAGGCTCCCACGGTTCTACCTTTGGCGGAAATCCACTCGGATGTGCGGTTGCTGTTGCAGCTATGGATGTATTGGCTGACGAAGGCCTTGTACAGCGCTCCCTGGAAATGGGCGCATACTTCATGGAGAAATTGAAAGAAATCAACAACCCGATCATCAAGGAAATTCGCGGTCGCGGTCTGTTCATTGGTTTGGAGCTGACAACAGCGGCTCGTCCATATTGCGAAAAACTAAAAGAACTGGGACTTCTGTGCAAAGAAACACATGAGACGACCATTCGCTTTGCACCACCGCTCGTTATCAGCAAAGAAGACCTGGATTGGGCAATTGATCGCATCAAGCAAGTTCTGCACGTGACAGAAGCTGCAAACGCATAATAGCAACGAAAAAAGCCATCCTGTAATAGGGTGGCTTCTTTTCTTGAGGGGTCATTATGACAGAATAGTCACATCATTCGTTCGACAAATTTCGACTGACTGTGGATAAATGGAAAAAAACATCCACAAAGGAAATGCTTGGATACTTATAAGTTACACACAATTTGCCCACATGTTACCAACAAGATGTCCACATTGCTTGTGGATATCCGAACGGTTGTTCGATGCAAGTGCTTCTGTTACAATGGGCTCATATTAAAGATGGAGGTGAGCAAAGGTGAAATACTTAAGTGACCAAATGTTGATAGAAGTATATCATCGAGCTGTCGACCTTCAACTAGATGCAGCTTTTATCGAATTGCTTCGCGAAGAACTACAGCATCGGAATATCCGTATCACGCAGTTCAGCGCCTAAGAGCAAAATCATCACACATACGTAACATATGGCAAAAGCCATCCTCTTATTTCGAAGGGAGGATGGCTTTTGTTATCTTACGCTTGCTCGGTAATAAACTCCAAAGCGGTAATTCCTTTGATCGGTGCTTCATTTGCCAGCAATACTTCCGGCAAATAAAAGTACACAGGACCATCTTCTTTAATAGGCTTGCCGTCTTTGGAGAATTGCAGGATGGCTCTTCTTGCCTCTGCAAGTGGAAGAACGATCGCTTCCTGATCCTCGCGGTGAAGACGGACATGAGTCACCTCTGGTAGGGGTTCAGCATTTGTAATGAAGGGATCGAGACGAATTCCGTACTCGCCTTCAAGCACTTTACGTTCTTCGGCTAAGCTTTTTCGTTCGGAAGGAAGCGTAGCCCCTTCGCGCAATTCCTTATCCCACTGTGTCCCCGTGCCAGCCAAATACTTTGCTTGCGTAGCCAGCGAGCTATCATCTTCGCCCGAGTATGTTTTCAGATCGAATTTGCGTTCATCAAAAACCCAAACGGTTGGATCTAATGTAATAGGGAAAGCAATGGCCCCTTTGAACACGATAACATCAGACATACGTCATTCCTCCGTGATCATTCATAATCAATCTCTATATTACTATAGACTCGCAAATGACAGCAATTATCCAAAAAGCGAAAATTTCATAAAATAGTCTAAAAATTATTGACAAGCATTGTATAGATTATATAATCATATTAGAAAGTTATTATGTGAGAGTGAACTTTGTCTGCTACATTTGAATTCTGACTAAAAAGTTGGGGTCAGATAAAAGGCATTGTGTACAAGCCTTTCGATTCTTGAAAAGGCTTTCACGAAAAAGGGAAGCTCACTTCGTCTTTCTCCCGCTGTACCATCAACGGCGATGAGCGCTTGAGAAGGAAGACCACATCATTCATCCCGAGGATGGTTGCAAAGCCGCAGAAACATTCAGGGAATTCAAACGACTTAGGGGGCGAAACTATGGCGAAAGGCACGAATGTGCAAGCAGATCTGATGAAGCAAAAAGGTATCTTAAAGTGGATTGAAACGGTAGGGAATAAGCTCCCGCATCCATTTGTATTGTTCATTATTTTGTGTGGTGTATTGATGGTAGTCTCTGCAATCCTCGCAGCCATGGACTTTTCGGTTATGCATCCTGCAAAAGGCGAAGAGGTTGCCGTTAAGAGTTTGCTTAGCGTCGAAGGGATTCACTGGATTTTAACGAGTATGCTGAAAAACTTTATTGAATTTCCAGCACTTGGTCTCGTTCTGGCGATGACGCTTGGAATTGGACTGGCAGAAAAA
Source organism: Brevibacillus sp. MS2.2 (assembly GCF_013284345.1). NCBI lineage: Bacteria > Bacillati > Bacillota > Bacilli > Caryophanales > Paenibacillaceae > Brevibacillus > Brevibacillus sp. MS2.2. Next base: position 172,668 of record NZ_JABSUZ010000004.1, read on the forward strand.
ATCGGTCTTTTGACGACCGTTCTACGCAAAATGATGGCAGGCATTCCAGCAGCGGTTGTGAGTTATGCAATTGTCTTTGTCGGTATATTAGGAAATCTTGCTTCTGATGCAGCCATGGTTATTATTCCTCCGCTCGGCGGTCTTGTGTTCTTGGCAATGGGGCGTCACCCGATTGCAGGCTTTGCAGCTGGTATGGCTGGTGTATCCTCCGGTTTTACAGCGAACTTTTTCATTGCCGGTACAGATGCCCTCTTGGCAGGGATTAGTACCGAAGTAGCGAAAACGATTGATCCGAATGCAATGGTTACACCAGTAGATAACTGGTTCTTCATGTCAGCTTCCGTTGTCATCCTCGCTTTCATTGGTGGATGGATTACCGATAAAATTATCGAACCACGCCTTGGCACGTATCACGGCGATCGAAACGTACAATTCGAGGAAGTAACGCCTCAAGAAAACAAAGCACTGCGCAAAACGGGTATCGCAGCGTTGATTTTCGTAGTCATTGTAGGATTGCTGGTCGTTCCAGAAGGATCACTGTTGCGTGATCCAAAGACAGGCGACTTCTTGACATCACCGTTTTTGAAAGGGATCATTCCCATCATCTTGTTGTTCTTCGTGACCGTATCGTTTGTGTACGGTAGAGCAATGGGACTGATTAAAACATCGAAGGACATTCCGCATTACATGTCCGAAGCAATCAAGGATATGTCCGGCTTTATTGTGTTAGCGTTTACAGCAGCGCAGTTCATCGCGTTCTTTAACTGGAGCAATATTGGTATCTTGATGGCTGTCAATGGCGCAGAATTCATGACAAACATGGGCTTGACTGGCTTGCCGATCATTATTGCCTTTACACTTTTCACAGGTATCTGTAGCTTGTTTATTACAAGTGGTTCAGCGCTGTGGGCGATCCTGGCACCTGTATTCATGCCAATGCTGATGCTGCTGGATTACAATCCGGCGTTTATCCAGGTCGCTTATCGGATTGCGGACTCTGCAACCAATACGATCTCACCTGTGAATCCGTACATTCCGCTCTTCCTGGCTTTCTATCAGAAGTATAATAAGAATGCAGGAATGGGAACGATTTTCTCTACCATGACTCCGTATGCAATCGTTTTCCTGGTCATATGGATCTTGCAATTGACAGCATGGTACTTCCTGGATCTCCCATTTGGTCCTGGTGTATACGCTCGCTAATCTGTTCTTTCGTAAGAAGAGAGTCGCTCATTGGGCGGCTCTTTTTTTCCTACACCAGAAGCTTGGACAATTGGAAAAAGACGGTTTATGCTGTGTGTATGTATGTGAAGGGAATTAAGGGAGGGAACGAAAGTGTACGATTTTGATCAGCGCATCGAACGCAGAGGGACAGATAGTGTCAAATGGGAGATTCAGAATCCAAAAGTGAACGGTGAAGGAATGCTTCCGCTGTGGGTGGCGGATATGGATTTTGCTTGCGCTCCTGAAATCACGGAAGCACTGATCAAACGAGCAAGTCACCCGATATACGGATACACGTTGAAGTCAAATGCCCTTTATCAGAGCTTGAAAGAGTGGATACACAAGCGATTTGGTGTAGTGGTAGAAGTGAGCTGGATGACGGGGATACCTGGAGTTGTTCCTGGCGTACACGTAGCGGTAGAGGCTTATACAGCACCAGGAGAGGGTGTCTTGATCCAGACGCCTGTGTACCATCCTTTTTACCATGCAGTCGAAAATCGCGGACGTCATGTCGTGACCAGCCCACTCTTGGAGCGTGACGGCCGTTATGAAATGAATTGGGATGATCTAGAACAAAAGCTGAGCGACCCGCGGGTGAAGCTCATGCTGCTCTGCACACCGCATAATCCGCTCGGGCGGGTATGGACGAGAGAAGAGCTGGAGCGCTTGGGAAGATTGTGTGTAGAAAATGGCGTGCTTGTGGTTGCCGACGAGATTCATTCGGATTTGGTCTATGAGCCAAATGTTCATACGCCTTTCTATTCGCTGGCACCGGAAATAGCCAATCAGAGTGTAACCTTCCTATCAGCCGCCAAAACGTTTAACTTGGCAGGTCTGTATACTTCCTATCTGATGACAGAAAATCAGCAGTTATTGCGGAACTTCTCCATCACAGCATCCAAAATGGGCTATGAGAATCTGAATCTGTTTGGGATGGAAGCAACGATTGCTGCCTACCAACATGGAGAAGCATGGCTGGAAGAACTGTTGATCTACTTACATAGGAATGCTGCCTATGTGCATGAGTTTTTATCGGCTCGTATTCCTGGGGTATCCATGGCGATTCCGGAAGCGACATACTTGGGGTGGATGGATTTTAGGCAGCTAGGACGTAGTCAGGCGGAGCTGAACAAGCTCATTCGCGAGGAAGCAAAGCTCGGCTTACACGATGGCACGACGTTTGGGCCCGATGGTGCTGGGTTCATGCGAATCAATTTTGCTTGCCCGAGATCGATTTTAGTCGAAGCGATGGAACGATTGGAGCAGGCCGTGCATAAGTAGGGGTAATTTGACATGTCTCATATAGAAATCTACAATCGAATCTATATACATCGACGTAATAGACTGAGGGGTTTTTCGATGGATTTGACACAAGCGTCCGAACAACTGGAGCAAGTACGCAACCAGTCACTTCAGTATACAAACAAGGGGAGTGTAGCTTCCTACATCCCTGAATTGGCAAAAGTCGATCCGCATCAATTGGGAGTGGCTGTATGCTTGCCCGATGGGACGATTTTTTCTGCTGGTGATGCAGATGTACCTTTCTCGATGCAAAGTATCTCCAAGATATTCTCTCTCATCGTCGCCTTATGCCAGAACGGGAAGGACCACGTGTTTCGGCATGTGGGAAAAGAACCAACGGGAGACCCGTTTAATTCGATTATTAAACTCGAGACGACCGAATCCCATAAACCACTGAATCCGATGATTAATGCAGGAGCTATTGCGGTTGCGGGCATGATTCGCGGTTCCAACGTGGACGAACGGCTAGATGCTGTGCTGGCTTTGATGCGAAAAATGACGGGGAATCCTCATCTTTCTATCAATCAAGCGGTTTATTGTTCGGAAAAGAAAACGGCTGATCGCAATCGTGCCCTGGCTTGGTTTCTAAAGGACAGCGGCATACTGGAAACGGATGTAGAAGAAACGCTTGATCTGTATTTTCGCCATTGCTCGATAGAAGTGACAGCGAAGGAAGTAGCTACACTAGGGATGGTGCTTGCAGCAGACGGAATTCTCGTGAATACGGGTGAGCGAGTGATTCCAGAAGAAGTAGCGCGAATCTGCAAGACCTTCATGGTGACTTGTGGGATGTACAATGCCTCTGGTGAGTTCGCGATTGATGTAGGAATTCCCGCGAAAAGTGGAGTTGCCGGCGGTATTATGGCAACAGTTCCACATCGTATGGGGATTGGTGTATTCGGTCCATCTTTGGATGATAAAGGAAATTCGGTAGCCGGTGTCAAGCTGTTGGAGCAGCTCTCAAAAGAGTGGAAGCTTGGTATCTTTTAGCTTCTTGCAGTTGATCTGTCTTCTCCCCTTTTCAAATGGCCCAGAATCGCGTACTATGTATGATAAGGATGGAGGCAAACGGAGGGATAGGTTTTGACAGAAATTAAGGTTCCCGATCTGGAACAAAAAGCGCTAGCGTTGCTTCAAGCAGACGCCGACAAAATTTACAAGCTGATCGACGTACAGATGGAAAACCTGACCATGCCGCAGTGCCCACTGTATGAAGAAGTGCTGGATACCCAAATGTTCGGGCTTTCTCGTGAAGTAGAGTACGCGGTCCGCTTAGGACTGATTAGTGAAGACATTGGTCGAGAAATTATGGGTTCATTGGAACGTAAATTGGCCCATCTTCATGAACTGTTTAATCAAAAGTAAGGCGAGGAGAGCGGCGATTATCCTCGCTTTTCATTTTGTTGAAAGAAAAAACACTTGCCTATTTCGTATATTTATATTAAATTAAACTCTAGAATTTTTGATTAATTTTGAAATGCAATGACGGAGACTAGTATGCGGAATCACCGCTTGTCAGGGAGAAGCTGCCTTAGACTGAAAGCAGCTTTGAAGCGCGCCCCGTAGAATTCCCTCCTGAGCAGCCCTCTTAATGGTTTTTTGCCTAGTAGGAGGAATCGGGTCATTCCCGTTATCAATGATGGAGAGAAGTGCGTAGGGAATTTGTATCCCGTGCACTTAATCAGGGTGGTACCGCGAATAACTCGTCCCTTTTTTGGACGGGTTTTTTTTACGTATAGGAATTTATAAGCGTATGCTTATGAATTCCGGAACGCATGAAAACTTTCCGTAAAAGCGCGGTCGCTCTCCTTGAAGAGGCCTCGGTAGAGGTTTTCTTATTTTCGGGAGATGCCCGACAATCGAATCATAAAAACAAGCAAGGAAAGAGACTAGTAAACGGACCTGCTGCATGACAGGGAAGGCTGCCATAGACTGAGAGCAGCCTGATGTAAGCCCCGTTGAATTCACTCTTGAGCTGACCTCTGAACGCAGGCGCCGCCAGTAGGAGAGTCCGGGTCATTCCCGTTATCAATGACGAAGCGAGGCATTGCCAATTGTGGATGTCTAAGTAGGGTGGTACCGCGAGAAATGAATAACTCGTCCCTTTTTGGGGCGGGTTTTTTTGTATCCATTTATGAGCATAAAAAGAATATCTTTGGAGGGTGAAAACTATGAAACAAGCCGAACAATGGACGAGCAGGCTCGGCTTCATCTTGGCAGCAGCAGGCTCAGCGATCGGACTGGGGGCCATTTGGAAATTTCCTTATATGGTTGGAACGAGCGGTGGTGGAGCATTCTTTCTGCTATTCATCATCTTTACGCTAGCAATTGGTCTTCCGCTGTTGCTAGGAGAATTCACAATCGGACGCAGTACACAAAAAGAGGCGATCAGTGCCTATAAAACAATTGCGCCAGGTTCACTCTGGCATTGGATCGGCCGCCTTGGGGTGCTCACTTGTTTCTTGCTCCTGTCCTTTTACAGTGTGGTGGGAGGCTGGATTCTTAGTTATCTTCTTCGCGGGTTTACTGGTCAATTGCAAGGGCCAGCTTATGATAAGGTGTTTGGAGACGTTATCGGTGATCCTGTTGGTGCGGTAGTTGCCCAGTTGGTTTTCATGCTCATTACCGCATGGGTAGTCGCAAGAGGCGTACAGGGTGGAATTGAGTCCGCTAACAAGTACATGATGCCTGGTTTGTTCCTTTTATTTATGGTATTAATGGTTCGTTCCTTGACGTTGGATGGGGCGATGGAGGGCGTTTCTTTCTTTCTGCGTCCTGATTTTTCCAGGCTGACTGCTGAATCGATCCTGTACGCATTGGGTCAATCCTTTTTCGCGCTAAGCGTAGGGGTATCCGTCATGGTCACGTACAGCTCGTACCTTGCCAAAAACGAAAGTCTGGTTCGTTCTGCTGGTTCGATTGTCAGTTTGAATCTGCTCGTCTCGCTGTTTGCTGGTCTGGCGATTTTCCCTGCCGTCTTCTCCCTTGGAGTAGAGCCAACAGCAGGACCGGGATTACTGTTTATCGTACTGCCTTCTGTGTTTGAACAAATTGCCTTCGGTAGTATTTTTCTGTTAATCTTTTTGGCTCTTTTCCTTTTTGCTACATTGACTTCGGCTTTTTCGATGCTGGAAATTATCGTTGCTTCTTTTGCAAAGGGGGACGAAACGAAGCGCAAGCGTCTCGCTTGGGTGATTGGTCTGTTCATTTTTATCGTTGGTGTTCCGTCGGCTTTGTCATTCGGCGTATGGAGCGAGATTACGTTGTTCGGCAAATCTATCTTTGATGCCATGGACTTTTTGGTCAGCAATATCTTGATGCCGATGGGAGCGCTGCTCATTGCGATCTTCGTTCCGTTGAAAATGAAGCGTGAGACATTGATCAACGAGCTGGGGGCACATACTTCTTTGGGCAAACGCATGTTTTTCATTTGGCTTCTCCTGATTAAATATGTAGCACCTATTGCGATTCTCGCCGTTTTCCTGCAAATGCTGGGTATCTGGTAAAACAACGAAAGGCTTCGCCACTGAGGATGGCGGAGCCTTTGTTTTGTTACTGAACCCTACGCGAAGAAAAAGACTGTACCCAAAATAACATACACCGTCAGCAGAAGTACGCCTTCAAACCAGTTCGTGGCGCCATCCCGCGTGATGGAAATGGTAATAAAGGTAGCAACTCCGATTGCAGCCAATTCAAAGGTAGTGAACACGATGTCCATAGGATTGCCTAGCAAAAGACTGAGGATGACGAGAGTAGGGGCTACGAATAAGGCAATCTGCAAGCTGGAGCCGATCGCGATCTCTACTGCTGCACCGATGCGTCCTTTTAGTGCCAAAAGCAAGGCAGCGCTGTGCTCTGCGGCATTCCCGATGATCGCAATGACAAAAGCACCGACGAATAACTCCGACCATCCTAACGATTCGGAGACATGCTGTACACCCTCTACCAGCCATTCCGAGACAACGGCCACGAAAAAGGTGGAGACAGCAAGCATCAAGAGAGAGACACCCTTTGACCATACCGCGTCACTTTCTTGTGGCTCGATATCCGATAAAAAATCGCTGTGGGTAATCATTGAAAAGATGAGCCACAAAATGTAGGCAATGATGAGCAGGCTGGCGATGACGATGCTGATGATCTCCACCTTGATCATTGGCAGATCGAACATGAAGACTGCTGGTATGAACAATGCGACGATCGCGAGTGTCATTAGCGAAGCATTGTGACTTGCCAGCCTGCTATTGAAGGTTTGTTCCTTGTACTTGAGACCGCCCAGAAATGTACTCAAGCCAAGAACCAACAGCATATTTCCGATGATCGCACCCGTAATAGAGGCTTTGACCATATCGAACAAGCCTTCTTTCACAAGAAAAAAAGCAATAATGAGTTCTGCGGCATTTCCGAAGGTAGCGTTAAGAAAGCCGCCGACTCGGTCCCCAGCATAATGGGCGACGCTCTCTGTCGATTTTCCTAGCCAAGCCGCCAAAAAAATGATGGCAAGTGAAGACGTAACGAATTGGAGCATTTCATTTCCAGAAAAATAGTGGGCGTAAAGAGCTAACAGCATGCTCCCGCCTACTAGTGAGAAAAAGAGTTTCAAGTTCATATCATCACCTCAGTAGTTTTTACTCGTCCCTAAAAACCTCATAGGTATAGAGTTCCTGTTCTGGACAAAACTAACCATGAACAAGAAAAGTGAGGTGTTTTTTATGACCCAGCCTTTGTTGTGCCCGACATGTAAATCGAATCGGATGAGGTTCACTGTCATCGAGCAGACCCCTCGCTATATAAGACTGGACCCACAGTCAGGCGAAGTCGTAGCAGAACTCCATCAAGAACAGCTCGATATGTTTCACCAGCCTTATAAAGGCGAGAGCTACATGATACAATGTGGAGTTTGCGGGACCACAGAACCGGAAGAGCGATTCGTCAAAATGGCCCAGCATATGCAATCACAACGTTCGAAATGAAACTCGAAAAGGAAAACAGGCACACAGTTTACGGCTGTCGTGCCTGTTTTTTATGGAATGCTAGCGGCAAAAAATGTGTCTGCCGATCTTTTTGATTTGAGGGCGGCTCCAAATCCAACCGGAAGTAGCTGTATCCGGGTTGAAATAATAAATGGCTCCGTCTGATGGGTCCCAACCTTTGAGAGCGTCATTCACTGCTTTTTTTGCCTGCTCGTTCGGTGTCAGCCAAATCTGACCATCCGCCACAGCTGTAAAGGCACGAGGTTCGAAGATAACACCCGCGGGTGTATTAGGAAAGGACGCGTTCTTTGTCCGGTTTAGAATGACAGCGGCTACTGCCACTTGACCAATGTAAGGCTCTCCACGGGCTTCTCCGTAAACGGCATTCGCCATTAGACGCAGGTCATTCTCCGATATTCCGGCTGCGTGATACGTAGGCTTTGAAGGCGTAGAAGGTGTAGAAGGCTTCGATGGTGCAGGTGTTGCGGTTTGTGGCACCCCGAGATCAGAAGCAGTGGGCTTATAATTTTTCGTTGCATTGTACAGCTTTACTTTCGTCTTCGCTCCGAGGACACCGTCTATGGGTAAGCCGAACTCATACTGAAAGTTACGCAACGCCCAATAAGAACGCCACCCGAATACGCCGTCTACTTTTCCCGTATAAAAACCAAGGTGCTTCAAACGATACTGCATCTCACGCACGTCTGAGCCTTCTGCCCCTACTTTGACGATCTGCTTACTGAATGCATCTGAGCGCAGCGGAGATACCATAACCGCAGTCGTAACCAGAAGTGCGAATACTACTACAGCTAGCAGCCATTTGACAGGCTGTTTCATTTCTTACCCTCCTTCGGGTATGGATTTGAATATCAGTTGATTATTGTTAGGTTCTCCAACTTCCGTCATTTTGGTCTTAGTAAAATATTGGAGATTGTGCAGACTACGAGTAACGCATTTGCACTCTAGTTCTGGAAGGGGAAGATGTTTTCATGCAGGTCGCGCAATATTTGACGGAACAATTAATCAGATGGGGAGTAAAACGAATATATGGAGTGGCAGGTGACGGAATCTTTGCCTGGCTGGATCAGATTGCCAAGCAATCCGACATTCAATACATTGCGTGCAAGCATGAATCTGCTGCGGCCATGATGGCAAGTGCAGAAGCAAAACTGACGGGAAACCCGGCTGTTTGTACCGCGACGATGGGGCCGGGTTTCGTCAATCTGCTGAATGGACTGGCAGATGCGCATACGGATCGCGTACCTGTCATTGCGATTACAGGTCAAGTGGAGACATACAAGCTGGGTGGCGCGTACAAGCAGTTTATCTCACAAGAAGACATGATACGTCCCATCAGTTTTTATTCGACGACGATTACACATCCAGATGCCATCCAAAGTGTTTTGCACAAAGCATTTGTGACGGCTATGCAGCAAAAAGGAGTGACACATCTCTCCATATGCAAGGACGTCTTTACCCAAACGACTTCAGATGCTGTCCTTCCAGGACTTCCACGCATTCCACATGCCTATTACCCTGATCGGATGGAGATCGAGCTCGCTTGCGAACAGGTTGCGAAAGCGCAAAAGCCTCTCATACTGCTTGGTATCGGTGCCCGCAAGTCGGCGGATTCGTGTGTAAAGCTAGCGGAACAGCTAGGGGCAGGCGTGTTGCTTTCGCTCGGAGCAAAAGGGGCGGTAGATGAATCTCATCCACTTGTGATCGGCGGATGGGGAGAGGGGGGCAGCGAAACAGCTTTACATGCCTTAGCGGAAGCCGATCTGTTGCTGATTTTGGGAGCGAGCTGGTTCCCTCGCGCTTTTTTACCAAAGAAACTGTCCGTCATTCAAGTAGATCATCAGCCTGGATCGATACATGCACATCCCTACCTTCAGTCTGTCACGGCTGAATTGGATGATGTCCTGCCAATCTGGATGAGACGCTTGCAATCGCGCAGACAGAACGATGCGTGGCAGGATCAGATCAAGCGGTGGCATGGAGAGTTTGGCGAGGAGACAGAACAAGCGGTCATTCAACAAGCGAGTGAGCAAGTAAAACCACAAACCTTGATGCATACGCTTGGGACCGTGGTCAATGAAGATGCGATTATCGTCCTGGATACGGGGGAGCACACGATCTGGTTTAATCGTGCGTTTCGTGGGAAAAAACAGACCCCACTCTTTTCCGGGAAGTGGCGAACGATGGGATTTGGATTGCCTGCGGCTGTGGCTGCAAAGCTAACCTATCCGGAGAAGCAGGTCGTCTGCGTCGCTGGGGATGGGGGATTGCAAATGAATCTGGCAGAACTTATGACAGTGGCCCAGCTCCAACTTCCGATTGTAATTCTCTTGATGAACAATGGGACATTAGGATTGGAAGAGGTCAAAATGAGTCAGGCGGGCTTGATCCCTTTTGGAGTGAAATTGCAAAATCCAGATTTTCAACAATTGGCGAATGCATGCGGAATCAGTGGGAGGGTCGTCAAAGAGGTACATGCTCTAGAGCCAGTATTGCGGGAGGCGCTTCATGCAAATCAGTTGACACTCGTTGACATTCATTGCACGTCTCCGACACTAACCGAGAGAAAAAAACAAATTTCCTTCCAAGCCCAAGCATGAATTGTTTATAATGAAAGAAAAGGCAAATGAAACCAGTGGGGGAAGTACGAAACGGGCGAAGAGGAGGGCGTCCTGATGGCTGACAGACTTGGCGAAATCAGAGTAGCAGATCAGGTGATCGCGATCATTGCTGCTGTTGCTGTAGAAGAAGTGTTGGAAGTCACAGTTCGTTCAGGCGGAATTTATCAAGATTTGGCGAAAAAGCTGAATGGCGGCGCGAAAGGCATTACCGTATCTGTAATAGACGACAGAGTCATCATTGACATGCGTGTGTCCGTCCGTTATGGGGCGCAGATCCATCACGTCTGTCACGCCCTGCAGGAAAAAGTAAAAGAAGCGGTGGAAACATTGACAGGTCTTTATGTGGAAGCCGTGAATGTACGGGTGGAAACAATCGAATTCCTTCGAAATGAGTAAGAAAAAAGGGATACTGGACGCATCCGGTATCCCTTATGTCTGTTTCTTACATGGCATATGGCTGTTTTTGTAATTGCTCTTCTACCTTCTGGCGACTGACTTCCCGCGAAATACTGAGCAAAAAGCCAGTGGCGAGCAGACAAACGAGTAAGGAAGAACCACCATAACTGATAAACGGCAAAGGTACACCTGTCAATGGAATCAAACCCGTTACTCCGCCAATGTTTAAGAGGGCCTGAATGGCGAACATGCTGACGACACCGATTCCTGCCAGACTGGCAAAAGTGTCTTTTACCCGCAGACAAATATGGATGCCGCGCAGCAAGAAAAGCAAATAGATCAAAAGGAACACAGAGGCGCCGATAAAGCCTAGCTCTTCTGTCATGATCGAGAAAATAAAATCGGTATGCATCTCTGGCAAATACAAATACTTTTGGATGCTTTTTCCAAAGCCTGTCCCCGTCAAACCGCCATGTGCAATGGCAATCCAGGATTGAATAATGTGGTAGCCTGTACCATCCATATCATTCCACGGGTTGAGAAAGGAGTAGATCCGATTCAAGGCATGTGGCTTCGCTGCGATGTATGCTAACAAGGCAACAGTCACAACGGGGGCGCCAAGTCCAAACAGGTGACGGATTTTGGCACCGCCACAGATCATGACGATCAAAGCGCATCCGAGCAAGATGGCAGCAGAACCGAGGTCGGGTTGGACTACAATCAGCATAAAAAACATCCCCGTTACCATCAGTGGAGGCATCAAACCAGATTTGAGCTTCTGTATCCCGTTCCCTTTTTTGGAGATGATCGCTGCCAAGTACAGAATAAGGCCAAGCTTGGCAAACTCGGCAGGCTGTATGGTGATTGAACCCAATCGAAACCAGGATCGAGCCCCGTTATTCTCATAGCCGATCCCTGGTATGAGCACCAGAAACAAGGAAAAGAAGCTAACCAGCGCAATCAATAAGAAATTCCTTTTATAAAAGGAGAAGGGAATGTTCATGGCGACAAGCATTCCAACGACACCCGCCAGTAAGAAAATGGATTGTCGCTTCACGAAATAGAGCTCATCCCCGCCACAATATTTACAGCCGCCGCCTGTAAAGCTTGTCAACGCGAAAATGGAGCTGGAGCTTAGCACCATGGTTATCCCAAACCCAACAAGTAGGGCGGTCAAAAACAGGAGCAAGAAGTCAGGTACGCCCCTCGTCTTCATAAAAATAACCCCCCTCTACGTGAAACAGAGAGGGGATTCCTCTCTGTACACCGTGCCAGTTCATTTTTTAGTGTGAGGACAGCTTTTCGCCCAGCATTTGCAGCTTCAATTTCGCTGTTTTTACAACGGAGTCTGGCATTGGGTAATCGTAATCCAGACCGTGTGGGAAAAGATGTTTGCCCATATAAGGATCTTCGAGCTTCAAGACGGCGTGCGTATCCTCAAGTTTGCCTTCTGTCACGTTCGCTTCGATGCGCAGGTAGAAGACAGTGCCTTTATCTTGGATTTTATAATCGTATGTAGCATGCTTGTAATCCCAGGCGCCGCGATCAAAGCCAAGTTCGCTCATGTAGTGTTCCAGATCGGCGAAAAAGACTTCTTTCGTGCCAATCCCCGTGTCCTTAATGACCATTCTTTTTCCTCCTAAAAATGGGTGAGATATTCACTTATTAATCATAGTCTGTTTTTGGAAGAAGCGCAATATATCATACTCTTTCTTGCGCATGAAACGATAGGGGAGAGGACAAACTACAATCGTTGATTAGCAAAAGGAGGAGAATGAAATGGCGAAGCTGGAAAATCGCACACTGCGCGAAATTATGACAAAAGATGTCGCTACTGTGACGATTAAGGATAATGTGTATGAAGTGGCTTGCAAAATGCGCGATTGGAATGTAGGAGTCATTCCGGTTGTGGATGAAAAAGAAGATGTGATCGGTGTCATTACAGACCGCGATATTGTGATTCGCGGTTTGGCTGAAAAGCATGAAGGATCGACTGCCACCGAGGTGGTCATGACACGGGACATTATTCTCGGTCAACCGGGGATGACAGTTGATGAAGCGGCAAAGGTGATGGCTCAGCATCAAATTCGTCGTTTGCCTGTTGTTGAGAAGGGCAAGCTGGTCGGAATTGTGGCGTTGGCAGATATGGCTGTTCGCCAAGTTCATCATGATGAGGCGAGTGACGCTCTCCAACAAATTTCTGAGCCGACAACACATTAATCAGATAGAAACGAGCTGTCGGAAGGGAATCCGGCAGCTTTTTTTCTTTCGTTCTGTACATTCACGCTGCGTCAAGGTTTATGATAGGGAAAGAATGATACAGGGAGAGAGTTCCATGCAAATCAAAGATATGGCCCATCGCTTGCAAATAACCCCGCGTGCGATTCGATATTATGAAGAAAAAGGATTGATCAAGCCATCGAAAGCAGATGCGTCCGGATATCGGCAGTTCACAGAGGAAGATGTCTGGAGGCTGCAAACCATCATTACACTGCGCGAGGTCGGGATGGCGGTAGAAGACATTCGGGAGCTCCTGATTCAAATGAAAGATCAGGAAGGCAGTCTTCTCCATTATTTAGAGCTACAGCGTTCGTTTATGTATACAAGGTGGGTAGAAATGAGCAAGGTCATCCAAACGACTGAAGCGATGATTGAGCGGATAAAGGGTAGAGAAGCGATTGATCCAGGAGAGCTGTTTACACTGGCAGAAGCGAACAAGCGATTGAAGCAGACACGGGATAACTGGGTGGATCGTTGGAATTTTAATGAATGGGCGGACCGCTACGATGAATGGGCACATGGCGGGAATGGTCATGAATCATACGAAAGAGTACTAGATGAGGTTGTTGCGACAGTTGCAGTCAGACCGGGAGAGTGTGGTCTGGATGCCGGAACGGGTACTGGAAACCTCGCAGGGCGTCTCGTGAAAAAAGGAGCCAGGATGAGCGGGTTTGACCAATCTCCGCAAATGCTGAAGCAATGCAGAGCGAAACACCCAGAGGTCGAGACGAAGCTAGGAACCTTTTTCGCATTTCCGTTTTTAGAAAATCGGTTTGACTTTGTGGCTACGAGTTACGCCTTGCACCATTTGACGGATGATCAGAAGCAGCTTGCCTTGGCAGAATGTCGCCGCGTGTTAAAACCAGGAGGACGGTTGATCATTGCCGATTTGATGTTTGAGGATCAGACGCATAGACAAGCTCATCTGGATAGCCTAGAGGAGACAGGTCAAACGAGCGTGATAGCAGATATTCAGGACCGCTGTTATGCAGATCGCTCTCGATTACTACAGGAGCTTGCCAACCTTGGTTTTACGAATGAAGTAAGACAGCTAGGTACTTATACGCATTTGATCTTGTCTACTTGTAAGTAGTACATTCCCGGAGAGGTTTTAAAAGTTGTCTTTTGAACACGCATTTCACTTTTGGGCTCTTCCACCTACTGGCACGTGTCTAGCCTTTTGCATAGGCTGTAGCGAGAAGGAAAGGAGGACTCCGCCATGGGTCTGTTCGACGGTTTTTTTGATCGCGAAAACGAGGAATTTATATGGATTATTATTGTCGTGGTCGTCCTGTTGTTCTTGTTTAGCGCCGATCGTGACTAAAATCTGGACGTATAGACAAAACGACCTTGGGTGAAGGTCGTTTTTTTCGTTAGGAACCAAAAAGCTTGAACGTTTGTACTTTTTCATCTCCTATTGACCTGTGCTGGCAAATCCACTACGCTGGAAAACAATGCAACGTAGAAGAGGAGAAGGAAGTCTATGAAACGATTACCTATATATCTGCTCGCACTGGTTCTTTTGCTTTCGGCATGTGGATCGTCCGGCCAGCCAGAAGCAAACGGCGAGATGGATGCTGTGATCAAACGAGTAGTGGATGGCGATACATTCGAGCTGGACAGCGGGGAAAAAGTCCGTATGATAGGCGTAGATACACCAGAGACAGTAAAACCTAACCATCCAGTCGAACCGTATGGGAAAGAAGCGAGCAATTACTCCAAGGAACTTTTAACTGGCAAAAAGGTCAAGCTGAAGTTCGATGTCGAGCCCTATGACAAATACAAGCGTTTGCTTGCTTACGTATATTTGGAGGACGGCACCTTTGTCAATGAAAAGCTCGTTCGTGACGGATACGCACGAATCATGACGATCCCACCGAATGTAGCCCAAGCAGAGCTGTTCCTGGCAGCAGAGCGGGAGGCACGGGAGCAGAATCGCGGACTGTGGGCTTTAGAAGGGCAGCAAACAGAGGTTCCTAAGGAAAATGCCAAGCCCAAAAAACAGTCCAATAATACTACCGCCGCAGACCCCGCACCATCAGAAGGGAAGACCATCAAGGGCAATATCAACAGCAAAGGTGAGAAAATCTATCACGTTCCTGGCTCCGCTAGCTACGAGCAAACAAAAGCAGAAATGTGGTTTGCGACGGAAGAAGAAGCGCAGCAAGCAGGCTTTCGGGCGCCAAAACGATAAGACATGTAAGAAAAAAGTAGCAGCATAAATGGATAGGTAAGCCTCGTCCGCTTTGGCAGACGGGGCTTTTTCATTGTCGAAAAGAATTCCAAAAATGTTACAGAACGATGTTGTATGATAAAAAGGTCAAAAGACCTATAGAAAATACCGTTACATAAGAGGAAGGGATTATAAAATAACTTACATATTTCACAGAATGAAGGAATAATTCGTAGAATTACGATGGGGGAAACAACTATTATGAAGTTGACGGTAAGGAAAAAGCTTTTTTTAGGATTTTTGGCAGTGTTATTACTTTTAGTAGCAGTAGCAGGGATTGGATTTTCTCAGATTTCTTCCATCGATTCCCGCTATGGGAGGATGATTGAAGATCGAGTCAATAAGGAGATGTTGTCCAAGGACATTATTGCAAGTGTCAGTGAACGACAAAAGTATGCACGTGGATATGTCATTGTAGGCGATGACAGCTACTTGACGGGGTATACAAAAGCAAATGACCGTTATATACAGCTTACAGCAGAATTGTTCCGTTTGGGCATGACTTCTGAAGGGCAAAAGCTCGTCACAGAGATGAACGAGCTGCATGCCAAACACGAGGAAATTATTGATCGGGTTGTAGCGTTAAAACAACAAAACAAGGTAGAAGAGTACACGCGCTTGGTCAGAGATGAATGTACGCCAGTCGGTGAACGGTTTATTCAAAAAGCCCAAGAATTTGTTGCTCTCGAACAGAAGCTATTGGAACAAGATATTGCCGAGCTGGATAGCGGTATTCAATCTACGAAGCTCCTGGTTGTCCTGCTTAGCTTACTTGCTCTTCTCACAGGAGCAGGTATCGCCTTCATGATTGGACGAGCCATTTCTCATCCGGTTTTACTGATCACGCATGCAGCCGAACAAATTGCCGCAGGGAACTTGGCCCAAGCAGATATTCAAATCAAGAATCGCGACGAAATCGGGGAACTTGCCCGCCATTTTTCCCAAATGAAGCACAATCTGCAAGATTTATTAGAACGAGTCTCCTTCCATTCACAACAAGTAGCCGCTTCCTCCGAGGAATTGACAGCCAGCTCCGAATTAACACGACAGACAGCAGAGCACGTTTCCCATTCGATCCAAGGTATAGCAGCAGGTGCTGAGCAGCAAGTACATGATGCAGAGAACGCCACACAGATTGCTGTGAGCATCTCGCAAGTTATGCAGCAAGTATCAATGAGCATGGATCATGCGATCAGCTCATCCGTTGAAGCGAATAAAACGGCAACCGAAGGCAATGAAGTGATTGCCAAATCCATCGAACAAATGAATGAGATTAATCAAAGAGTGAGCTCTTCTACCGAAGTGGTCAATATACTCGGCGAAAAATCAAAAGAAGTTGGCACAATCGTTTCGATTATCACGGAAATTGCGAGTCAAACGAATTTATTGGCGTTAAACGCAGCGATTGAAGCGGCGAGAGCGGGAGAACAGGGAAGAGGATTCGCAGTTGTAGCAGATGAGGTCCGCAAATTAGCAGAACAATCCGCGCAAGCAGCTTCGCAGATCGCTTTCATCATCGGGGATATTCAAAGAGATACGGAAAAGGCGATTCACGTCATGAGTCAAGGGGACGTAGCTGTTAAAGAAGGAGTCATCATGATCGAACAAGCTGGGGTTGCCTTCTATAAAATTTTGGGGGTAGTAGACGAATTCTCGAAAAGAACACAAGAAATGTCGGGACAAATCAATCAAGCCAATAACGGAACGGTTTCCGTAGTGGAATTTATAGAGGGAATTGCGCATGTTTCAAGAATGGCAGCGGAAAATACGCAAAGCGTAGTTGCTTCTGTACAAGAACAAACAGCTTCTATGGAACAGATTACGACCGCTTCCAGTACACTCGCTGAAATGGCAGAAGAGCTGCAGTATTCCATCCGTAAGTTTCAATTGTAGTGCGAGAACAGGCGGGGGTGTCATGTGTTTAATCAAATCAGAGATGTAAAGTATGCATTATCTGCATTGGAAGAGTCATCTGTCATTTCGATAACAGATGAAAAAGGAATCATCACCTACGTCAATCACAACTTCTGTCAAATATCCAAGTTTAGTAGAGAGGAATTAATCGGAAAGAATCATAACATCGTCGATTCCGGTTTCCATCCGCGAAACTATTTTAAATCGCTATGGGATACGATCAGCCGAGGAAAAGTATGGAAGGGCGAGATGAAAAATCGGGCAAAAGACGGTACGGAATATTGGCTGAGCATGACGTTGGTACCGTTCATGAACGACAGTGGATTCCTTTATCAGTACGTGGCAATCGGGACGGACATCACGAAACGAAAGCAGATGGAAGATTCTCTTTCAAAGACGATGAAGGACTTGCACGATATCAAAAACGCACTGGATGAATCTTCAATTGTAGCGATTACAGACGACAAAGGCGTCATTACTTATGTAAATGACAAGTTTTGTGAAATCTCCAGATACGAAGTGGATGAATTGGTTGGAAATACACATCGGGTCATTAACTCTCGCTATCATTCCAAGTCTTTTTTTAAATTGATGTGGGAAACGATCAAGCAAGGACGAGTCTGGAAGGGCGAAGTGAAGAATCGCGCCAAAAACGGTAATGAATACTGGATGAATACGACTATCGTTCCATTTTTAGACGACCGGGGCGTTCCGTATCAATATGTTTCGATCCGGACGGATATTACCGACCGCATTGAAGCAGAGGCAGCTTTGGCAGAAGCATTGCAGAACGATTTTCGCAGGACGGTCCAAAACTTGCAAAACTGTGTATTCAAGATCGTGACAGATCCGAGAGGGAACATCACCTACACCTTGTGTGAAGGGAAAATTGCGGAAGAGCTCGGGCTAACGTCTGAGAGGATGTTGAGAAAAACGTCGTATGAAATCTTTCCTTATGAGGTCGCAGAGCAAATGGAAAGCTATTTTCGCAGAGCTTTCGCTGGCGAGCCCGTTACCTTCGAACTGAAACTATCCGGAAAAGATTATTACATTACGTTGTCACCTATCGAGGAAAATGGAGAAATCGTGGAAATGGTAGGCTCCATGATTGACATCACCGAGAGAAAAAAGGCGGAAGAAACGATCCGCTACATGGCCCATTACGATTCCTTAACCAACCTGCCTAATCGAACGCTTTTTCATGAAAAACTGGCAGAGGCAATGCTCAAAGCAAAACAAAAAGATCAGAAAATCGGGGTCATGTTCATCGATTTGGATCGATTTAAAAACATAAATGATACGCTAGGTCACTCCATAGGAGATATCCTTTTACAAGCAGTAGCAAATCGTCTCATCGGTTGTTTGCGAAAAGAAGATTCTGTTTCTCGACTAGGCGGAGACGAGTTCGCCATCTTTCTCACAGGTGTCACACACAAAGAGGTTGGTGAAATTGCGCAACGAATCATCACGAGCATGTCCGAATCGATTACGTTAGACCATATCGAAATTTTTATCACACCAAGTATCGGCATCAGCATGTATCCGGATGATGGAGACGATATTGAAGCGCTGTTAAAGCATGCAGACGCTGCCATGTATTTGGCAAAAGAGCAAGGGAAAAATAATTATCAATTTTTCTCGGAGGAGCTACATCAGGTTTTAGCCAAAAAGCTACAGCTTGAAAGAGAACTGCGGAAAGCTTTGGATGAGAAACAATTTACGCTGCACTACCAACCGAAGATTCAGTTGCAGACGGGGCAGATCATCGGCATGGAGGCGTTGATTCGTTGGGAACATCCAGACCTAGGCCTCATCCCGCCTATTCAATTTATTCCGATTGCAGAAGAGACAGGCTTAATCGTACCTCTTGGGGAATGGGTAATGCGAACGGCTTGCCAACAGACAAAAGTGTGGCAGGAAGCAGGCTTTACACAGCTCGCGGTTGCGGTGAATATATCCTTACGCCAATTTATGCAAAACAATCTCATCGAGATGATTACCTCGATCCTTGAAGAAACAGGCTTATCTCCACAATACTTAGAGCTGGAAATCACGGAAAGCATGGCGCTAAATGTAGACTATACGATTCGGATTTTAAATCGCTTAAAAGGTCTCGGGGTAAGCATCAGTATCGATGATTTCGGGACGGGCTACAGTTCTTTGAGCTATCTAAGTCAATTTCCGATCGATCGGCTCAAAATTGACCAATCCTTTGTCCGGAATTTGAATCCACGGAATCAAGCGATTATTAAAACGATTATCCATATGGCACACAACATGAAAATTGCTGTTATTGCAGAGGGTGTAGAAACACACGAACATGTTGATTTTCTAAAGGAACAAATGTGTAATGAAGTCCAAGGGTACTTCTACAGTAAACCGCTGCCCGGAAAAGAAATCGATTCGTTCTTGCAGGCAAATCGTTATAGGGAATCAGGCAGCATGGTTTAAATGAGACCATCGAGATTTTACAAAAGGAAAGCGGTGAAGGAGCTTGGATCACCAGATACATGGGACGTACGACAGTTTCCTAGTGATACTATCTTATTTAATCGCGGTTGCAGCTTCTTTTTCTGCTCTCAACCTGGCAGCCAGAGTGAGTATAAGTAAGGGGAAGCATCAGCTACTCTGGTTGATTTTTGGTGCCACAACGATGGGGCTCGGGATATGGTCCATGCATTTTGTCGGAATGCTGGCACTTACCCTCCCCATTAAGGTTCTGTATGACATGGAGTATGTCATCCTATCTGTCATTCTTGCCATTTTTGTCTCAAGCATAGCCTTGTTTACTGTCACGAAAAGCAATCTCAATGCGAGACAGCTAGGTATCGCGGGAATTTTGATGGCTGCTGGAATATCTGGGATGCACTACGTTGGAATGGCCGCGATGATTATCGAAATTACATACGATATGTGGATCGTTATTTTATCCATTATTATTGCAGCTACTGCTTCAGCAGCGGCACTTTGGCTCTTGTTTTACTTTCGCCGTGATCAGTCGAAATATGCGTATCTATACAAATTGGGCAGCTCACTTATTATGGGAGCAGCAATCGCGGGTATGCATTACACCGGGATGGTTGCAGCGCATTTCTACGTAACGGAACTGCCGACAACCGAGGTAGAAACGCAGATCGAATCGGAGACCTTGGCCTATATCATTGTCTTGGCCACCTTTTTACTGATCGGCATTACATTGTTCGGCTTGTTTATTAATAAACGACTCTCGCAAAAAGATACGGTCATTCAGGAAAATGAAAGCTGGTATCGTTCCCTTTATAAAAATAATGAGTACGGCATTATTTCCTTAGATACAGGTGGCTGTATTATCAAAATGAACCCGGCTGTCACAAAGATTGGTGGACTGCGGGAGGAAGAATTCATCAATCAACACGTATCCAAAATTGGCATGCATATTGTTGAGGAGCAAAGGGAACTTACGAAAGATTCTTTCGCCCAGTCTTTTCAGCCCAATCGAAATAACTTTGAGACGACCATCTTTCATCCGAATGGAAAGCGTGTAGAGCTGAGTGTCCTCAATGTCCCGGTTGAGATTGAGGGAGAAGTGGTGGGGAATCACATCATTGTGAAGGATATTACCGAAGAGAATCGCGTGAAAGAAAAAATCAGGTATTTGGCTTATCACGATGAGTTGACCGATCTACCGAACCGAAGAAAGTTTAATCAAGTCCTTCATCAATCCATTGAAAAAAGTAGCCAAGATTCATCGAGCTTTGCCGTCATGGTTATCGACATCGATCGGTTCAAAATGATCAATGATTCCTTGGGACACTCCTACGGCGATATCTTTTTGCAGGGGGTCAGCGACAGAATCGTAAAGAGTGCGGAAGGGTACCACGCAACAATTGCCCGGATGGGTGGAGATGAATTTACCATCCTGTGCGAAACAGGAGCGGACCGCAGGGAAGCGGCGAGTTTAGCGGATAAGATCATTGAAGCGTTGAAACAGCCATTCTCGCTAAAAGACAGTGAGTTTTACATATCAGCAAGTATTGGAACAGCGATATTCCCAGACCACGGAACGGATGCTGTCGTGTTGCTCAAAAAAGCGGATACGGCCATGTACGAGGTGAAAAAACAGGGGAAAAATGGTCACCTGTTCTATACGCCCGAATTTGATGTTCAATTGCTGGAGAATATTGAGATAGAAAGTGATCTCAGAAAAGCTATTGAACGTAATGAGCTGGTAGTATACTACCAACCTCAATTTCATGCCGAAAGTAATCGCATGATCGGAGTGGAGGCGCTTGTCAGGTGGAATCATCCGACCAAAGGAATGCTTTCACCAGGAGTGTTTATCCCTATCGCTGAAGAGACAGGGTTGATCTATGAGATCGGTACATGGGTACTTCGCGAAGCGTGCAGGCAAATGAAGCAGTGGCATGATGGAGGGGGACCGTTGATACCCGTCTCCGTCAACTTGTCCTCCCATCAATTCCACCAAGGGAACCTCGTCCAGTACATCAAAAATATCCTCGAGGAAACCAAGCTTTCCCCACATTTTTTGGAACTGGAAATCACGGAGAGCATGATGATGGACCCGGCCGTATCGATCAGTATCCTGCACGAGTTAAACAAAATCGGAACGAGAATCAGTCTGGATGATTTTGGAACCGGTTACAGCTCATTGAGCTATTTGAAAAAGTTCCCGATCCACAAATTAAAGATTGACCGCTCCTTCATAACAGATCTGTCTCGAAATGATAACGATAAAGCCATTGTGGCCACCATTATTTCGATGGCGAAGCACCTGAAATTGGATGTGATTGCAGAAGGAATTGAAACGAAGGATCAGTTAGATATTTTGACAGAAAATCATTGCAAGGAAATTCAAGGGTACTATTACAGTCGCCCATTATCCGCGAATGAGGTGGAGCAAGCGTTTTTTGCTCCCATCAGAAATCATCTCAGCCAAGAAGCGTAAGGAAAACTCCCTGTCTTTTATAGATGGGGAGCTTTTCTTGTATGTACACAGCAGGAAAATATAAAATTGGGTATTGCATACCCTACAGGGGTATCGTAAAATGTATTCAAGATAAACTTCCCAAAAACAAAGGAGGATGTAAAATGAATGTCACCTTGAACGTACAAGGAATGTCCTGCAATCACTGCGTCATCTCTATAGAAGGTGCTCTTCAAAAACTAGACGGGGTTAGCAAAGCAACGGTAAGCCTTGCTGACAATCAGGTAAGCGTGACTTTTGATGAATCCGTTGTTTCGCTGGACAATGTGAAGGAGACCATTGAAGATCAAGGATACGATGTCGTTTAAGTAAGGTTGCGGGAAAGGCTGTGATTGTAGAATTGCAGCCTTTCTTAACCTGACAGTTGACCGAAAATTGCGAATTTAAATGTGTAGGAGGAATGCTTTTTGAAGCGTGTACAGTTTGCCGTAAGTCCAGAAATTCGTGTCGGTGGTTCTGTGTTTACTCCAGCAGATATGGTGACGATCGGTCAAATCGTTGGCGAGGATGCACAGATTGAACTTTCAACCTTTCAGCAGCTTATTGTCGAAATGAATGAAGAGAAGGCGGAGGATGCCAAACAAGCGCTGCGTGAAAAAGGCTTATGCGTGTACGAAACGGGCTCTGTCGTGAAGAATTTGTCTGTCTGTTCTTTTTGCAAAGGAGCAGAGATTGAAGGGCTAGAGGCAGCGAGAAATTTGAATGATACGATCGCAGGGATGGTCGTTCCCTTTACGATGAGAGTCGGTTATACGGGCTGCCCAAATGCCTGTGGAGAGCCGTTGGTAAAAGATATCGGGATCGTCAAGCGAAAAGAAACCTTTGAAATATACGTCGGAGGCCAATCGAAAACAATGGAGGCCAAAACTGCTGAGCTCCTGGTCGAGCAGGTGAAAGAAGAACAATTATCCTCCATCGTCCAAAGCATCATAACGTTGTATCAGACGCAGGGGAAAAAGAGAGAGAAGTTTTTCAAGTTCGTCGAGCGATATGGATTGGAAAATGTCCGAAAAGAATTGGGGCTGTCCTCCTGATCGATAGGTGAATATGGAACTTGCTACGTTTTGAAAATTTGGATTATAATCGAAGCGTATGTTTGCGAGGATGATTAGAGGAGGAATCTCATTGTCAAGTGCAGAATTGAACGTTGTCCAGTCTTGTCATACATCGGATCGAAACAGTCATCATTCAGAAAAAACCAAGCAAAACTTGCAGGCGCGCCTCAATCGGATTGAGGGACAGATTCGCGGGATTAAAGGCATGGTGGAGAAGGATGCTTATTGTGATGATGTCTTGAATCAAATTGCTGCGGTACAATCTGCCTTAAATTCAGTGGGACGTATCCTTTTGGAAGGTCATATGAAATCCTGTGTGATTGAACGCATCCAAGAAGGGGACAGCGCAGTAATTGACGAGCTGTTAACCACAATGAATAAGCTGATGAAATAAAAAGCTTCAGAAATGAAGCTTTTTTATTATTGCGAAATATAGGTTAGTGGGGTATAGTATTTTCAAGTCAGAATATTTTCATAATACAGAAAATATCAATCATACGGGATGACAAGGGAGATGAAAAAATGGGCAAGAAAATGTTGCTGTTAGGTGTATACGGCATGGAAGTGGTGGAGAGTGGCGGTGCTCTTGCCATTAACGTGAACAATGGAGGGGAATCGTACGCCTCGATCATGCTGTCTAGCGAAAAATCACGCCCGCAGGTTACAGAGGCGGCAGCGGTATTGGGGGTTCAGATGTATTTTCCCGGCTTTCAATCCGGTTATGTAGATGTCAGTCCGGAATCCAAGAAAAAGCTCGTACGGATTATCCGGGAAGTGAAGCCAGATATTATCGTTACACAGGACCCGGAGCATTCCTTTCACGACTTGGACCCAGACCGTAGACAGGCCATGATTTTGATTCTGGAAAGTATCGCATTGGCAAGCCGGGAGTTTGCCTTAGATGAAATGCCTGGCTTGGAAGCTCACCCGATCCCGACGATCTATTACATGACTCCGCATCATCCCAACTGTGTCGTTGATATTTCGTCGGTCTGGGAACAAAAAAATCGAGCGATGGATGTCTTGCACAGTCAGATGGAGTTCAGTGGCCGACATTTTGAAGAAGCAGTCGATGCGAAGGCAATGGAGGCTATCGTTCCCGGGTTTTCCGCGTTACCCTCTGACTACGAAAAGGGAAGAGCAGTACACAAGGTACTCGATGAAGCCATTCACGTTTATCACAGTTTGGCAACACATGGTCATTTTGCATTAGCTGAAGCATATAAACGTGATGGGAACTTCCATTTGAAAGAACTGATCAACGAATAGGAGAGAGATATCGGATGAAGCATTATCGAATCGGGATGATATGGCTGCTCATCGCTCTGTTTTCCACGTTGTTCGCTATTCCGGCAGGTGCCGAGAATCACAGGGAGGTGAAGCTAGGGATCACACAGGATGAACGCTCCTTGAATCTGTACACATACAATACCGGCTTTCCTGGACTGGAGCTGGTCAATCTTCTTTACGACCCGCTATTTATCCTCGATAAAAGCAACAAACCCATTCCTTGGCTGGTCAAAGAATTCACGGTATCCGAAGACGGCAAGCAATACAAAATGATTTTGCATGACCAAATCTTGTGGCAGGACGGAAAGCCTTTGACCTCTGAGGATGTGAAGTTCACCTATGAATACTTGTTGAAATATAAAAAATCCCGCTTTACAACCCCGGCAGCACTCGTGAAAACCATTCAAACACCCGACCCAACCACCGTAATCATGGAGCTTGAGAAGCCTGAGCCAGATTTCTTCATTCAACCTCTCGCAGATTTGCCGATTCTTCCGAAACATATTTGGAGCTCTGTGACTGATCCTGATAACTTCAACAATTCCTTGGGAAGCGGTCCTTTCATTTTAGAGGATTACAAAAAGGATCAATTTTATAAGCTGAAAGCGAACCCGCAGTACTTTAAAGGAAAACCGGAAATCGATACGTTAGTCATCCCCATCATCGCAGAAGCTAACGCCATGTTTACAGCATTAAAGGCAGGGCAGCTAGATGTTATCAGTCGTAGAGTCCAGCCGGAACTCGTCAAAGAGTTTGAAAGCAATCCTTCTATTAAAGTGGAAAGAGGCCCCGGTTTTGCTACTACGTTTCTCCAATTCAACGCCGAAAAGTTCCCGATGTCCGATCAAAAATTTCGCCAAGCGATAAGTCTTGCTATCGATCCGCAATACTTGGTAGATACGGTTTTGCTCGGTTTTGGCACAAAAGGAAGTCCCGGCTTTATTCATCCAGCTACTTCTTCTTACAACAAGGCGGTCGTACATAAAACTGATGTCGAACAAGCCAAATCGATTCTTGAACAAGCAGGCTATAAAGACACGGACAATGACGGCCTGCGAGAGGCGCCAGATGGCAAAAAGCTCGAACTCGTCAATCTGGTCCAATCAAACAATCCCTCTAGCATACGCGCTGCCGAAATCATTGCCGGATGGATGAAAACGATCGGGATTGATATGAAAGTTCGACCGATGGACCCCGATACCGTGATTAGTCTTGTCTGGCCCGAATATGATGTCACCAAAGGCCGGAATTATGACATGACGATGTTTGGCTGGTCGACTACGATGCAACTGTTCCCTGCCAGATTAATTGACTTGTTCCACTCTGATCTCGCTGGTATGGGGGGAACCAATATAGGCGGTTTCAAAAGTGCAGCGTTTGACAAGCTGGCTGAGCAGCTCGATGCTACATTGAAACCGGAAAAACGCCAACAGATTATCAATCAGATGCAAGGGCAGGTAGCCAAAGATTATCCGATCGTACCTTTGTACTATGCAGAGGAAATTAGTGCGTACAATCCCGCTAAATACAACGGGTGGGTATTCCAGGATGGGAAAGGCATCATCAACAAGCTCTCCTTTGTTAAAAATGGCGAAAAAGCTGCTGTGACAGCAGGACAGCCAGCAGCAACACCTGCAAGTACAACGCCTGCCGCTGCTACAGAAAGTGCTACATCTGCACCTACCCAAAATGCGAATACAGGAAAAGGTACGACCTCGATCGTGACCATTCTCATCATGATCGTCATTGTAGCGGGTGGATGGTATTTGCTCAGCAGAAGAAAAACGAAGAGCGAACGCTAAGCATGTTGACAGCTTCCCCAGCAGTAATGCTCCTCACTGTTATTGCGGGGGAACCATTTGTTCCTGTTGATCATCGAAAGAAGAGGTGTACTCATGACCCGATTTCTAACAGGCAAGGTCACTCAATATATTTTCGTTATTTTTATTATGCTGACACTGAACTTTCTCCTCCCACGTTTGATGCCAGGCAGTCCCCTCGCGTATATAGCTGGAGAAGACATCATGCTCATGACGACAGAAGAGAAGGAGGCCATATTAGAGGCACACGGATTGAATAAATCACTCTTGGAACAATACGTTATCTATTTGGGGAATATGGCGACGATGGATTTCGGCTATTCCTACCAACAAAAGATGCCAATAACGCAGTTGATTTCGGAGCGGTTGCCGTGGACACTGCTGTTAACTGGACTGAACTTAGTAATATCTACCTTGTTAGGCGTCATTTTTGGGACGATATCTGCCTGGAAATGGGGGAAAAGAAGCGATGTTAGTCTCTTGACGATTTTTATGTTTTTAAGCGCGATGCCATCCTTCTGGCTGGGCATGATTCTGGTAGCGATTTTTGCCGCACAATGGGGGCTGTTTCCCATTTTTGGCGCGCAGACGGCATGGAGCAATCTCACAGGCTTAGATCACGTTACCGACATCGCCCATCATCTCGTTTTACCTCTGGTGACACTCGTATTGATCACCGTTACGACAACCTATATGACGATGCGCTATTCGATGCTGAACGTGCTGGGCGAGGACTACATTATGATGGCCAGAGCCAAAGGCGTAAAAGAAAAAATGATCAAATATCGTCACGCGATGCGGAATGCGTTACTCCCGGTAGCTACGGTTTTTATGCTCAGTCTCGGTAATATTTTTGGAGGGGCAACGGTGATCGAAACCGTGTTTGCCTACCCAGGTATCGGCAGGCTGATGTTTGAGGCCGTTTTAAGCAGGGACTATCCGGTAATACAGGCTGCTTTTCTTATCATTACGTTGAGCGTAGTCATCGCCAACTTCCTAGCAGACATCTTATACCCGATTCTCGATCCAAAGGTGGGAAGGAATAATGGATAAAGGAAAATGGCTACAATACTGGACCATTTTTCAATCGAGCCGACTCGGGGCGATTGGTAGCATCATCCTTCTTCTATTTGTCATCGTTGCGCTAGCGGCACCATTCCTAGCACCTTTTGACCCGGACGAACGTGTAGACGCGCCATTTCTTCCGCCAGGCGGAGATTATGTACTCGGAACCAATGACGTTGGACAAGACATCTTTAGCGAGCTCTTATACGGCACGCGCATTTCGTTGACGATCGGTATTTTAGCTGCATTGTTTTCTATCTTGCTCGGTTCTCTTGTGGGGATCGTTGCGGGTTACTTCGGGGGAAAAATCGATTCTGCTCTCATGAGACTGGTAGATTTGGTACTCGTTGTGCCTTTTTTGCCTTTGATGATTTTGCTCGCCGCGTTTATTGGTCCGAGTTTTTGGAATCTCATTTTCGTCATTACCGTATTGACCTGGGCATCTCCTGCTAGGGTGGTTCGCTCACAGGTCCTTACGATAAAAATGAAAGGGTTCGTGGAGGCCGCGCGATCAATTGGCAGCAGCGCTCCTACCGTGATGTTCCGTCATATTTTGCCGGGAGTTGTACCGATTGCTTTATCGCAATTTATCATGGCGGCGAGCAATGCCATCCTGTTGGAGGCTTCCCTCAGTTTTCTAGGGCTGGGCGACCCTTTGAATAAAAGCTGGGGAACAACCCTGTATTATGCACAGGCGAGAAGTGCTTTTTTGACGGATGCATGGCTATGGTGGATCTTGCCACCGGGTGTGTTAATTACAGCGCTGGTTATCGGCTTTGCTTTTGCTGGCTACTCGCTGGAACAAATCTTTAATCCTCGGCTGCGGAAAGGGTGACTCGCCATGAATAAAGTTCTCGTCGTCGAAAATTTGCACACACACTTTTTTACGGCAAATGGTGTAGTAGAAGCGGTTGAGGACGTTAGTTTTCACCTGGAAAAGGGGGAAATGCTCGGGCTGATCGGAGAGTCTGGCTGCGGGAAGTCCACCGTGATTCAGTCCATTCTGCGATTGCTTGAATACCCGGGGAAGGTCATGAGCGGGAAAGCCATGCTGGGGGGAGTCGACTTGTTGCAGGCGCCAGCAGAGCAGATCGAAAAGCTCCGCTGGAAATCAATTTCTGTTATTCCCCAAAGCGCGATGAATGCCTTAAATCCTGTATTTACGGTCGGGGAACAAATTATGGAAGCGATTTTGTTACACGAAAAAATAACGATGGAGGAAGCGATTCGACGAACCGAACAGCTATTGGAAATGGTCGGGATTCCAAAGCAAAGGCGTAAGTCGTTCCCACATGAATTCAGCGGAGGAATGAAACAGCGTGTAGCCATAGCGATGGCACTAGCCTGTAATCCGCAGGTCGTCATCTCGGATGAATCGACGACCGGACTGGATGTTTTGACCCAAGCGCAGGTCATCGCGATTTTGAAAGATTTGCAAAGATCCATGGACTTGTCCATTATTCTTATCTCCCACGACCTGCCGATGGTGACAGCCATCTGTGAAAGGATTGCCATTATGTATGCGGGCAAGATTGTGGAATGTGGGACAACAGAACAATTGATCACGAACCCAAGACACCCGTACTCACAAGGTTTGCTCGCTGCCACTCCCGATATTAATGACCCCGAGAAAGAATGCCGTTCGATTCCGGGGACAGTACCGCTGCTCATAAACCCGCCCAACGGCTGCAGATTTCATACGAGATGTCAGCATGCGCAAGACAAATGCAAGGTAGCGTCACCTCCATTAAGAGAAGTGCATGAAGGGCATTTTGTATCCTGTTTTGTAGGAGGGTAAGACATGGCAATCACGCAAAAGTCGCAATCCAACGATGAGTTGGTAACGGTGCAAAATCTGGTCAAACGTTTTGAAAAGAAGCAGGGGGCGTTTTTTCGCAGCAAAAAGACGACGGTCTATGCAGTAAACAATGTGAATTTCTCTATTAAAAAGGGGGAGATTCTCGGGATCATCGGGGAGAGCGGATGCGGGAAAACAACAACGGCTCGAATGATTATGCGGCTTACAAAAGAATCATCCGGTCAAATTCTTTTTGATGGGCAAGATTTGTGTCGATTAGGGGAACGGGCAGTGAGGGGAATTCGGCAAGAGATGCAAATGATATTTCAAGACCCGTACGATTCATTGAATCCGGGAATGACCATTCTTGAAATCTTAATGGAGCCGCTCCATGCTCATCAAAAAGCGAGTACCTTCGAAAAGAAGAGGGAGCAAGTGCTTCAAATTCTCAACCATATCGAGCTTAGACCTGCCGAAAGCTATTTGCAACGATATCCGCATCAGCTAAGCGGGGGTCAGCGGCAAAGGATTGCAATCGCTCGAGCCCTGATTTTAAAACCAAAGTTCGTTGCGGCTGATGAGCCGACCTCCATGTTGGATGTGTCGGTCAGAATGGGCGTTTTGCAGCTATTAAAATCATTGAAAGAAGAAATGGGTCTGACGATGCTGTTTATTACCCATGACCTGTCGACGGCTGCCTACATGTGTGATCGGATAGCTGTCATGTATCAAGGGAATATCGTCGAGATCGGACCCACCCATGAGATTCTGTATCAACCCTCTCACCCTTACACACGCGCACTCGTAGCTGTAGTCTCCGATCTCAATCATTTTCTCAAACACAGGCAAGAACTAATAATAGATGGGGAAGTGCAGAATGAAGGAATCCAAAAAGGATGTCCTTTTCTTGTTCGCTGCCCCCATCAGGTTGAACATTGCCGCAATACGGTACCAATGCTAGAGCGCATCTCATCCGACCACTATGTTTCATGTATTCATCAACAGGGGGAATATGAGAGCACAAAGGCTACCAATAGGCATGCGAACTAGAAAATGTGCGAGCCCTCTCGACAGCAGTCAGAGGGTTTTCTTGTTCGTTATGTCCTATTTTGTTGGCGTAGGACATACTTTACAATGAGGGGAATATACTAGGGGGTGGTATCTTGAGCGCGGTGTATCAGGTCCTGATCTACGTCGGTTTCGCTTACGTTTGCTTCACATGGTTTATATGGCGACGAAAGCAGGGAATCGATCATATGCAAGGCATGATGAGCACGATGTCTGTCAGTATGATGATTGGCTTGATCGGAGGGTTGATCCTTGGCGATGTTTACAGGGGAGACCTGTATGTATCCACCATGTGGGGAATGCTGGCAGGTGGACTGTCTGGTTTTCTCCTAGGAGTTCCATTGTCGATCCTGAGTATTGTGGAAGGAATCTTATCGGGCGTCATGGGCGGGATGATGGGTGCCATGTTGGGAGAGATGGTTCCCGGTGAAAAAGTAGAGCCTCTTTTGTTTGTTTTCGTCATGCTCTATACCGTATGTATGCTGCTCGTAGCCAAGCTGATTGATTTTCATAAAAATGAAACGAAGCGGTCCTCCTTTTTTCATCATCCTGCTACGCCAGCAGTGTTGTTGCTTGCCGTCTTCTTCTGGTTTCAATCATTGCCGTTTCCATCCCCGGCTCTTTATGCAGATGATCGCGCGACAGAAATCAACCTCACAGCCGTAGACTTTTCCTATAAACCGAACCAATTTATCGTGAAAAAAAATACGGAGATCAAAGTCGTCTTTCAAAATGATGGCAATGTAG
The DNA here is from genome assembly GCF_013284345.1 of Brevibacillus sp. MS2.2. Classification (NCBI taxonomy): domain Bacteria; kingdom Bacillati; phylum Bacillota; class Bacilli; order Caryophanales; family Paenibacillaceae; genus Brevibacillus; species Brevibacillus sp. MS2.2. The sequence goes on from NZ_JABSUZ010000004.1 coordinate 203,453, forward strand.
AGCACGATATCGAGGTGGTGTCTCATGGAAAAATCGTAACGATTTCAGAATCAAGCATGGAACATCATCATGGAGCAATGGCTGATGGCGTGGTTCATTTGCACGCCAAGCCAGGAGAGTCAGTTGAAACCGTGTGGAAGGCATTGGAGGAAGGAACTTATGAATTTTATTGTACGATCCCTGGACATAAAGAAAGCGGCATGATAGGAAGCTTGCAAGTGACGGGATGAAGGAAAGGAGAGGCGAATCTTGCCTTTTTTTTCTTCTTCATAGTTTCCTCACAACCTGTCAGTAAAATAAAAGAAAAGAAAGACCTATTCGGAGGAGAAGCATGGATTGGTATTCGTACTTGTATCAATATGGAGCATGGATCAGCAAGCCCTTTTCCGATTTGTATTACGGAATGGGCGAACAAGCACCGTTGATTGGAGCGTTGTTGCTCGGGATCGTCGGGGCGTTTGCACCGTGCCAGTTATCAGGGAATGTGGCTGCTTTTACTGTGTTCGGAAAGAATGTCGTCGTTAAAGGTGGCTTTCGTAGTCATGTTTGGATGTTCATCCTTGGCAAAGCAGTCGTGTATTCCGCTTTGGGAGCAATTGTATTTGCGTTCGGCGAACAACTTTCTACACAAGCGATCCCTCTGTTTCAGTGGGCGAGAAAATTATTAGCACCGATGTTTATTTTGATTGGATTGTTCTTAATCGGATGGATTAAACTGCCATTTCTACATACGCACTCATTTGAAGAAAAAATCAAGCGTTTTTCGGAGCGATTTGAGGGAAAGACACAATCCTTTTGGCTTGGCGTTGCCTTTTCCCTCGGGTTTTGTCCGACGATGTTTTGGCTCTATTTTGGACTAACAATGCCCTTGATGTTCACGAGCTCGTTCGGTCCGATCATTCCCACTGTATTTGCACTTGGCACGGCGCTGCCGCTCCTCATCGTTTTACTGCTGTTAGCCGTCGCAAGTGATAGCTCTTCTCTGATGAAGAAAACAAGGAAATGGGGTACAGCAACGCAAAAATTGGCTGGAATCGTGTTTGTCCTGCTCGGTATTTCGGATTTTATGGCATTTTGGTAAGGCTGCAACAAGATAACATACGAAAAGGTGGATCGGATGAAAAAGATATGGTGATTGTGGATTTGCGCGAGCCTGAGCTGTTTGAAGAGAGAAGAGTCCCCTATGCCATTAATATTCCTTTTGCAGAGATCAATGAGAAATACAGAAGCATTCCCACAGACAAAAAAGTCGTTTTCGTTTGCCATACTGGCCGGATGGGAGTAGAAAGTGGAAATCTTCTGCTTGAAAATGGCTACATGGATGTTGCGAATCTGGACGGTGGCATGGCGAAATGGACTGGACAGGTGGAATCGTAGATGTTAACCGCTTTCCTTTTTTGGAGGAGAGCGGTTTCTTCGTTTTGGAGGGATTAATCACGCCTACTGGGTGGGCTGCATAGTGTAGTCATGAAGGAACAGACATTGCAAGTTGGAGGAGGATATTGGCATTGCATTCGCAAACACGCGACTACTTTCCGTACGTTGGTCCCTATGATCCATGTCCGCCGATTCGGGTAAAGACGTACCAGGTGCCCCCTCAGCTGTTTATGACGTTTCAGCCGGAGAACTTACCGCAATATAGCCCGATGGAAGCGTTGAAATTAGGTACGTTATGGCCAGCACTTTTTAGCCCCTATGATCCCAGACTGAGTCATTTGGGGAGGGGGCACTCATGACAGCTGAAAATAGATTTGGCGATGAACAATATTACGCATTGCTTGAACAGCTGCAAGCGATCGACTTTGTACTGGTAGAGCTCAGTCTTTATTTAGATACGCATCCCACCGATCAGAATGCGCTTCAGCAGTTTAATGATTTAACGGAGCAACGCTGGGTTTTGGCGAACGAATATGAGAATTTGTACGGGCCTTTGCAAAATCTTGGCCGCAGCTATTCAGGCTATCCGTGGCAGTGGAATGATGATCCATGGCCTTGGCAAGTTTAGAAGAGAGGGATAACGACACCGATGTGGATCTATGAAAAAAAATTGCAGTATCCGGTTCGTGTCAGTAAGTGCGATATAAGAATGGCGAAGTATTTGATTGAGCAATATGGAGGGGCGGATGGTGAGCTGGCAGCCGCACTGCGCTATATGAACCAGCGGTATACGATCCCGAATAAAGTGGTCGGATTATTAACGGATATCGCTACCGAAGAGTTTGCGCATCTCGAAATGATTGCCACGATGGTGTATAAGCTGACCAAAGACGCGACTGTCGAAGAGTTGAAGGAAGCGGGATTGGGTGAGCATTACGCCAATCATGATCGGGCGCTCTTTTACAACAATGCCAGTGGTGTACCGTGGACGGCAGCCTATATCGCTGCCAAGGGAGATCCGATCGCGGATTTGTATGAGGATATCGCGGCCGAAGAAAAAGCCCGTGCGACGTATCAATGGCTGATTGACATGACCGATGATGTTGATTTGCAGGACAGCTTGAAGTTTTTGCGAGAGCGGGAAGTCGTTCACTCGATGCGTTTTCGCGAGGCTGTAGAGATTTTGAAGGAAGAGCGGGATGCGAAGAAGATATTTTGAGGGAAAAAAAGAGAGCTGGAGGGCTCTCTTTTTGTTTTTATGGCTGCTGCGGTTCATTGGCAGGTGGAATGACTATTATGAGAAGGCTTCTCCCTCACACATCCATAATAATCGGCAGGATCATAGGTCTGCGCTTTGTTTTGGCATATACGAATTTCCCAATCGATTCCCTCATGCCTTGCTTCAAGCGGTTCCACTGACTCACATTCGCTTCCTGCAAATTGGTGATCACCTCGGATGCAATGCGAGTCGCTTCTTCCAACAGGCCCTCTGATTCCGGAGCGTGAATGAATCCGCGAGAAATAAGGTCAGGACCTGACAAAATTTTGCCGTCGGTTTTACTGCGCGTCACAACGATCACGAGAATGCCATCTTCCGAAAGATGTTTGCGATCCCGTAATATTCCATTCCCTACATCACCGATACCTAAACCATCCACCAAGGTATTTCCGGCAGGGATTTTTCTTTCCTGCACAGCCACACCATCCTGAATATCCACGACATCTCCGTTATTTACAATGAAAATGGACTCGATATCAACGCCGACGGATTCTGCTAACAGACGATGTTGATGGAGCATCCGATACTCACCGTGAATGGGGATAAAGTATTGTGGCTTCATGAGAGTGAGCATGAGCTTCAACTCTTCTTGGAAGCCATGGCCGGACACATGCATGCCTGTCCCAGAGCCATATATAACGTTGGCACCCATAATAAACAAGTTGTCGACGATGCGGGCTACATTTCGTTCGTTCCCTGGAATGGGGGAAGAAGAGAGGATGACGGTATCACCGCGTTCTACTTTCACGTGCCGATACCCGGAGGTCGACAACCGGGATAAGGCTGCCATCGGTTCGCCTTGGCTTCCCGTGCATAGAACAGCGACACGGGCTGGATCGAGCTCGTTCACTTCTTCTACTTCTACCAGCATGTCATCCGGTATATGTAAATAGCCTTGTTCCGATGCGATTTTGACCACATTGACCATACTTCGGCCCAACAAAGCAAGCTTTCGATTCGTCGCTTCTACGGCATCAATGACTTGTTGCAGGCGGTATACATTGGAAGCAAATGTCGAGACAAATATTTTCTGCTGTGCCTTACTGAATGCTTCTAATAGACGATCGCCCACGTGTTTTTCTGATGGAGTAAAGCCTGGGCGCTCCGCATTGGTACTCTCCGACAACAAGGCCAATACACCTTTTTGCCCGATTTCAGCCATTCTGTGCAAATCGGGGGATTGCTTATGCACCGGCGTTAAATCAAATTTAAAATCGCCCGTATGCACAATAGAGCCTGCTTTTGTCTCAAACACGACACCCAAGCAATCAGGAATGCTATGGTTCGTCTGAAAAAAGCTGATCGTGAGCGAGCCTAATGAAATAGTAGAGTGACGGTCGATGGAGATGAGGGTGGTCTGATGAAGCAAATTATGCTCCTTCAGCTTCAATTCGATAAGTCCTAATGTTAAGCGGGTACCGTAAACAGGGACGTTTAATTGTCGTAAAAAATAGGGAATGCCTCCGATGTGATCCTCATGCCCATGCGTGACAATCAAGGCTCGGACTTTTTCCTGATTTTCCAGCAGATAACTAATGTCTGGTATGATCAGATCAATTCCTAAATAACTCTCATCCGGGAACTTCGAGCCACAATCAATGAGGACAATTTCATCCCCGCATTGAATCCCGTACATGTTTTTGCCGATTTCATATACTCCTCCTAAAGCAAAAATAGAAAGAGTTTCATTCCGTGCATTCATATGTAGTCACTGACCTCCCCAGAGCTTCTTGTGGTTACTTTTACCTATTGGAAAGCTGAGTATGTATGATAACTAGTTAGATCATGAGGAAAAAATGGATGAATGAACCAATCAGGTGTCGGGCACACTGGGGTAAGACTCATTTTGGAAGGGAGCAGCTCCGGTGAAAACCAAACGATTTCTTTTCCGCTTGTTTCTATTGATTGCCATTGCGGCTGGTGTGGAATGGTTTGTGTACGCGAACCAACAAGCGCAAACCGAAGTGGTAGTTGACGAGTCGCACGCTCATCATGCGGCGCCGACACTCGCTGTGACGCATACCCTTGTGAAGGATGATTTGCAACTCAAATTGGCCGTTACGAATTTCTCTTTTTCCCTCGAAAACATGGGGAAGGAAAACAAGCATGGAGAAGGGCATGTTCATCTGTACCTCGACGGCAAAAAGATCGCCAAAGTATTCGAGCCTAGCTATGTCATGAAGGATATCTCGGCTGGGAAGCATGAAGTCAAGGTAGAATTGGCCCATAATAACCACGAGTCGTATGGTGTTGCAGAGAGCTTTTCCATTGAGGTAAAGCCCTGATAAGCAAGGGTAACTGTTGGGAAAAGGAAAAAAGCCGACTTCGATACGCCTTGTGGCTTTCGAACTGTCGGCTTTTTTCATGGATAGAGATAGACTAGCGCATATGCACACTGACTTTTGCTTGCTGGTCTGGCAGGGCAATCACCAAAGTCGGATAGCTGATGACTTGTGTTTTCATCGAACCTGGAGCTGGTGCTTGTACCCGAACGTGTACGGCAAAGGCATGAGGACCTGTCCGCTTGACTTGGTCCGCCACTAAACGATATCCTCCTGTAGGGCGCTGTCCTGCACCCACGACTACATAGGATTTTCCATTGGCACGAACAATGGTGTGTCCGCCATTTTTACGAACTTTCTTCAAAGCTTCCTGCACAGCCGGCGGATAGGGAGCAGCAACGGCCTCGTAAGCAGCATCTGCTTGTACAGCCTCTTTCGCCACAGGCTCAGATACGGTAGGATGTTGAGGTGACAAGACTTGTGTACCCGTTACTGCCAAGGTTGCTGTTAAGAGTAAGCTAGGAAATACATGCAACATCAAGATCCCTCCAATTGGTAAAAGTAATGAATCGAACATCATATAGACTGAGGTGACAGGCGTGCGTGTGAAGGATTCGCTGGAATACCTGTCCGAATCAACGCGACAAGCGATTCTACATGAACAGACCAAACGATATCAGATTGACGAAGAGCAAGATTTAACAGCGAGATTATTGGACCCCGCTTTTATTGGGCAAGTATGGGAACAGGCAGATGAGCTGGAACGAACCGTTATCCGGCTTTTCGTAACCAAAGCGACGAGAGGCTTTTTTAGCAAACGAACTTGGGAACGCGAAACGGCAAAAGAGCACAGACATCTGTCAGTCGGCTTGACGAAATTGCGACGGCTTGGACTGATCTTGACTGTACGGAAAATGTGGAGTGAGATTGGCTATTTGATGCCACAAGAGGTTCGAGAGCAGTTGACAAATCAAATGCTGCCGGAAGCCTCCCTGGCTTTTGTTTCTCTTTCAAAAACGCTCCCTTATTATATATCAGCAGGCAGAGGGATACAGCTGGATCTTTTTGGGCTTCTGTTGTTTATTCGAGACAACCAAATTCCCATTACGCAAAGAGGAAGTATTCATCGCAGGATGTCGCAAAAAATGCTGCCACTTCTCTCGTTTACAGACGAGCATGTAAAAGGAATCGTGATTCCGCCGCTCGATCAGGAACAAAGAGAGGGTTTATCCTTGACCATTGTTCTTGATATTGCGCTCAGACTGGGCTTGGTGCATAGAGAAGAGCGAGAACTCGTGCTTGATCTCAATCGAACGAAGCAATGGCTGCATCAACCGCCGCTCGTACGTTGGGAAGAGATGTACCAACTGGTCATGGAACAATTTTTGCCGCATGGCGACTGGTGGGAATTTTTCATTCAATTGATGAGACAGGTTCCTGTCGAGCAGTGGTGTTCCATTCATGAGCAATTGCGCATGCTAAAAGAAGCAGGATTCCCTTTGCCCGAGCATGCAGGGGAGCTCATTGTGGAGCAATGGATGCATTTGCTGTTAGGCTTGGGATGGATTCAGCTTGGGCTGGACGAGGAGCGAGGGGTTTTTTGGCGTTGGAGCAGCTTGCCGCGATTATCGTCGGAGGAAGGCTGGTTTGTAGACCCTACAGGTGCCCTTACAATCCCTCCACTTGTTCCGTTGCTGGATGTATGGGAAATCAGCCGATTTTGCCAGCTCCAATTTGATGGGCAATTGATTCGGGGTGAATTGCAAGCAAAGCTGTTGCAATCGTATTTGGCACAAGGAGGGACGGAGGAGCAAGTCATCGAAAAGCTCCGTGCCTCCTGTGTTCATCCGTTGCCTGAGAGCTTGATTGAAGTTGTCAACCAATGGGCGAGAACAGCAAGGCAGATTCAAATGGAGCCGTACTTCCTCGTTCGGACAGCACATGCTGGATTTCTGGAGGAATGGCGCGAAATTCCTGACTTTCGCTCATTCCTTACCCAAGTGATATCGCCGACTTCGTTTTTGATTCCGTACTCACAGGAAAAAGAACTGATCCGTTTACTTCGTCACTTCGGTTATGAGCCGCAAGTGCTGTCACATGTTGCTAGCGCAAGCAAAGAGCTCCAGCCGCACCAAAACAGTCAAGCGGGAAATAAAGGCTTGCTTCTCATCGAACGACCTTGGGACGGATATGCTATAGAAAACACGTTTCCTGAGCAAAATGAGCAAATCGCAGCACTACCCAAAATGTGGACGAAGCATTTCCAATCGTATCATCCACAATCCATGCGGGATTTGTTTAAGCGCGCAATAGAACTGAAGCTGGAAGTCGAGATCCAGCAAAGCGGAAAAGAAAAGCTGCGAGGGCTACCGACAGAAGTACGCCTGGAAATGGGGTACTGGATGGTTACGATTGCCGGACAAGGCGGCAAACAGGGTTACCGTCTCGACAACATTGAGCGAGTGCGCATTGTAGTGCCTGAATATCTGTACTAAGGGTGTGCATCGTGATACAATCAGGAATGACGTAAAGTTTTCTTGCTTTACGGCGAAAGGAGGTCTCGCTTTATGAAAACATTGGAGGCTGTGGATATGTCACAGTTGATCATGGAGTCTCATGAGCTGTCCACGATGATTAACCAATCGCGCGAGGTCTCGGAGTATCTGGAGGCCAAACGCCAAATGGAAGCAGATGAGGAAGTGCAACGTCTGCTCGTCGTGTTCGAGGCTAAGAAGGAACAGTACGAAGATGTGCAACGGTTCGGGAAGTATCACCCGGATTACAATCATATATCCAAAGAAGTACGGGAACTGAAGCGCAACATTGAACTGAGGGATTCCGTACAGGCATTCAAGCGAGCAGAGGATGCTCTGGATGAGCTCTTGTATCAGGTGAGTAGAACCATTGCTCATTCTGTATCGGAAACGATCAAGGTACCGAGCAACAATCCATTTTTAGAGGCGCAGGGTAGTGGTTGCGGGACAGGTGGAAGCTGCGGCTGTAGTGTGAAAAAGCCATCGTAATTTACGTTGTTCCCGGTTCATTTTGGCGCAGCAAAAAGCAGTCTTCACAAAGATTGCCACAGCAAAATTGCTTTTCGTCAGGTACGCGAAAGCGGAAGCGATACACATGCTGCGCGTCATCAGAACGCACGTAAATGCATTCTGGCTGTAATTTGGTATCAGTGGTCAGACGCTCTCCTGTCTCCATGAGCTGCTTTGTCAGCATAGGAGCGGGGAGCGTACTGCATACATAGAAAAAGAGCTGGCCAGCATATGTTCGCCAACTGCTATGGGTCACGATATTTTCGCGGTGAAGCGCTTCCTCGAATTGATGATAAAACGTAGCCAGCATAGACCACGATTCCTTTCTGTAATTAGCTTTCACCAGTAAGTATACCACGATTGGGAAGGAGACCGACGGCCAAACATGAGAGAGCGACGTCTGGGGGTCGCCGTGTGGGTGAAAAACACGCGTGCCGCCAAAAATTTACGCAAATTTGGCACCATTCATTACATCTCCAAACGCTTAAATTACGTTTCGATGTATGTGGATGCCAATTTGTTGGATGAAACGATTCGCATTATGGAAAAGCTGCACTTCGTAACAAAAATTGAACGTTCCCATCGCCATGAGATCCCGGTAGAGTACAACAATGCCAGACCGGATAAGGCAAAGGAATACGATTATAAACAAGAGAAGAACCAGGTAATGGCACTAGCAGAGACCTTACAGACAGAAGAAAGCAGTCAAGCAACCGTTGGTTCGACATAAGTTGTTCATTAGCTGCCATTTTTCGGCAGCTTTTTTGCTTTTGTTAAACTGGCGTACATGGTATGCTAAAGTGGAAGAAAACGAGAAGCCACGCGTATGAATGCGTTTTCAAAAGATAGATTAGCGAAAGAAAGGTGAGCATACATGATTCATCTGGATATTAACTGCGATATGGCAGAGGGCTTCAGCAGAGGTCGACAATCAGAGGATTTGGGGATTATGAAATGGATCACCTCCGTTAATATTGCTTGCGGATTGCATGCAGGGGACCCCCATATTATTTGCAGAACAATCGAAGCTGCACTCAAGCATGACGTGAAAATCGGGGCACATCCTGGTTATGCAGATATTCAAGGCTTCGGACGTCGTTCGATGAACTTGTCTGTCAATGAAGTGTATGAACTGGTGCTGTATCAAATTGCAGCCTTGGCTGGGACTACAAAAGCACTTGGCGGGGAGCTGCACCATGTGAAATTGCATGGCGCACTTTATAACGAAGCGGCTGAACGCCCAGAGCTCGCTGAAGCGGTTGTCCAAGCCATTGCGGATATTGATGAAGAACTGATCCTCTATGCACTGTCTGGCAGCAAGCTTGTAGAGGCAGGCTTGGAACACGGGCTTCAGGTGGCAGAGGAAGTATTTGCAGAGCGGGCTTATTTGCCGAATGGTCGATTGGCCCCGCGTGAGTTGGAAGGTAGCGTGCTGATCAGCAAGGAAGAGCGCATGGAGCAGACACGACAGCTCGTTTTAAAACAAAGAGTAATGACGGTCAATGGCGAGCACATTGACTTGGCGGCCGATACCCTTTGTGTCCATCACGAGAGCCATGACGTACTGCAATTCCTTGGCGAAGTACATAAGTGGGCAAAGCAAAACGATGTGAAAATTGAACCAATCACAGCTCGATAGTAAAAAGCCATCCAGCAATGCCATCCCATTATCGGGAAATGGACGTTGCTGAATGGCTTTTTTCATGTTTCCGTTCTTTGATTGTGCCGTTATCGATCAGCAAAATGACATCTGCGAGCTTCTCGGCCTCTTCACGATCATGGGTGACCAGCAGAAACGGGATGTTCCACATGGCGTGAAGGCGCAGCAACTCATCCTGGCATTGTTTACGCGTATCCGCGTCCAGCGCCGATAAAGGCTCATCAAGTAGCAGGATGTCTGGTTCAGTAGCCAGTGCACGTACGAGTGCCACCCGTTGTTTTTGTCCTCCGGATAACTGGTGAGGATATTTTTGCAGTAGATGATCGATGCCCACTGTGGACAACAATGGGGCTAAATTGAGCTCATGTCCTTTTTTCAAGCCGTATCGAACATTTTGCTCGACCGTCATGTGAGGGAACAGCGCATAATCTTGAAATAAATACCCGATGTTGCGTTTTTGTACGGGAAGCGGCTTCTGTCCTTCGCGATAAAAAACGTTCTCATTTAATTGGATCACGCCCGTATCAGGATGTACCAGACCTGCAATACTGTTCAATATCGTTGTTTTACCAGAGCCGGATGGTCCGAACAATACGACAATTTCCTTCTGTACCGAAAAGGACACATCCAAAATAAAATCAGGCAAACGCTTCTGTATGTTGACAAAGAGCATTTACCAATCACCTGCCTTACTTTTGATTGGCGTACCTGCGCACGTTGCGACGACTCCACCAATTCAGCCAGAGAGTCGTGCCCATACCCAAGGAAACAATAATGATGACCCAAAACAATGCCTTATCCATTTGACCAGCCTCAACAGCAAAATAAATGGCGACGGGAATTGTATCGGTTTTCCCAGGGATGTAGCCTGCGAGCATCAGCGTAGCACCAAACTCCCCTAAACCACGGGCAAAAGAAAGAACAAAGCCAGCCAACAGGCCAGGCCAAGCCAACGGAAAGGTAACGGTCCAGAATAATCGCCATTCGGAAGCGCCCATCGTGCGTGCCGCATTCTCCAAACGACGATCCACTCCCGTGAAGGCAGCGACTGCACTCTGATACATCAACGGAAAGGAAACGACAATCGAGGCAATAACGGCTCCTGAAAGCGTAAAGACGACGGTAATATTGAACCATTCATGCAGAAGCTGGCCGAGAAAACCGTTTTTTCCGAAAAGCATCAACAAGCCGAAGCCAACAACAGTAGGAGGGAGAACAAGCGGAAGCAAAAAGAAGGACTCCAGCACATTCTTCCCCCAAAAATCCTTTTGTGTCATCCACCTTGCAGAAAGCATCCCAAGGACAAATACAAAGGAGGTGGAGAGCGCAGCTACTTTAAGGGATAGCATCAGAGGAGTAAGATTGGTTTCGATCACGCTTGCCACCTCCAATTCGATTCGGTTGGTTTATTGAAAACCGTACTTCTGTAAGATCGCTTTTCCTTTGTCGCTTGTCAAGTAGGATAGGAAAGCTTTTGCTGCATCTTGGTTCTTCGATGCGCTGACGACCGCACCAGGATAAACGATCGGCTTGTGCCATTCAGGCTTGGCTGTCGCCAATACCTTTACATTTTTCGAAGCTGCGGCATCACTGGAATAGACAATGCCGACTTCGGCGTTACCGGATTCAACGAAGGTCAAAACTTGGCGAACATCGCTGCCAAATACCATTTGTGCCGAAAGAGAATCCCACATTTTCAATGTATCCAATGTTTCTTTTGCATAACGTCCTGCCGGGACTGTCTCAGGCTCACCGACGGCAATATGCTTGATCGCAGCGTTGTTCAGCTCTTCAAAAGAAGAGATAGGGACAGCGCTTGTGTTACCTGCAATGAGAACAAGCGAGTTTTTGGTGAAGTCTTGGCGTGTGTCTTTGGCGATGAGTTGCTGTTCCTCTAGACCGTCCATGTCTTTTTTACTAGCCGACAAAAATACATCAGACGGAGCGCCTTGCGTAATTTGTGTGGCGAGTTTGCCAGAGCCTCCGAAGTTAAAGGTGAGGGTCGTTCCTGGGTGTTCCGTTTCATATTGCGTTTTCAACTCATTCAAAGCATCCGTCAAGCTAGCAGCAGCAGAAATCATCAGTTCTACCTTTGCTGTCTCGGTTTTGGCTGGCTCACTTGCTTGTGGGGCTGTTTGCGTTGTGGAGCAAGCAGTGAGCATCAAGCAAAATGCCGTCAATAAGGCTAACCAGTGCTTCTTCATAAAAATAGACCTCCATAATTATATTTAGTTATAATTAATTATAACTGGACATAACTAGATTATATGGATTCGTAATGAATAATCAATTGCGATTTTACGACACTTGTTTGAAAATAGAGCAAAGGATATAACGGAGGCGGGACATGAGTCAACAAAATTCTTATACCACCGAAGAAATAGCAAAGATTCTACGCATTTCCAAGCTGACAGTCTACGATTTGATTAAAAAAGGCGAGCTGCCCGCATATCGCGTCGGCCGGCAAATGCGCGTCGACGAAAGCGATCTGGAAGCGTACAAGGCGAAGGCAAAAGGAGAATACAGACAAGCATCAGCCGTTAGCATCCCGCAGACAGGACAAACTCAGCACTTGTCACGACATGAGCAGGCTGGTACAGGCCGCAATATCATTATCAGCGGGCAGGATGTGAGCTTGGACCTATTGGCTGGGCATTTGGAGAAAAAGGATGCGGCATACCGACCGCTCCGCTCGTATGTGGGCTCTCTTAACAGCCTCGTGGCGATGTATACGGGTAAGGCTGATATCGTCAGCACGCACTTGTACGATGGGGATACCAACGAATACAATGTCCCATATATTCGTCGGATTTTATGTGGGCATCGTTTTGTTGTTATCAATATGTTGTCACGTTGGGCCGGATTCTACGTCCAGGCTGGCAATCCGAAACAGATCAAGGCATGGAGCGATTTTACGAAGCCGGGCATTCGAATGGTCAATCGGGAAAAAGGGTCCGGTGCACGCACGCTGATTGAAGAACAGTTTCGACTGGCAAAAATAGCGGGAAGTGATGTGATTGGCTATGAACGGGAAGAGTCCAATCACCTGGCAGTCGCAGGGGTAGTAGCACGGCGCGAGGCAGACGTAGGGGTGGGTATTGAAAAGGCAGCTTCACTCGTCGGAGTCGAGTTTGTCCCAACTGTGCGTGAGCGATATGACCTCGTCTTGTTGAAAAATAAGGACAACGAACAACTCATTCAGACCGTTCTTGATGTTCTCGGGTCGCGACCGTTTCAAATGGAATTGGAAGCAGTCGGGGGCTATGACCTTAGCCAAACCGGAAAAATTATGTACGAAACCTGGTAAAGGCTAAAGAAAGCTGCCAATCATTACGATACAATGAGTGGCGGCTTTTTTATTTCACCAGGAAGACCATCGTCAAATAAGGCGTTTTCTCTACAGAATCTCCTGAATTTCTACTCAGTTTGACATATATTTGCTACAATGAAACAAAAACATTTAGAAGCCTGCCGCCGGGCGGTTTATTATATGGGGGCTGTCATGAAATCACTACATAAAACGAGCTTGCTAGTATGTGTGACGATCCTCGTATTTTTTGGCTCAGTTGGGGTCGTTGCGTATTGGCCAGCCATTTCTCAAATCATTGCCATGAATCAATCACCTGGGGAGGAGCAGACGTTCGTCGATCCATTTTCTTATGATCCGCCTCTGCCGTCTTATGTAAAGGATTTGAACCCTGTATATAAGATTCAAGCTGAATTACATACGTCCGAAGCAAAAATAACCGGAAACATGACCTTGGAGTTCGACAACCCGAAAACTCCAGATGTACGGCTGTATATTTACGACTACCTTTGGAACAAAATGACGGTGAAGTCGATTCGCTACAAGGACAAGCCGCTTTCTTTTGAACGTGGTCAATCGCTGGTGAAGATGGCAAATCCTCTCGGTAAGGAGCTTCGTGGCGCTCTAACCATTGAATTCGAGAACCCGGTTCCACGTAGGGGCACACGTTTTGGGGTCAAAGACGATATATGGACGTTGACGACATGGTACCCGATGCTCGGGGCCCAAAATCAAAAAGGTGTTTGGTACGACCCGCCGCAACGCGTTGATTTTGGTGATCCATTCGTTTACCACTATGGAGATTACGATGTGTCGTTTACCTCACCAAAAGGCTACAAATGGGTCAGTTCATGGGGCAGAGGACAAACGAAATCAATCGGTGGCAGTAAGCAGCAAGTCCATTATCAAGCAAAAAATCTGTTGAACTTTGGACTGGTGGGAAGTCCGCTTTATCACATTGAAACGATTCAATTTTCTCCGAATTTAACGGTTGACATTGCTTCCGTTGATAAAGGAAACATAGAAAGAATCAAGAACATTGCTCAATCGGTATTTCCTACTTTCATCGATATGTACGGGCCGTTGCCGTATCCGTACGTGGCGATTGCAGAAACAAGTACAGGAACGACGTACGCCATGGAATACGCGAATCTCGCCGTATTCAAAAGAGACATGCATTACAACAATCTGATCGACCATTGGCTGCCGCATGAGGTAGGGCATCTTTGGTGGTACAACAGTGTGGCTACATTGGAATCCTCGCATGGGTGGCTTGATGAGGGGCTGGTGGAGCTCGGCGTGTCTCATTACTTGCAGAAGCGTTATGGTGCCCAATCAGCTACGACTTTGTTAGATGAGTACAACCGGGATGTCAAACGTTTGCAAGAGCGTTATCCAAATGGAAAGCTGGACAAGCCATTGCAGAAGTTCGCCACCGAAGAAGAGTTTAAGCTGACCTGGTATTCCCGGGGAGCACTCTTGTTTGACAATCTCCGCCGCAAAATCGGTGATGATGCCTATAAGCGATTCTTGCAGCGCGTCCAGCAAAATTATCATGGTAGTGTCATTGGTGCAGAGCATCTCGATCAGGCGCTTGGGCAAACTTTGCAAGGGGAAGCGAAATATTTCACCCTGTATACCAACAGTACAAATAAGAATGGCTTTGGTGCAGTGCAATTGGAGCCCTATATCACAACGATCATTAATAACATGAGCTTTTATCCTTCGATCCCAGCTCGGGTCACCCAAAATACGGTGTATATTCCGTTGCGTGAGCTCGGTGAGAAAATGGGATTGGCGATTAGCTGGGACGACAAGAAACAAATGATCCGCGTAAAAGGAAATGGGCGCGAAGTATTTATAAAGGAACGGGAGCGCTTTGCTGACGTAGATGGGAAGCGAATAGATTTAGGCAGCCCGTTAATCGAAATCAAAGAACGTACGATGGTTCCACTATCCTTTTTTGAAAAAGCATTGGGATATGAGACAGCGTACAATCAACAGCAAAAAACGGTGAAGATCAATACATACCGAACGATTGGAAAGGCGGCAGAAACAAAATGAAAAACCTGGTGTTAGTCGGATTTATGGGAACAGGAAAAACCACGGTTGGTGCCGCACTCGCTACCTGTTTGGGAATGAAGCATACAGACTTGGATGATGCGATTGTGGAAAGGGAAGGCCGCAGCATTCCAGAGATCTTCACGGATCATGGAGAAGTGTATTTCCGAGACGTCGAGACGAAATGTCTTGCGCAATTACTGGCAGTAGGATCTCAGGTCGTAACAACTGGGGGAGGAGCTGTATTACGGAAACAAAACGTAGAGATGATGATGGAGCAAGGCATCGTAATCGCGCTGCATGCCACGGAAGAGGAGCTCATCAAGCGTTTGGAAAAGGATACAGGACGGCCCTTATTGGCAGGAGGAGTAGCGACAAGGGTAAAGACCTTAATGGCAGAGCGCGCAAGTGTATACGATTTTGCTCCGATTCAGGTGGATACGACAGGTAAGAGCCTTTCCGATATTGTGATGGAAATTACGAACCAAGTGGTTGAAAGAACGCAGGACGGGGAACAATAGAGGGGACAGCGCTTGCGCCGCGGTGTTGAATCCGCGAGTAAGAAGGAGGTCAAGTGCGATGTCCTTTCAGGAATATTTAAAGTACCTGACGAAACTGTTTGTCCAGTACATGGATACCCCAAAAGATGAACGCCGTTTGCGTAAGACTCCACGCGAGTCCTGGTCATCACGCTGGTTTGGTGCCATTCCCATGTCCATTCGACTGTTGTGGCGCAAATAAAATTCGTAAACCTATGAACGAAGACGGAGGGTGCATATGGCGAGAATAGCGGTAGAAAATTCCCTGTCTGAAGTGTGCAAGATGCTGCGTCAAAATGGTTACGAAGTTGTTGATTTAGGCAACTGGCAGCAGGTGGTAGATGCGATTGTCATTACTGGACAGGATATCAACGTTCTGGGTAATCAAAACAAAACGATTACAGGAGCTCCCGTTATTAATGCAGAGGGAATGACGGTCAATGAAATTTTTCATGCCGTTCATGAACGTCTCTCTCCTACAGAACATCGGTGAATAGAAAACGTAAAAAAACAAGCTCTCCAACCGGTTATTCGGCAGGAGAGCTTGTTTCATTTACGAAAAATCGTCCGACGCGATGGGCATACGAATAGGGGACAAAGCGCAGGCCCTCATCCCATACGCCTACATAAGCATTTTGGTCATTCCATAAATGCAGGGACCCCACGACAAAGGGTGCCAAAACCTGTGACTGATGAATCGGGACGGCTAATGTTACTGGCGAGGTATAATCTTGCTGCCACAATTGGTTCCAGGACACATCTGCGTTCGTTTTACTCATTTGGCTGACCCACCCGATATGATCAAAAGGATCAGCCTCGGCTGCGCTTAAAATTCTCATTTGAGTCAGGCGTTGTCCATTTTGTATGAGCTGCTCTCCTGCAAAAGCACCGATGGCGGGCTCACTAATTTGAAAGGAAGTGGGATACATTTCTCCCGTTTTGGCATTGACCATTTGGGTATCTGACTTCTGGGTGATCAGCCAGTAGGAAGCAAACCCGTCATAAACTGGCTCTGCCGCGATTTCTTTCGGAGCAAAAGCGTCATCGAACAAGATGTACTCCCCGACACCGTATTCCAGCAGAACAAATTTCTCATGGGAAGTAGAATCAGGTGCTTCTCCTATCACCAAATACCCTACTTGCTTGTCCGCTTTTTTTATACTTACCAGCCATTGATGCTGCCCCGCACCAAGTGTTTGCACGTCTGTTTTTGCGTCCTGCCATTGCTTGAATTGAGGGTCTCGGCTTGCGATTGCATCCATCCATTCTCGAATTTGTGCTTGGAATTGCTGGTCCCAGCTTGCTTCGTCTTGCGCAAAAGCTGGTAAGGAAAGCAGCATCAGAGACAAAAGAGCAGCGATTACAGGAAGAAATCGTCTGGTCACAACTATGCACCACCTTTTGTAAAGGCTTAACCTATTCCTATTGTAACCAGCTATGACAAAAAGATTTGTTGCAACGTGTCTTTTCTGTTTCACATTTTCTCGTTGATCTTTTACATGATTCGCCCTGATGCGGGGAGATGTCGCATGCTTTTTGCTTTCGATGACCGCATTAGTGGAGGAACGGAAGATAAATAGAACAAGCCACCGTTGATGAACGAAACCTCGATCCGCGGCTCGTATTGCCATGCCAGCTCGTCTTTTCGGCGTTGTCTCTCCTCATCTGGCGTGCTTTTTTTCCATTCTGCCTGATGAATCTCTTCACGTGGAGTTGTTTGGATTCCATTTGCACGCAAAAAGTCGAGGATTCGTCCGCCAGAAGTCCGGTATTCGTCAAAAGATAGGGGCTGTTCGACAGAAGGTGGTCCAGCTGAATCAGGTTCGGGGTGCAGGGCTTCTCGCTCGAGTAACGACTGGGCTTCCGGCTGTTCTGATTCTTCTTCGGTTTCGTTTGCGTTTGTCTGCTCATTTTCTGGTTCGCGCCGTGCCAGCTCTTCATAATACGCTTCCAAGATGGCCATTTCTTCGCTCAGACGTGTACGCGCTTCCTCTGCCCATTGCTGATCTTCTTGTTCCAGTGTATGCTCGACTTCCTGTTGTGCTATTTGGAGGGCTTCCTGTATGGTTACCTTTCGATCCAACGTGTAATAGTAATCGGGGATCGCAGGGGTCAAGGAAAGTGAAAATAAAAACGAAGTGAAATCCGTCACTATCCGTGGCTGATGCAAATTTATCCCCAGGTACAATAAAATGTCACGTCGCTTGTCACAAAGCAGAGATACCTTCAAGTTCATCCCGAGCCAAGGTACGAGAGGGGTTGACCGACGTTTGCCGGCATTGCCCAAGAGGCCCCCTTGTTGCTCGTACATACAGACAAAGCTGCCATGCTTTTTGGCTGAAGCGAAAATTTGTTGCATGCGTGCAGCTCCTAGATGCAGATGCTCGGATCGCAAACCTTCAGGCATGCATTCCGGATGAAAACTAAAGGTGAGCACCAATGGCTGATAAGCCAAATTCATCTTATCCACCCAGCTCCAGTAAAAAGGACGATTGCCGATATCTTTGTCCACCTCGACAGGAAGTTTGACGGTGAAATAATCCGGGTGAGACTCAACGATATGGGCAGAAAAAGTCGCCAAATAGCGCTCGACAAATTGTCTGACCTGTTGTTGCTGCATCAGGAGACCTCATTTCTTTTTCGTTTCCAACAAGAGTTATTGGTCAGCCGCCTCAGAAAGTGGAACAGCGTCTTTTGTTATTTTGCTTGCCCGAATCGCGTGTCCAATGTTATCGAGCTTCAACGCCATTTCTTTGGAGGAGCGGGAATCCATAATGATTTGAATCAGATTGTCTTCCAAGGAGTGACTTAAATTCAGGCGTTCCACAATATCATCGAGTTCGCCGATGACCATTTCAAATAGGTCGATTTTTTCATACAGCAGCTTGAGAATATGCTCTTCGATCGTTCCGGTTGTCGATAAATTGTAAATGTGTACATCCCTTTTTTGTCCGAGACGATGGACGCGACCGATTCGTTGCTCCACTCGCATGGGATTCCAAGGCATGTCGTAATTGATCACCTGATTGCAGAACTGCAAATTGATGCCTTCGCCGCCTGCTTCCGTAGCGATCAGGACTTGTGCACGATTTTGGAAAAGATCAGTCATCCAGTCCTTTTTGCTGCGTTTAAAGCCACCGCGGAAGGGGACGGAAGTAATGCCGTGGTCGTGCAAATACTTTTGCAGATAGTTTTGAGTTGCTCGGTACTCTGTAAAAATGATCACTTTATCGTTGATTTGTTGAATGAGCTCAACGGTTTTGGCAGCCTTGGAATGCGTTTCAATTTGTTTGATCAACTCGACTAGCTCAAGAATTTGTGCGCGTAAAGGAGAGTCCTCGCCCGTCCGCTGGTGCATGTTATACAGCGTCATGAACGCAGCTTCCTTACTGGAGCAGACCTCACGCTGCAAGGTGATCAGAGCGAGCGAGTTGAAGCCGCCCATCCCAAATCCTGTTCGGTATTGCTCACGGACAAAGTGGGTCACACCTTCGTACAAGGTCATTTCCTCAGGGGAAAGGTCAATCGGAATCGACTGAACGCGGCGACTGGTGAATTGAATACCGCCATCACTTCGTTTGTTGCGAATCATGACCTTTTCAATTTCTTCCCGCAATTTCTCGCTGTTTTTGGATTGGCGTTTGCCCTCTACGTAATTGGTAGAGAAGGTGGAAGTATGGCCGAGGTGACCTGGTTTTAACAAATTGATGAGGTTGTACAGCTCGTCCATCTCGTTTTGAATAGGAGTTGCGGTAAGGAGCAAGCAATATTTTTTGCGGATTTCTTTGACGAACTGATAGTTTCGTGTCCGTTTATTTTTGAGTTTATGGGCCTCGTCGATGATGAGCATGTCGTAATCGATGTCGAGGACGTGACGCCTGTGAGGATCTCGTTTTGCTGTGTCTATGGATGCGACCACGACTTCGTGTTGCCGCCACATATATTCTTTTTTTTGCGCGACTGCTGCAATGCCGAATTTTTGATGAAGCTCTTTTGTCCATTGAATCACGAGAGAGGCTGGAACCAGAACGAGAATTTTTTTAGCCAAGCCGCGAACCATATATTCCTTCATGATCAAGCCTGCTTCGATCGTCTTTCCCAGACCGACCTCATCAGCGAGAATGGCTCGGCCGCGCATCTCTAATAGGACACGTTTCGCTGTTTCCAACTGGTGAGGAAAAGGCGACAAGAGTGGAAGATATTTCAGACATTGCAGCTGGTCAAATTCGCTAACAGCCATCGCTTCCTCGGCTTCCAATGAGAGCTTGAACAGCTCCCACTTATCCCAGGGTCCATCTTCTTGCATACGTTCTGTAAGCGGTTTGATCCAACTCGTATCAAATGAAATAGGAACATTCGGCATATAAGATACTCCTTTACATAGCTCTGCCATAACTTTCATGATTAACATTAAAAAACTGAACGTTTATCTATTGTCAATGTGTTTTGTTAAGTTTTTCTGAATCTGACTGTTAATTTGTATATTTTCAACTTTGGTCTCTCATGGTAGGATAAAGAGGTAGTACATCCATTAGTATGGAAATGATAGCAAAAACTTATGTATGACCATGAAACAACCGCGAATGAAGGTAGTAGGGAGAGACTGCTTGAACGTTTGGCAGCGCCGAAGGAGCAAGCCGGTAACGGTGAATCTCTCAGGCAAAAGTACCTCTACTGGACGCAACTCTGGAGAGAGCTCACACGAGCCACCAAAGGGGAAACTTGCAAGTGGGGAAAGTAATTCCCATGTGATTCGCAAGGTAACTCTCAGGTACCAAGGACAGAGGAGGAGAAATGGGCGCCATTATTTTGGTGTACCCGTTTTTCCCCCTCTGTTTTGTTTTGGTCGATAAGACTCCTATCGACATAAGTGCAACTAAGGCCTCGCCAAAGGCTCAGCGAAGCCAAGTTTTCTAAGATCTTATTGTTCACAGGAGGTGCCACATGTCCAATTTGAAACGTACGCCACTATTTGATTCTTATGCAAAGTATGGCGCGAAAACCATCGACTTCGGTGGTTGGGATCTGCCAGTGCAGTTTACAAGCATTGGTCAAGAGCATGAAGCCGTTCGGACAAAAGCTGGTCTATTTGATGTTTCCCATATGGGAGAAGTGGACGTAAAAGGGGAAAACGCTCTTTCTTATCTCCAGCGTGTGACTACGAATGACGTGTCCAAGCTGGCAGTCGGGCAGGCGCAGTACAGTGTGCTTTGCTACCCAGATGGGGGGACGGTAGACGATCTGCTTGTTTACAAATATGCAGATGATCATTACCTGCTCGTCATCAACGCGGGGAATATCGACAAAGACTATGCGTGGCTAGAAGAACATCTGATTCCAGGCGTAACGATTGAGAATATTTCGCCACAAACAGCACAAATCGCGATTCAAGGTCCTTTGGCAGAATCCATTCTGCAAAAGCTGACGACTACAGACTTGTCTCAAATCGGCTTTTTCCGTTTTGAGCGTGATGTGCAAGTGAGCGGTATTCCGGGTTTGGTCTCCCGCACTGGCTATACTGGCGAAGATGGCTTCGAGATTTATTTGGATGCCGATCGTGCAGCAGAGCTGTGGGACATCTTGCTGGATGCGGGAAAAGAAGAAGGTCTTTTGCCGTGCGGTCTCGGTGCGCGCGATACGCTTCGTTTTGAAGCCAAGCTGCCACTGTACGGACAAGAGCTCAGCAAAGACATCACTCCGATCGAAGCGGGCATTGGCTTTGCTGTCAAGGTAGACAAAGAAGTGCCGTTCATCGGTCAAGAAGTGCTGAAGGCACAAAAAGAAAACGGTGCTCCCCGCAAGCTGGTAGGGATCGAAATGATCGACCGTGGGATTCCGCGCACGCATTACCCCGTCTATGTGGGGGAAGAGCTCATTGGCGAAGTGACGACGGGAACACAATCTCCAACCTTGAAGAAGAACGTCGGTCTCGCTCTCGTAAAAACCGAGCATGCCGCGTTAGGTACACAAGTAGAAGTAGAAATTCGCGGAAAACGTCTGAAAGCAGAAGTCGTTGCCGCTCCATTTTATAAACGCCCAAAAAACTAAGCGATACACCACATACATCCTTTTAGAGGAGGACAACGTCCGTGAAATACCGCTACCTGCCCCAAACTGATCAGGACAAGCGCGAAATGCTGGAAACCCTCGGCATTTCGAGTATAGAAGAATTGTTTGCTGATATTCCGGAAGAAGTACGTTTCAAAGGTGCTTTGAATATTCCAGAAGCACTTTCCGAGCCAGATTTGGTGAAGTATTTTACACGCCTCGCAAATAAAAACGTAAACTTCAGCACGCATGTTAACTTTCTGGGTGCGGGTGTTTATCAACATTACACGCCGAGCACAGTCAATCACATGCTGCTCCGCGGGGAATTCTTTACTGCTTATACACCTTATCAGCCAGAAATCAGCCAAGGTGAGCTGCAAGCTATTTTTGAGTTCCAAACGATGGTATGTGAGCTGACTGGCATGGAGGTAGCTAACTCCTCGATGTATGACGGCGCGACTTCTTTGGCAGAGGCAGCGATGATGGCTGCAGGTCACACTGGCAAAAAGCGCGTAATCGTTTCCCGCGCTGTACATCCGGAAGCGCGTGGTGTTTTGAAAACATATGCGTATGGACAAAACGTTGAGCTGGTTGAAGTAGGTATCAACAGCGATGGCGTTACAGATACAGCGGCTTTGGAAGCGCTTGTTGATGAAAACACAGCAGCGGTCATCGTGCAGTATCCGAACTTCTTCGGAAATGTAGAGGACTTGGGAGCGATTGAACCTATTGCGCACGGAAAAGGCGCACTGTTGATCACATCCTCCAATCCGCTTGCTCTGGGTGTATTGGAGGCGCCGGGCAAATTGGGCGCAGATATCGTAGTTGGCGACATGCAGCCATTCGGTATTCCAGCATCCTTTGGCGGACCACATTGCGGATATTTTGCTACCACAACCAAACTGATGCGCAAAATGCCAGGTCGTATCGTCGGTCAAACGAAGGACGAAAATGGCAAACGTGGCTTCGTATTGACGTTGCAAGCGCGTGAACAACATATCCGTCGTGAAAAAGCGACTTCCAATATCTGCTCGAACCAAGCGCTGCTCGCATTGGCTGCTTCCATTGCCATGACAGCACTCGGCAAGCAGGGTGTACAAGAAATGGCGATGATGAACCTGCAAAAAGCTCATTACGCCAAAAATGCCCTGGAAGCAAAAGGCTTGGAGATCGTATTCACTTCTCCATTCTTCAACGAGTTTGTCGTGAAGCTGAACAAACCAGTTGCAGAAGTGAACAAAGGTCTGTTGGCTGCTGGAATGATCGGGGGTTATGATCTCGGTCTCGACTATCCAGAGTTTGCGAATCATACCTTGCTTGCAGTAACCGAGCTACGTACCAAAGAAGAAATCGACACATTGGCGGCTGAATTGGAGGCGATCACACGTGCGTAACGACCAGGAGAAAGCACTGATCTTTGAAATGAGCAAACCAGGCCGTGTGGGCTACAATTTGCCGGCATTGGATGTTCCAGAAGTAGAAGTAGCAAGCCTTTTGCCAAAGCACCTCATACGCGAAACGCCGGCTGAGCTGCCAGAAGTATCTGAGCTGCAATTGGTTCGTCACTATACCGAACTGTCTCGTCGCAACCACGGGGTAGACAATGGGTTCTATCCGCTTGGTTCCTGCACGATGAAATACAACCCAAAAATCAACGAAGATGTTGCTCGTTACGCAGGCTTCGCGCAGACACATCCGTACCAACCGGAAGAAACCGTACAGGGCGCATTGGAGCTGTTGTACAACCTGCAAGAAGAACTGGGTGAAATTACAGGCATGGACGCAGTTACCCTGCAACCAGCGGCTGGTGCTGCGGGTGAGTGGACAGGTCTGATGATGATCCGTGCCTACCACGAGAGCCGAGGGGAAGGACATCGTACCAAAGTAATCGTGCCGAACTCCGCACATGGTACGAATCCGGCATCTGCTGCTGTAGCTGGTTTGGATACTGTAACCATCGCATCTGACGAGCGTGGTTTGGTTGACATTCAAGCGTTGCGTGATGCAGTAGGACCTGACACGGCTGCTTTGATGCTGACGAACCCGAACACACTCGGATTGTTTGAAGAAGATATTGTGGAAATGGCGAAAATCGTTCATGAAGCTGGCGGCCTCTTGTATTACGATGGTGCGAATGCGAACGCGATTTTGGGAATTGCCCGTCCGGGAGACATGGGCTTCGACGTGGTGCATCTGAACTTGCACAAAACGTTTACAGGGCCTCACGGCGGTGGTGGTCCAGGTGCAGGTCCGGTCGGCGTGAAAAAAATTCTCGAGCCATTCCTGCCTACACCAATCGTAGCGAAAAAGGAAGACGGAAGCTTCTACTGGGACAGCAATCGTCCGGCTTCCATCGGTCGCGTAAAAGGCTACAACGGAAACTTCGGTATTCTCGTTCGTGCGTACAGCTACATCCGTACCATGGGTCCAGAAGGCTTGCTGCAAGTTTCTCAAAATGCGGTGCTCTCCGCCAACTACATGATGCGTCGTCTGGCAACGGCTTATCATCTGCCATTTGATCGCGTCTGCAAGCATGAGTTCGTCCTGTCTGGTGTAATCCAGAAGAAGCTGGGCGTACGCACGCTCGACATTGCAAAACGCTTGCTCGACTTCGGCTATCACCCGCCAACGATCTACTTCCCATTGATCGTCGACGAGTGCCTCATGATCGAACCGACCGAAACCGAGACAAAAGAAACGCTCGATGAGTTCATCGACGTGATGCTGCAAATCGCCCGCGAGTGCGAGGAAACACCAGAAATCGTTCAGGAAGCTCCTCATACTACTGTAGTCAAACGTTTGGATGAAGCGACAGCGGCAAGAAAGCCAATCCTGCGTTATCAACCGCAAGCATAATTCTAGATTCCAGAAAAGTCGCCTGTTGTTACGGGCGGCTTTTCTTTCGGATTGGTGCTATCATGAGGGAAGAAGAGGCAGGGGAGGGTTCGAGCCGAATGAAGAAAAGGATTGTGTTTACCGGTGGTGGTTCGGCAGGACATGTCACTGTGAATCTTGCACTCATCCCCCACTTTATCAAGCTGGGTTGGGAAGTCGCCTACATTGGTTCTGCGACAGGGATCGAACGAGAGCTGGTCGCCAGCCATCCGGATGTCCGCTATGTTGGCATTTCTTCAGGAAAACTGCGACGTTACTTTGATTGGAAAAACATGAGTGACCCGCTGCGAGTCCTCAAAGGCATTTGGCAAGCTTCTCGCTTTCTCGGCAAGTGGAAGCCGGATGTGATTTTTTCCAAAGGGGGCTTCGTCTCCGTGCCAGTCGTATTTGGGGGGTGGCTAAACCGTCTTCCTGTTGTTATCCATGAATCCGATCTGACACCCGGTCTCGCAAACAAGCTGGCGGTCCCTTTTTCCAGCAAGGTGTGCGTAACATTTCCAGATACGCTTTCGAAAGTGCCGAAAAACAAAGGGATTCACGTAGGTGCAGTTGTGCGAGATGAGCTGAAGCAGGGGAGAAGAGAAGCGGGCCTGGTATCCTGCTCCTTTTCTGCAAAGAAACCTGTCCTGCTTGTCATGGGTGGAAGTTTGGGAGCACGAAGAATAAACGAGGCAGTACGCCATTCGCTTACTGCTTTGCTTGAGCATTTTTCAATTGTACATATTTGTGGCAAAAATCAAGTAGATGAAACGATTCAGGTGGCAGGCTACAAGCAATTCGAGTATGTCCAGGAGGAATTACCCAATTTGTTGGCGATGGCTGATCTTGTCGTGTCACGAGCAGGCTCCAATGCGATTTATGAGTTTTTAGCCCTGCAAAAGCCAATGCTTTTGATACCGTTGTCCCGTGCAGCAAGTCGGGGCGATCAGATTTTAAATGCACAGTCCTTTGAAAGGCAGGGCTTATGTCATGTTCTGCTGGAAGAAGAGCTAACGGATGATCGCTTTTTTCAAGCGGTGAATGACTTGCAAAAGAGCAGGGAGTCCCTCTTGCGGCGAATGCGCGAAGAGAATGAGAAGAAAACAGATGCATTGGCGCAGGTCTTGGCCATTTTGCAGGAAACAGCCCGCGCAAAATAGCCCATCAAAAGCTTGCCGTCCTTCATGCCAGAAGCGTACAATGAAGGCGTTGTGAATGAGGAGGTACATAGATGGAACAGTGGCGCTATATCGTGACGGAAGCAATGTCACCCGCGATGAATATGGCAGTAGATGAAGCAATTTTGCAGTTGCACAGTGAGGGCAAGGTTCCCCCGACCGTTCGTTTTTACACGTGGGACCCGGCGACACTGTCAATTGGTTATTTCCAGAAGGCCATCAAGGAAATCAACCTGGAGGAAGTTCAAAATAGAGGACTGGGCTTTGTTCGCAGAGCGACAGGAGGGCGTGCTGTTCTCCACGATCAGGAGCTGACATACAGTGTCATCGTATCCGAAGACCATCCGAAAATGCCTTCGAGTGTGACGGAAGCCTACAAAATCATCAGTCTGGGACTGCTGCACGGATTCCAAAACCTTGGACTCTCGGCGGAAATGGTCTCCTTGGCAAGTGAAGAGGAGAAGGAAAAGTACAATTCGCCAGGATCATCCGCCTGCTTCGATTCGCCCTCTTGGTATGAGCTCGTGGTAGAGGGGAAAAAAGTAGCGGGCAGCGCTCAGACCAGACAAAAGGGTGTTATTCTTCAGCACGGCTCTATTCTGCTTGATATGGACGTAGATTTGCTATTCTCGCTCTTGCATTTCCCATCGGAGCGGGTAAAACAACGGATGATCGATAGTTTCCGACAAAAAGCAGTGACGATCAACGAAGTAAGCCCTCGGCCAATCAGTCTCCAAGAATCCATCGAGGCGTTCTCGAAAGGCTTTGCATCCGGATTGGAAGTGGAGCTGATCCCTTCAAAGCTTACCGATGAAGAACTCGCGTTGGCAGAAGAACTCGTTAAGACGCGCTATGCCACAGACGAATGGAATCTGCGTCGTTAAACCATAAAGAAAAGCTCTCTCGGATGTATATGCTGCATACCGGGAGAGCTTTTTTTCATTACACGAGTACACTTGTGTTGATATGCTGTTCAAACAAATCTTGTAGCGTAAGAACGACTGGTCCCGGCTTTCCGTTGCCCACAGCAACGCCATCTACCGAGATGAGCGGCATGATTTCCGCGGTCGTGCTGGTGAGGAATACTTCATCGGCTTGCTTCAAGAAAGCAATGTCGAATGCTTCTTCATGAACAGTGATGCCATTGTCCCGAGCCAAATCAATGACCACTTGGCGGGTAATTCCGTGCAGGATCAGATTGTCAGCTTGATGCGTATACAGCTTGCCATTTTTCACGACGAACAAATTGGAAGAGCTGCACTCTGTGATAACGCCGTTACGGTGCAAAATCGATTCTTGGGCACCTGCATCCTTTGCGTATTGTTTGACAAGAACAGCCCCTAGCAGATTGAGTGTTTTAATATCGCAACGCAGCCAGCGGATATCTTCGATGAGTTGAGCGGACCAGCCTTTTTTCATATCGGCGACAGGGCGGTCCTTGCGACGGACAAAGCCCATGATCACAGGCTTGATACCAGACGGAATATCGTGTACACGCGGAGAGGTGCCACGAGATACTTGCAAGTAAAGGCTGGCGTCATCATTTTCCGTGATGTTGTTTTTGGACATGAGCTGATTCGCTAAGTCTGTCAGCTCTTCTTCGCTCCAAGGAAGCTCCATTTTTATTTCTTTGGCACTTCGAAACAAACGGGTAAGATGTCCATCCCATTGATACATGCGCCCCTTATAAATGCGTACTACCTCATATATGCCATCCCCAAAGTTATAACCGCGGTCTTCTGGATGAACTGCGACTTGTCCTTCTTCTACCCATTTGCCATCTACATAGAGCATGGTACTTCCCCCTCAAGATTCCAATCCGTTTCTTTCAAACGGTATTTTGTTGATTCCACCTTAGCAAAAGGCAAGGACATCGGTCAATTTGAAAGTCGCCTTTTCTTTATCAATAATTTTACGGAGTAAAGCCCCTTTCTATTAAGAATTCATATGGAAGGGAGTCACGCGAAATATCGACGTTTTGGGCAAAAGAAAGCGAAAGCTGTCCAGGGATGGCGCAGGATGAAGTTATTTGACTAACTATTCTGACTAGACTCAGTTTGTCGTAACCGCCCATAATAAATGCAAAGAGCGAAGGAAAGGGAGAATGCCATGCGATCCGTCCGTCATTATGCGCTATGTGCCTTGCTTGTCTGTGGAACGATATTGCCGTTACCTTTCCTTTCACATCGTGCTCATGCCGTGGAAGCTCAAGATTGGATCGATAGTGAACGCTTGTACAGCCATGTCGAGCAACTGGCGAGAACGGCCCGTCCACCTGCTACTGAAACGGAATTTGCTGCAGCTGTCTATGTGGAAAATACACTTCGATCTTACGGGTACAAGACTAAGCTCGATCCGTTTTCTTATTATACGTACCGAAAGCCTACTACTCTATCACTGACGATAGAAGAATGGCCGGGTCAAAACTGGACAGTGAGCGGATTTACTTTTGGGATCAATGGAACCGCGACAGCAGAAGTAGTGAATGCAGGCTTGGGAAGAGCGGTTGATTTTGCGAATGAGGCATCCCGGGGGAAGATTGCCTTGGTCAAGCGAGGTGAGATTCCGTTCGGAGAAAAAGTTCGCCAAGCAGCGGCTGCTGGAGCCGTTGCTCTTATCATCTGGAATGATCGAGAGGAAGGGTGGAATGCTTCACTGGGCGAACCCTTGGATATCGCTGTTCCTGTAATTGCTTTGTCCAAGGCGGATGGCACGAGGCTCCAAAAACGCATCATGGACAAGCGACCCGTAAAGGGAACCGTCAAGGTAGAAGGAGCCGCAACCATTAAGCAAACTTCGTATAATATCGTGGCAAGTCGAAAGCCCAATCAAAACGACACCGGTCAGGTCGTCCTGGTATCTGCTCACCATGATTCCGCTGGATTATCAGTTGGGGCAAATGACAATGGCTCCGGTGTAGCGGCCTTGCTAGAGATAGCGCGTAATATGGCTGACAAGCCGATTGATACGGAAGTGAGGTTCGTAAGCTTTGGCGCGGTTACATCGGGAAGCAGAGGCCCGATAGCTTATGCGAATGCCTTATCAGCCAAGGACCGACAAGCCATGATAGCAGCCTTCTATGTCGATGGGGTGGGGAGTCAAAAGGCAGAGCTCGTTGCTACCAATTCACTGGGCAACGAAAATTTGCCTATCCAACTGCTGAGAGCAGCGGGGGTGTCTCCTCCTGATAAGGATGGGACGCGTGAACGAAACGGTGCCGCGGGCTTTTTGGTAGCCGCAGGCATTCCTACGGCACTTTTGACGAGTGCAGGGACGGTACAGGCAACAGATGACTCCTTGGCGCAATTGGATTGGGAACAAATCGCCACGGCGACGAAAGCGGTACTTTTAGCGATTCACAAAATTACGGATCAAACAACGCCAGCTTATCCGATGGGTTCTCCAAATGGTGGACAGCTGAGAGCGGAAAGTGAGGCTTTACAGTAAGCGTCTCCTTCGGGGGACGTTTTTCGTTTGTGGTAAAATGAGGGGAAGCAACCATATAGAGGAGGACTACGTGACGATGAGTCCATTAAATATTTTGGTGTTTATCCTTGTACTTTTAGTACTGATTGGTATATTGAATGCGATCCTATAATGCGAAAAAAAAGTGGCCAAGATTTGTCTTGACCACAGGAGCTACGAGTATACCATCAGGTCAATTCTGATGCTTCCAAACGTACCAGCCCATTAAGAACATGCCGCAATAGGTCGCTGCGCTGGCGATTGCAGACATACTCCACGGAACAAGGAGTGTAAGGAGAGCGAATACAAATACGGTAAGCAGCATGACGACAATCAGTGGCTGCATTTGTAGATGTTGACGTGTCACAATGGGATGTGTCAGCGAGTAGAGTAGGGCTGCGACAATGACTCCACCATGTACAAGTGAGAGGATAGCGAGAAGCCAATCGCCACCGGTCATCATTTGAACCATAATTTGTTTGATAGGCAGTACAGAGGCGTGGGCATCGTGCCAGTGGGCAAGAAGGATAGCTTGACCTAACATTGTGAACAAAAGGAAGATTCCAGCTCCGATGATGGCCCCCGTTCGAACAGTTCGCTCGTGGGACGCACGTACTGCAAGAGGTAGAGTCGTAGCCAAGCTGATAAGAAAATGCAAGGCAAGGAAAAATACGGCGTGAATCAGCCAGTTCACATTCAATTGATAACCTAAGCTTGGCATTGGGACATGGGATTGTGCACTGAAAATCAATCCGAATAATAATAAACCGATGGATAGAGATATGGCTGTTGCAGTGACAATCCATCTCCAACGATTTATGATAAAGAAGATGGCTACAATGGTCAAAAGGATGAACCATAGAGGAGAGAGCTCCTCCAAAAGGAAATCCGCCTGTTGGCCAAGCATGACTCCTGTATAGCCCAATAGCAGAATGTGGGTGATGACAGATAGGCTGGAAGCGAATGCTTCGCCACACAATACGTAGTACAGCTCGTAGAGGGAGCCAATTTGCTTGCGATGGCAAAAGGTCAACAACTGGACGCCGAACCAGCCGAGGCCAAGAGCCGCAAGTGCTATGCCGATTGTCCCCCAGGAACCGAAATAAGTAAAAAAGCGTAGCCACTCATATCCACCCAAGTAGAATCCGCCTAACGCAGACCCTGCAAAAAGCACGGCGATATGCCAAGCGACTTTGTCCATAGGCATCATCCTCACTTGCAACTTGGTACAAGTGTATGAGACAAACAGGTCTGTTCAGAACAGATGATATTAAATAAACATAAATGTTTACAAAATATACTTATTGGAATATAATGATGATCATACCAGTATTTAGATTATTGATGGGGTGAAACCATGAAAATTGTAGGAATAGCCGGAAGCATGAATGCCAATTCTACGACAAAACAAGCGGTTCATATTGTACTCGAAGCAGCGAAGGCTGCAGGTGCCGATGTTGAAATGATTCATCTCGCGGACTGGAAGCTGCCGCTGTATGATGATCGTGATGATACCAGTACGTACCCTGAAATTGTCCATCAATTTGTCAAAGCGGTTTCTGAAGCGGATGGACTTGTGATCGGTTCGCCTGAATACCATGGCACAATGACAGGTGCTTTGAAAAATGCCATTGACTTCCTGGAAGGGCGCATTTTGCGTGATAAGCAGGTTGCCATCATTGGCGTAGCTGGGGGAAGCATGGGTGCTACGAACACGGTCAACACGTTGCAGTTAATCATGCGCAATCTGCATGCATGGCCGTTGCCATCTAGTCCTTCCATCCCGAGTGCTTACAATGCCTTTACACCAGAAGGCAAGCTAAAGGATGAGCGTCTGCAAGCGCGCATGGAGCAGTTGGGTCAACAACTCGTCCAATATGTCCAAATGATGAACCAAACACCAGAAAAACAGCTGCGATAGGTACTTTTCTCTTGCAAATGCTTCTCATTACACGGTATCATATTTCTACGTGCCTTTTTTGGCTAGATGAAATAACGGTTTGGAAATGAGGGGTTCACAATGCCGCCGACGCCGAGTATGGAAGACTATTTGGAACGCATTTACAACTTAATTGAAGAAAAGGGCTATGCTCGTGTCTCCGATATTGCTGAAGCGTTGGAAGTACATCCCTCTTCGGTCACGAAAATGGTTCAGAAGCTAGACAAAGACAAGTATCTCGTTTATGAAAAATACCGTGGGCTTGTCTTGACTCCAAAAGGGAAGAAAATCGGAAAACGCCTAGTGGATCGTCACAGTCTTCTGGAAGAATTTATGCGGATCATTGGCTTGGATGAAGAGCATATTTATCAGGATGTGGAAGGAATCGAGCACCATCTGAGCTGGGAATCGATTACATGCCTGGAGTATCTGGTTCAGTACTTCGAGGCAGATCCAAAACGTATAGAAGAGCTTCGTAACATTCGTTTGTTAGATGAGCAAAAAGAGGAATAGTCTATATCGTTATCGTATTATAGCGCAAGCCGACCAGGCTTGCGTTTTTCTTTGTGGTAACGGAAAAGCTGTCGTCTTATACATGGAAATGGGGAGGAATTTTAGGGAGGGGAAACAAGGTGAAAGCGGATGCGGTCTTTGAAGGTGGCGGCGTAAAAGGAATCGCTTTTATCGGTGCCTTGCGAGTCATGGAGGAGAATGGATACACATGGGAAAGGCTCGCTGGTACCTCGGCAGGCTCTATTGTTGCAGCTTTGCTCGGCGCAGGCTATTCCAGCCATGAATTGAAACCGATCTTTGAAGAGCTGGATTACCTTCACTTTCTCAAGCGCTCAGGACTGGGCAGGCTCCCTCTCATCGGACCAATCTATGAGCTAGTCGTGCGGGAAGGGATTTATCGAGCAGATCGAATCGAGTTGTTCATAGAGGAGTTGTTACTACGAAAAGGAGTACGAACATTCGGAGATCTTCCTCCTGGCAAGCTGAAAGTTGTCGCATCTGATGTCACGGACGGAAAAATGCTTATATTACCCGACGATTTGGCACGGTATGGTGTGGAACCCGATCATTTTCCAGTGGCACGGGCCGTTCGTATGTCTTCCTCGATTCCATTCTTTTTTCAGCCTGCAAAGCTGACAAGTGCTGGACATGTGCACTACATCGTCGATGGTGCTTTATTGAGCAATTACCCCGTGTGGTTATTTGATGTACCGGGGACTCCCCGGTGGCCGACGATTGGTTTTCGCCTGAGTGATGATCAGGACAAGAGAGAAGCGACTAGCATCAAGGGTCTTTTTTCCTTCTCTCGGGGATTGCTGGCGACCATGCTTGATGCCCATGACCGTCTGTTTGTGGAAAAGGCAAAAGCCGTTCGGACGATTTTCATTCATACATTAGGGGTGAGGACTACTCAGTTTCAACTGTCAAAAGAAATGCGGCAACAATTGTTTGAGTCAGGGGAGGCAGCCGCTCACAAATTTTTGGCACAATGGGATTTTGAAGATTACGTCAAGGTGTTTCGCAATAGCTCTCCGAAAATGCTGGTCTAATAAAAAAACAGGTCGCCATTTCAGGCAACCTGTTTTTGTTTTTAGTGAGAGATATTATTTTGCGATTTTTCGTCTTGTTTCTCTTTTGGCTTCCCTTTGCTGCCTTCGATCACACGAAACGGATGATCCTTTCGCGGGGTAGTCGACTGCTTTTTCACTGCTTGCCGAGCAATGGAGGGCTTTGGCTTCACCTTGACCTTTGGTTGTCTAGGTTTGCCCGCCCCAGCGCCTAGTGAAAAGAAGGAGCCAGTTTGTAAATAGTTGCGCACGACCAAGAAAAGTACAACGGATAATCCCAAGATGATAATCGTACTGACAGGATCTTGGATGAGTGTTATCAAAAATCCGTAAATCGCCAATACGATCACTATCATAATCACTGGTGGAATACGGCGTAACATAGGGCTTCACCTCTATGGGAATAAAAATGCCTCACGTTATCCGGTCGTAACCATTCTTTCCTGCACGTGCTTCTGATCAAGCTCCCGCATCTTTTGGAAGGAAGCGATGGCTACCTCGACTTGGCTGTCATCTGGTTCACGAGTCGTGATCTTTTGCAACCACAATCCTGGATAACCAAGGTAACGTAGGACTGGTACATCACGGAGCTTGTTTGTCCACTGCAAAACCTCATAAGAGACGCCGATTACCAGTGGCAAAAGAACAATGCGCTGTACGACCCTCTCCGTCAGGGAGTCATAACTGAACAGTGAGTAAATCACGACACCGACAAACACTGAGAAAATGAGAAAACTGCTCCCACAACGATAATGCAGAGCGGAAAATTTTTGTACATTCGCTACTGTTAATTCTACCCCGGATTCGAATGCGTTAATCACTTTATGCTCGGCTCCGTGGTATTGAAAGAGCCTTTTAATCAACGGCGCTTGTGCAATCGCTGTAATGTAGCCGAGGAGGAGCAAGATTTTAAATCCGCCTTCAGCCAACGTTTGTGGAACGCCATCCGGTACCCATTTTCCGAGTAAAAAGTCTGCCAGGAAAACGGGAACGAGTGTAAATACGAATTTCCCGAACAGGAAGGAAAGTACCCCGACAACAGCAACACCTAAAATCATGGTGAGCTTCGATGGACTTTCAGAAACCTCTTCTCCAGACTCTATACTGTATTGTTCAGAGGCGAAGTTGAGATGTTTGGCCCCATTGGCGCTGGCTTCGACCAAACCAACAATCCCACGCAAAAACGGAATTTTTTTCAGCGTAGTAATCCATTTATATTCCGATCTTGGGGATTCAAAATACTCAATTTCATGATTTTTTTTGCGAACAGCCGTAACAGTCATGGTTTTGCCACCGAACATAACACCTTCGATGACGGCCTGACCGCCGTAGCTAGGTACGTTTTGTTGCGCCAATACTATCACCATCCTTACCACTATATTAACGGAAATGGCGACTTGAAGCTACAAGGAGTTCGTATTTTTCCAACAAATGTAAAGCGAAAGTGAAAAGCTTAGAGGAAGAGCATACTAGAGAACAGAGGTGATGGAAATGGAAATAAGCAAAACAGGGCGGAAGCACAAGCAAGCGCGCGTATCCCATACAGAAGAAGGCAGGCAAGGGAGTAAAAGAATCTCCACTTCGAAGATTTTGGAGGTCGCCTTCTGGGGAACGATTATTTGGGGGTTTGTTCGTTTGATGGCTCACTTTTTGAACATGACTCCATATGGAGTTGGAGCCTTTGCACGTCCCTTTATCCGCATCGAGGACGAAAATACGTTTGCGAGCGTGTGCTTTGGCGGTATCGTGTTGTTCGTGGAAACAGCCGTTGCTTCATTTGTGTTCAGCTTGCTTTTTAGCCGGATCCGTGCGTGGTGGTTGGGACTCGTATACGGGGCAGTCATGTTTGTGATAGCGGGTTTCTTCTTCCATATTAAAAATTGGGAGGTGGCCACTTTAAGTACGGAAGCCGCTTGGTATTTGACGTTTGGCTTGTTCATTGGGATGACCATCATACTCGAGCAATCAGACGAGAATCATACATGGAATGAGTCCACAAGGTAGGAGGATTTCTCCATTCCTTGTCAAAATGGATGTAACAATATTCGAAATGTTGTATAGATGAATGCCCACTATGGAACCAGGACGGCTTGTGGTAAAATGTTTCATTAGTAAAAAAACTTTTTTCGAAGACTGTAAAATATGGGGGAGGAATGGTCGATGACTTCCGTCTTGTTACTGAATGGGCCCAATCTGAATTTATTGGGGACAAGAGAGCCGGATGTTTACGGAAGGGAAACGCTGGAGGATGTGGTGACAATCCTGACGGGTGTCATGGATGAGTTGGGCGGAAAGCTTGAGCATCTCCAATCGAATCATGAAGGTGTCCTCATCGACGCGATTCATCAGGCGAGAGGTGTCCATGACGGC
This sequence comes from Brevibacillus sp. MS2.2, assembly GCF_013284345.1. Classification (NCBI taxonomy): domain Bacteria; kingdom Bacillati; phylum Bacillota; class Bacilli; order Caryophanales; family Paenibacillaceae; genus Brevibacillus; species Brevibacillus sp. MS2.2. The sequence continues at coordinate 238,456 of NZ_JABSUZ010000004.1, forward strand.
ATCTTGATCAATCCAGGGGCATTCACACATTACAGCTATGCGATCCGAGACGCATTGGCCAGTGTGGCTCTGCCAACGATTGAAGTACATATTTCCAATATTCATGCACGGGAACCATTTCGCCATCACTCCGTCATCGCTCCTATCGCGATTGGACAAGTTGTCGGATTGGGGATCGATGGATATGAATGGGCACTAAGGGCGCTCGTCCGTAAAATCGAAAAAAAATAATAGCATTCAAAAAGGGGAAAAAGCTGCCATGAAACAACGTCTGCATAAATTACGTGAGGCACTTACACAAGTTGGAGCAGAGGCGTTTATTACCGAAAAAACAGAGAATCGCTTCTACTTGAGTGGTTTCACCGGATCAACGGGATGGGTGATTGTCACCGAAACAGAGGCGTTTCTCGTCACAGACTTCCGCTATGTGGAACAAGCGCAAGAACAAGCACCTGATTTTACGGTGATAAATAACGAGAGAAAAGCTGTTGAAGCGATGGCAAAGCTTCTGCAAGAAAAAGGGATCAAGCGCTTGGCATTCGAGAGCAGCGTGTCCTTTAGCACCTATCAGGAATGGAACAAAGGATTTGACGGAGTAGAACTGGTGCCAACAAGTGGTCTGCTTGAAAAAATCCGCATGTTTAAAGACGAATCCGAGATGGTTATTATTCGTGAAGCGGTTCGTATCGCGGAAGCGGCATTTACGCATATTCAAGGCTACATCAAGCCAGGTGTGCGTGAATCCGATGTTGCTTTGGAATTGGAATACTTCATGCGCAAACAAGGAGCGACAGGCTCTGCCTTTGATATGATCGTAGCGTCAGGTGCGCGCGGTGCTCTGCCACATGGACGAGCTTCTGAGAAAGTGATTCAGGCAGGGGAAATGGTTACGCTCGACTTTGGTGCTGCTTATCAAGGCTACAATTCCGATATCACACGCACGTTGTCCGTGGGAGAGCCAGACCCGAAAATGCGTGAAATCTACGAAATCGTTTTGCGTGCCCAGCTCGCGGGTTTAGAAGCACTGAAGCCAGGTGTATCTGCAAAAGACGCTGACGCAGCAACGAGAGATATCATCACAGCAGCAGGCTATGGCGATGCCTATGGACATAGCGCAGGTCACGGTCTCGGACTGGAAGTTCACGAGCTGCCAGGGCTGTCGACTGTAAGTACCTTCGTATTGGAGCCAGGTATGCTCGTAACGATGGAGCCAGGCATTTACGTAACCGGACTTGGTGGCGTTCGGATCGAAGACGATGTGTGGATTACAGCTGATGGTCATGAGAACCTGAACAAGTCCACGAAAGAGTTGCTCATTTTGCCTGTGTAATTTATACTTATTCTGTTATTGATTGATTTGGGAGGACTACCATGATCTCTGTAAACGATTTTCGTACCGGTTTGACAATCGAAGTGGATGGCAATATTTATACCGTGCTAGAATTCCAACACGTAAAACCAGGTAAAGGTGCGGCTTTCGTTCGCTCCAAACTGCGCAACCTGCGCAATGGCAACACGACGGAAATGACTTTCCGTGGCGGTGAAAAAGTTAACCCTGCCCGCATCGAATCCAGCACCATGCAATACCTGTATGCGAGCGGAGACGAGTACACTTTCATGAATACGGAAACATACGAGCAAATGACGTTCACTCACAATCAAATCGAGCGTGAACTGCGTTTCCTCAAGGAAAACATGAACGTGCAAATCATGCAGTACAACGGAGAAACAATCGGTATTCAATTGCCGAATACGGTTGAACTCGTTGTAACAGAATGTGAGCCAGGTGTAAAAGGTGACACTGCTTCTAACGTAACAAAGAAAGCAACCTTGGAAACTGGTTTCGTAGTAAACGTTCCACTCTTCGTAGAAGAAGGAGAGCGTCTGATCATCGATACTCGTACGGAAGCATATGTTTCCCGCGCGTAAAAGTACGGATTGCTAGAAAAAGCTGTGCCCAAATGGGTGCAGCTTTTTTTATGTGCTTCTCTTATTGATACCATATTGTAAAAATTATGTAATTGCACTACATTAAGTGATACGGAGAAATAGTAGGGTGGAGGGGTATGGCTTTGAGAACGGAACAAGAAATGATGAGCATGCTGATCGATTTCGCCAGGAAGGATGATCGAATCCGCTTGGTAACTTTGGAAGGGTCACGTACGAACAAAAATATACCCGCTGATCCATTCCAAGATTATGATATTTCGTATTTTGTGACTGAGATGGATTCTTTCAAGGAAAATGATCAATGGCTCGATGTTTTTGGGAATCGGATCATGATGCAAAAACCGGAGGATATGGAGCTTTTTCCGTCCGAGTTAGGGAATTGGTTTTCCTATCTCATGCTATTTGAGGATGGAAATAAAGTAGATCTGACGCTGATTCCGTTAGATGAGACAGAGCCGTATTTTGCAGATAGCGACGGTCTGGTAGAGGTTTTGCTGGATAAGGACGAGCGTATCAAACACGAGGTGCTCCCTTCCGATCATCAATATTGGACCCGGAAGCCAACTGCTAGAGAGTTTGATGACTGCTGTAATGAATTTTGGATGGTCTCTACGTACGTTGTCAAAGGTCTGGCGAGAAAAGAAATCCTGTTTGCGATCGACCATCTCAACGAAATTGCCCGACCGAATTTGCTCCGCATGATGGCTTGGCAAATCGGATGTGAGAAAGGGTTTACGTTTAGTGTCGGGAAAAATTATAAATTTATCGATCACCATCTTCCAAAAGAAGATTGGGATTCCTTACTATCCAGTTATCGCGAAAATAGCTACGCAGACATGTGGGAATCGTTATTCACTTGCTATGAGCTCTTTCGAAAGTACTCAAAAGCAGTGGCAGAAAGTCTCGGATATCCGTACCCAGCTTACGATGAAGCCATTACCAAGTATGCGGAAAATATCTACCATTCTTGGAAGTAATGGATGGAACTCGACCGCCTTTATCAAGGGCGGTTTTCTTTTTGGATGGTATCAATCGATCAAAAAAGCTGGCGAGAAGAAAAAGCACAGAGCTCGTAGACCTTGACAACGCCTACCCAGTCGGAACTTAAAAAAGGGGACTACGCTTGTCGAACACTTCTTCTTTGAGATTCTTCCGCCCGTAGGGTGGCTTTGGCTCGACGGTCCCCTTTTTTAAGTGTAGACGGCCAGTGACCCCCCATGCTGGCGTGTCAGAGTCGAAGAGAACTGTGCTTTTTCTTCTCCTCCACCATGTTGGCTCAAACTTTTTTTAAAAAAGTAATCATTTTTGGAAAGAAAATACAAGTTGATCCGTTAATCCATACGAGCCTGCCAAAACGAACGCTGCGCAGCGAACTTTTTTGAAATGGGAGGACTTCCTTTGCAGGATGATTGGTTGCTCATACAACAGGTACAAAAAGGGAATCGGGATGCCTACGCGTACCTGGTCGACAAGTACAAAGAACGATTATACAGCTATCTTTATCGAATGACGGGGCAGCAGCAGGATGCCCAAGACCTGACACAAGAGGCTTTCATCAAAGCGTACTGTCAACTGGATAAATATAAGCCGACAGATGCTTTTTTGGCCTGGCTGTATCGGATTGCGTCCAACCTGTGTATAGACGCGTGGCGCAAGAACAAGCATTACGCCAAAACACCTTTGGAAGAGACAAGACTGATTGAATCCGATACACCCGAAAAAGCATATTTGGAAAAAGAAAAGCAAGATACCTTGCAGCAGCAAATCATGGCGTTGGGTGAAGAATACCGGGTTGTGTTTTTGCTGAAATACTTGGAACAGATGAGCTACAAAGAGATTAGCGAAATTTTGCATGTTCCGGTTACAACTGTACAAATGCGTATCCATCACGCCAAGAAAAAGCTCCGGGCTAGTATCGCGCAAGAAATGTCAGGAGGTGCTGCTATCTATGAATTGCTCCAAAACTGAAGAGTTGCGCAAGTATTTGACTGATGAGCTATCTGCAGGTGAATCTAGACTGCTGGAACGACATGTCGAAGAGTGCCTGCTCTGTCAGAATCGATTGATGGAGGAAGAGGATAGCAGCGAGGAGTTCCCGAGCCTGCACGTTCCAAGTGCGTTGCCCGCAGATTTTACTTCAAAGGTGATGACAGCGTTAGAGCAAGTGAAATTGCCAAAACCAAAGCCAAACTGGAAAAAAAGGAGTGTAAACATTTTGAAGAAAACAGCGTTAGCAGTAGCGAGTGTCACGGCAATCATTACGTTTGGGTCCATGGTGTCTCCGACTTTTGCGAGCTACGTAAACAGTGTCATACAATCCATACAAGGCATCGACCAAGGAATGAAGCAGGCAGCAGAGAAGGGTTATGTCCAAGAAATCAATAAAAAGGTGACGGATCAAGGAATTACATTGAATGTGAAAGAAGTAGTTGCTGATCCGGTGCGAATGGCTATCTTCGCTCAAGTCGTCGATCAAAATGGCAAGCGGATCCCGTTTGAACCGGGTAAAATCGATGTGAACCTCACGTATAAAACGAAGTCAGGTGAAGAGCTCAATCCAGATGGAGGGGGCTATAGCATCGGGGAGGAAGGCGAATATCTTGTCATTAGTCATGATATCTTCCAATTCCTAAAAGAAAGTAAGACGCAACTGGATGAAATGGTTGTTGGCGTCGACGCAACGATGCTGGATGGAAAAGAAGGCAACTGGAAGATGGAGTTTCCAGTGGATTTGAAAAAGGCGAGAGCGGCAGCAAATGAAACTACGATCGGGAAAGATTTCATGACCCCGCATGGAATTAAGGTAGCGTTGCAAAACATTAAGACTGTGCCTAGTGTTAGTTTGATTGAATTGGAGACAACGTGGACGGAAGAGCGAGCGAAGCAGGTTCAAAAAATAAAAGAAGAAAATGGTTGGGTCGTAAAGGAAAACGCACCAGATGGGTTCACGGATGCAGAGCGCGTGGAGAGATATTTCGTAGACATCGGATTGGCCTATGAGATCTTGGATGAAAAAGGAAAAGTGGTAGCGGGATGGGATGATGCCCTTGCCGGGGATGAAATCAATCAAATTCGCAAAAACACGGTATCTCCCGGTTACCGAGGACAGCTGCATGACGAGGGGAAACGATATACGAAGTTGAATGGCATCGCGCCTTTGGCTGACGACCAAACGTATACTTTCAGGCTGCACTCCCTGTACCTGTTTGAGCCGGCGAAGTTTCAAGCAAGCATACCTGTTGAGAAGCTGGGCAAGGAAAAGGTAACCGTAACGAGTCATGACAGCACGTACACCTTTTCAGGCGTTACGTTGAAAACGACGGAGGGCGAGGAAAAAATAGGGGAACATACGTACAAGGGGAAAGGTGCGATTATCCCGTACACGGCTGTTCTTCCAGAGGGCGTCATCAGGGCAATTGAATGGAAAGCGCAAGGTGATGCCAAGCAAGATTACAAATTGCTCGTCAGACAATCATTCAAGAGAGACAAGGACGGGCGTGTACATGTCAGCGGTACGTTCTTTATCCGTGACATAGAAAAGCTGCCGAAAACTCTGAATCTGGAGCATTTGATGCAATTGCGTCAGTATCAGGGAATGAATTGGGAAGTCCCATTCCAAACGACTGGCAAACGCTAAATCAAAACGAAAACAAATCCCCCTCCTATGCCAAAAAGAGGGGGATTTCACATGTTATCTGCTTCCAAACCACTCCCACAGCTTCAACACAAACGCTGTAATCCCGGCAGCCATCAAAGGTCCGACGGGAATGCCTCGGAAAAACACAATACCGATGATCGACCCAATCACCAGACCGACAACCATTTGCGGTTCAGACCTCAAGAGGTCAAGTCCTTTCCCATTCATCCAGGTGGCAATCGCTCCACCAGCTAGTGCTGTCAGTCCGACTACCGTCGTGAATAGTGGGGTGACGTCCTTCCACGATATTTTTTCGCTGGCGAATGGAACCAGTACGGAAATCGTCAAGAAAAGCAGGCCTAGCTCCAGCCCACGACGTTCCACCGTCGGGAAAAAACGTTCCAGTGCCGTTAGCTTCAACACCAACAATATACTCGCGGCAGTGGCAATAATCGGTGAACGCCCAATAAGACCGATAACGATCAGGATGACGAGCATCACTTCTCCAGACATCATTGGCATCATAACCCCTGTCCCTGTTCTCCTTTCACATTATGAGACAAGGTGTGGGAGTATGCGTTTCTCCTTGATATAGGGAACGATTTGATACTGATCGACTTGAGCACAGTACCGTATATCGCTTGCCAGATGATGCTGGACGAGCCTTTTTCCTGTTGTTGTGTGGGGTAATAGCTCGCTCAGTTTTCCTGCGTAGTAAAGGTAGCTCGCTTTTAGGACTTCACCCAAATCACAAATTTGGATGCTCGGTAACGATTGTTGTGCCTGGGCAATCATCAAGCCAGCAGCCAGACCGTCTTCCAGAGCGAATTCCGACCGGGTACCTGCACAGTACAGTGTAATATCGAGATGATACGAAAGAGCGTGCCGCATGCATGCAGTGGCATTCAAGAAGCAGCCAATCAAGAGAGCAGAGGCACGTTCTGCTTTTTGGATCGCGCGTGTCCCGTTCGTCGTGGTGAGAATAAGCTGGCTTCCCGTTTTCCCCAGAGCTGCAATTTCGGTTGGTGAGTTGTTGCAGTCGAATTCCGGGATTTTCTTACAGTGACGTTCACCAGCCAAAACACAGTCGCCCGTGCGGAGGGAGTTCGCTTGCCCAATTGTTTCGACCGGGATGACGCTACGAAATCCATTGCCTAATGCGGTGACAATCGTACTGGAGGCACGAAGCACATCGATGACAACGACAACATGATTGCTGATCTGTTCAAAACGAATTTCTTCCACGGTCGGCACCACTTCTATTCGCACGGATAAAACCTCCCTCTGTCCATGAGTAGGGCTGTATCGCCGCGCAATCCTCGTCGTAGCGTCTCCACAGAGAATACATCCGTATAGGCAATATTTCCGAGATTAACGTCGCTGCCAATGGCTTTGATGAAGCAGACCTGTTGATCTTTTTGTGGGGCTTCCCAGATCAGGCGGGAGGCTTTTTCTTTGGCCGCCGCGACAATGTCTAAGACGAAGGAATCGTCAATATTGCCGTCCCCGTCACAAACGCCGACGGTCCCACTCTCTCTCGCTTCCACAATAACGTGACTGGCACCATTGTGCAGGTCGAAGCTAAGCGTCTCCAGTAATTCTTCTCGACAAGTGCGATAATCGGCAGCTTTTTTCCCGACTTCCGTGTAGACCACCAGATCATTGTCTAACGCGTAATTGATGGCTTCCTGACGTTGTGCGAAGGATAAAGGGAACGTTCCATCGGATATTTCGACCGCCGTAAAACCGAGGGAGCGAATCAGCTTCATATAATCGGCAATCGTATTATGACGGATGGCAATTTCAAAAAAAGTTCCTCCTGGCATGATTTGTACGCCATTTTGTTTTGCTAGGGTCAATTTTTGGTTGAGTAATTCGAGGGGATACAGAGCGATGGTGCCAAAACCGAGTTTGTATAGATCGATATAGGGAGCAGCCAGCGCTAACAAGTCGGAATAAGCGGTAAGTCCAAGGCCTTTGTCAATGACCATGGTTAAGCCCTTCGCCCGGGGCTTCTCTCGGATTTGCCCGGACGGGTTTGCCCAGCTGTCAGGCAAAAACGATTGATCACACTCTACCATCGGCAAGTTCCTCATTTCTTCTAGGCGTATGGTTCAGTGTATGCCCAGTGGAGGAGAGGAGTGAGGGCAAAAGCCTATAGAGGTTATGCAAAAAGTGCTGAAATGATGTGGTACAGGCATAGAGTGAAAGGAGGGGAGGACGAGACGGTATGTTGGAAAAAGCAATTATGGGTATGGCGGCGCTTAGGGTCTTCTCAGGCAGTATCGAGATCATTGCAGCTTTGCTCATTTTGAAAGTGAACCAGGTCGAAAAAGCACTGCTCATTAATTCGGGTCTTGCGATTGTCGGGCCAATCATTTTGATCACCACTACGACAATCGGTTTATTGGGCATGTCGGATCGGGTTAGCTTTGCCAAAATTGCCTGGATTCTGGTGGGGATCTCCTGCATCTTGATTGGCGTCCGCAAGTAGTTAACCATTTCCTTCCATTGGTAAATGCAAGCACGATGGGGAACGATATGTGGAGAGATTGGATGGGAGGGAATGTGGATGCCAGAATCATTGGCGAATCGAATCGCATACTTGCAAGGGCTAGCAGATGGGTTGGAAGTGGGGGAGAAGAGCCCCGAAGGAAAAATTATGGTAGAGATGATTGAGATTCTAAATGAGGTGCAGGGTCAGCTACGAGAGCTTCACGCGCGAGTGGAAGAGACAGAGGATTATGTGGAGGCCTTGGATGAAGATTTAGAGGACATTGAGCTCTACCTTTTTGAAGATGATGATGACTTGTACGAAACCGTTGTCGATTGTGAGGATGATGACGACGAGTACGCGGCTTTCTACGATTTGGATGATGATGAAGATGCCCAACTGTTTGAAGGACAAGTAGATCCCCATCTCGATACAACCTATGAGTTCGCATGCCCTAGCTGCCAGAAAGAAATCTATCTGCACGAGGGCAAAGATGAGGAAGGTTTCAGACACTATATAATAGAGCCGGTGGATAACAAGAAAACGGATAATTGCTGATCCCAATAGGAAAAGCTTGCACTCGCGTCTAGCACGAGAGCAAGCTATTTTTTTTGCATAAATCTCGTCCACCTCTGCATAGGATGGAGGTAAGTCAAAGTGGACAGAGGCAGAATGCGCTGCAAAAGGAGGGTACCTGATGAATGAGATCTTGACGATATTGCCAGCAACTTTACGCACGATTTTGACGGCCCTTCCTATCGCGGTAAGAGAGAATCTGGAAGAGATTCGGCTTCGGCAAAACCAGCCGCTAGAAGTCCGGTTTGGCCAACAATCTAGCTATGTGACACCGTCGGGGCAAATCACCTCGATCTCCGCGCAAGGTTGGCAATTTTCAGCAGAAGAGGCTGCAAAGCTCTTAAACCAGGTCAGCCAGCATTCTCTCTATGCCTTGGAAGAAGAGTTGAAAAGGGGTTACATCACGGTGGTTGGCGGTCATCGTATTGGCATTGCGGGGAAAGTGGTGCTGGACAAAGGTGAAGTGAAGGGAATCAGAGATGTGACCAGCTTCAACATCCGGATTGCCCGCGAGAAAAAAGGCGCGGCCAGGAAGGTCATGCCGTATTTGTTTGAGGATGGCAAATTGCAAAACACACTGCTCATCTCCCCACCCCAGTGCGGGAAGACAACCTTGTTGCGTGATATGGCGCGAACCATCAGCTACGGAAGCGAGTGGTCTTCAAGTCGCAAGGTAGGAATTGTGGACGAGCGTTCTGAGTTGGCGGGATGCTTGCAAGGAGTTCCTCAACGAGACGTCGGTCCGCGAACAGATGTGCTGGACGCTTGCCCAAAAGCTGTAGGGATGATGATGTTGATTCGCTCCATGTCTCCTGATGTGCTGATTGTGGACGAGGTGGGAAGAGCGGAGGATGGCGACGCAGTCTGGGAAGCGATTCATGCAGGTGTAGCCGTCATTTGCTCGGCGCATGGAGCGAGCGTCAAGGAGGTAGCTGAACGCCCCATGCTAGGCAAGCTGATTCGATATGGAGCCTTTTCCCGCTATATCGTACTCAGCCGGGCACAAGGTGTCGGAAGTATCCAGGCCATCTACGATCAAAGCATGAACCTGGTTGAAAGGGAGAAGGCTGCATGGTCAAGCTGATGGGAGCCGTACTCATCCTGTTTTCGGCGTCGATGGTTGGTTGGCAGATCGGTAAGTATTATGCGAATCGTCCTGTTCAGCTCCGGGCTCTGCTCGTAGCTCTGCAAATGCTCGAAACGGAAATCGTGTTCGGGATGACCCCATTACAGCGGGCGTTTGTGAAGGTAGGTCATCGTGTGTCCGAAGAGGTAGGGAAAGTATTTATTCTGGCGGCTGAATTCTTGCAGACAGAAAAGGCGCACTCGGCTGAGGAAGCCTTGCAACAAGCCATGAATAGACTCTGGACCCAAACCGCCTTGCGCAAACAAGAGCGAGAGGTGCTTGAGAGTCTAGGTCAGGTACTTGGATCATCCGATCGGGAAGACCAGCAAAAGCATTTGCGCCTAGCTGTAACCCACCTGCGAGGGCTGGAAGAGGAGGCTCGTGCAGAACAGGAAAAGTACGAAAAAATGTACAAGAGTTTGGGCTTTTTAGGTGGACTCTTGGTCGTCATCCTGATGTTCTAAAGGCGAGGTGTTCACAGTGGATTTTGATTTGACACCTGTTTTCCAGATAGGAGCAGTAGGGTTCATAACAGCCATCCTGCATACAGTCCTGAAGCAGGCGGGCAAGGAAGATATTGCGCATTGGGCAACTCTGGTCGGATTCATCATTGTCCTGTACATGGTGTCCCATTACATCGGTGATCTGTTCTCCGAGGTAAAACGCGTCTTCCTGTTCAACTGAGGAGGGGCTCCAGATGGAGATTGTACAAATTGTCGGACTAGGACTGGTGGCTACAATTCTCGCGCTAGTCATTAAGGAACAGAAGCCGATGTTCGCCTTTTTGCTGGCGATCGCGAGCGGAGTCATCATCTTTTACTTTCTCGTCGGAAAAATAGCAGATGTCATTCGGATTTTGGAAAGATTGGCGGTTCAAGCAGATTTGAATCTTGTGTTTCTGGAAACGATTCTAAAAATCATCGGAATTGCCTACATTGCTGAATTCGGTGCACAGATGACCCGAGATGCTGGACAAGGTGCGATTGCTTCGAAAATCGAGCTCGCTGGAAAAGTCCTCATACTGGTTATGGCTGTACCGATCATCCAAATCATTATCGAAACAGTGATCGATTTGTTGCCGGCATAAGGGAGGTGGGATGTCCATGGCACACACTTGCAAGCTGATCCTGTTCTTGTTCCTGCTTCTTGCCTTGTTTCCAGTTGCCGTGTCTGCTGCTATGACACCCTCTGTTGCACCCGCAGCCGGTCCGATCAATCAAATCGTGCAGCAACAGGTCGATCACTTGCAGCTAGACCGAGTCGAACAGTATTGGCATCAGTTGCAGCGCGATTATAAAGGGTACTTGCCCGACTTGAAATCGGAAGGCTTTATCCAAATCCTCATGCAGCAAGGTGACTTCAGTATTTCAGGCGTCCTGCAAGGTATGGGCAAATTCATCTTTCATGAGATTTTGATGAATGGCAAGCTGCTCAGCTCCATCATTATCATTACAGTCTTCGCGATGATTCTCGAAACGATGCAGAACGCCTTTGAACGCAATGCGGTATCGACAGTGGCGTACTCGATTACTTATCTCGTCTTGATGGTACTTGCGATCAACAGCTTTCATGTCGCCATTACCTATGCAAAAGATGCAATTGCGAACATGTCTGATTTCATGCTGGCCATGATCCCGCTCGTCATCGCGCTGCTCGCTTCGGTAGGCAATCTGGCATCCGCCACGATGTTTCACCCGCTGATTATTTTCATGATCAACACCAGTGGCATGATGATCTCTTACGTCGTGTTTCCGCTACTGTTTCTTTCTGCGATGCTCTCTATCGTCAGCCTGTTTTCAGAGAGGTACAAAGTCACACAGTTAGCGACCTTGCTTCGCAATATTGCAATGGGTGTCCTTGGCTCATTTCTGACGATCTTTCTCGCTATCATTTCCATACAGGGAGCGACTTCAGCCGTTGCGGACGGGGTCACGCTCCGAACAGCGAAATACATCACGGGCAATTTCATCCCGATAGTAGGTCGTGTGTTCTCCGATGCGGCAGATACCGTACTCAATGCCTCGCTACTGGTCAAAAATGCCGTGGGCTTGGCAGGAGTTTTAATCCTGATCATGCTATGCGCGTTTCCGGCTTTGAAGATACTGGTACTGGCTCTGATCTACAATCTGTCATCTGCCGTACTCCAACCGCTTGGAAACAGCCCAATCATCAGTGCGTTAGGTACGATTGGGAAAAGTCTTTTGTTTGTCTTCGCTGCTTTGGCAACGGTTGGCTTGATGTTCTTTCTGGCGATTACGATCATTATTGCGGCGGGCAACATCTCCATGATGGTTCGGTAGGTGATGAGATGACGTGGTTAACACTGTGGTTGAAAAAAATTATCCTGCTCGTCCTTTTGGCTGCCTTCCTCGATCTGATCCTGCCCAATACGACACTGCAACGCTACGTAAAAATGGTGATGGGCTTGATTCTCTTGCTGACGATCATTTCCCCTGTGTTCAGTCTGTTCAGCCTCTCGCAGGAAGATTTGGCCTTTCGTTTGGATCGCTACCAACAAGAGCTGAACAAGCCTGCCTCGGCAGAGTGGAAACGCATCACCGACAAGCTGCTCGGTCAACAAAACCAACAAATGACTGCTTACGTCCAGTCACAGGTAGCGTCCTCGGTAAAAGCCAGTGTCAAAGAGCAGTACGGCGTAACAGTCGAAGATGTCACGATTACCGTCAATCAGCAAAATCCGGAACAGCCAACCCTTGAGCGAATCGAGTTGGTAGTCGGTGACGCGAACAAGGAAGAGCAAAAAGGGCAGAGCACGATTGAACCGATTAAACCTGTCCAGCCTGTTGAGATTACGATTGGCGACCCCATTGAAGTACAACCTGATCCCAAATCAGATATTGCAGCAACTGCTCAACATGACAACCCACTTTACGCGCAAATCACTAACGATGTCGCTAAAGAGTGGGGGCTTCCGAAGAGTCAGGTCGTCATCAAAGACGAATCGAGAGAAAGAGAGAAACAGTAGCGGATACAGTCAGTGAAGCGAGGTGAAAACAATGAACCAAATGAACCAATTGTGGGAAAAGCTGAAAAATCTGTTCATGAAGCAACAAGGCGAGAAGATGCAGGAAGAAAAGAAAATCGTAGTGGGGAGCAAAGGCAAAAACCAAAAACTAAAGCCGTTGCATTATTTCATCGTCATATTGGGAATAGGCGTAGCCATCATGATTTTGACGGATTTCCTCAGAGTGGAAAAAGATCAGCCACTCGGATTTGGAGATATAGGGAATGAGGCGCCAGGTCCTCCTGGAGGCGATTCAACTTCCCAGGTGCTAGGAGGATCACCGACTACTGATATCATTGCCGAATATGAAAACATTTACGAGACGCAGCTTCGCGATATCCTCGCTTCTGTTGTGGGCGTCGGTGAAGTAGAGGTCATGGTCAATCTGGAATCAACACCAGAGCTGGTTGTGGAAAAAAACCGCAACATTCGTTCCTCAACCAATCAGGAAATGGACAAAGAAAAGGCAACCCGCAATCAAAATGACCAGTCACGAGATGAGCAGGTCGTAATCGTGCAAGGTGGCAAGCAAGATGCCCCCGTTATTGTGAAGACGCTGAAGCCGAAAGTCCGCGGGGTCCTGGTAGTGGCTAAAGGGGCCGATAACATCCAGGTTAAAGCGTGGATCACTGAAGCCGTTCAAAAGGTTTTGGATGTTCCCGCTTATAAAATATCCATTTTGCCCAAAAAAGGGTAGGAGGTAATGGCGAATGATTCTGCGAAAGCAAACGGTATGGTTGTTGACAATGCTTGCTGTCATGGTTGTGCTCTCCGGCTATTACTTGGTGAAGGGGCCGCAAGAACAAGTCCCAACATCAGGACAAGAGCAAGCCGTCCAGAAACAAGAGCAAATTTCCGGCGTGGTGGTTGAATCCAAGCAAGTAGATCACGCCCCACAAGCAACTCCTGTCGATCAAGCTCCAAAGGCAACTCCGGTAGACGAGAAAACGGGCACGAAGGAAGCCAAAACTCCTGCTGCACCAGAAGCGAAGCCAGCGGCAACAAACACGGTCGTTCCAGTAGCAGAAACGGCGAGTGAAATCTTCCAAGGCTACAAAATGAAACGCGAAGCCATGCTGCAGCAACAAAAAGACGAACAGCTCGCAATCGTAAACAGCACGGATTCCTCTCCGCAGGCAGTAGCAGAAGCGATGGCTAAGTTTGAAGAACTGTCCAACATGGAAAGTGCTACGATGACTGCAGAAGAAATGCTCAAGGCGAGTGGCTATCAGGATGCGGTCGTTACTGTCCAAAATGAAAAGGCGACAGTCATTGTACAAAAAGATAAATTGAGCGCAAACGAGGTCGTGGAAATCATTGCAAACGTGAAGCAGCACTTGAATATCCCGGCGACTAACATTAACGTACAATACAAGTCATCCTAATAAAAGCTGCGGTACATTCTCGTTATAAGGGATAGGAGAAACGGGCATGATGGTAAGGATTTTCTCGCTTCTGTTGGAAAAGAAGCGGGGAAATCCTTTCTTGACGTGGTATAGGCAACAGGCTACCATGGATTTATGGTTTGCCAAAAGGATACATAATGGACTCCACGAACCTCTATTGAAAGAAAAGAAGGAGTGCTTGTTCGTAATGAAAATGCATGAAATCCGCGAAATCATTAAGTTAATTGATCAATCATCCATTCAAGAATTTAACTTGGAAACAGAAGGTGCCAAGGTGTCTCTGAAAAAATCCAATGGTACGGAAACGATTGTCGTCACGCAACCAGCGGTTCAAGCTCCTGTTGCAGCACCAGTAGCACATATCCCGGCTCAGCCAGTTGTTGCGGCAGCGCCAGTCGTAGCAGAAGCTCCGAAAGCAGCAGCCGTACAAGCATCGGATGACGCAAATCTCCACAAGATTGTATCGCCAATGGTAGGGACTTTCTATAGCGCACCAGAACCAGGCAAGCCGCCTTACGTACAAGCTGGTGACAAAGTAAATGCGAGCAAAGTTGTTTGCATCGTGGAAGCTATGAAGCTCTTTAACGAAATCGAAGCAGAAGTAAGCGGCGAGATCGTGAAAGTTCTCGTAGAAGACGGTCAATTGGTTGAGTATGGCCAAGCATTGTTTTTGGTGAAGCCAGAATAAGGTGGGGGAGAGCGGAATGTTTCAAAAAGTATTGATTGCCAATCGCGGGGAGATTGCCGTGCGTATTATCCGGGCATGCCGCGAGCTGGGCATTCGTACGGTCGCCGTCTACTCCGAAGCGGATCGTGAAGCGCTTCATGTGAAGCTGGCCGACGAAGCCTACTGTATTGGTCCAAAGGCATCCAAGGAAAGCTATTTGAATATAGCAAACATCATGAGTGTAGCGACCAAGGTCGGGGCAGACGCTATCCATCCTGGATATGGCTTCTTGGCAGAAAACGCCGACTTTGCCGAGATTTGTACCGCCTGCAACATTACCTTTATTGGTCCAGACCCAGAAGCCATCGTGAAGATGGGGGACAAGTCCACAGCGAAGGATACGATGAAAACGGCAGGTGTACCTACTGTACCAGGTACGGAAGGACTGATCGAAGATGTGGCGGACGCTGTAGTCACCGCAAACGAGATTGGCTATCCTGTCATGGTCAAAGCGACAGCGGGTGGCGGCGGACGCGGAATGCGCGTAGCCGTTGACGACGAAGATTTGGAAAAAGCGATCCGTCAGGCGCAAAACGAGGCGAAAACGGCTTTTGGCAATCCAGGGGTTTACTTGGAGAAGTTCGTAGAAGGCCCGCGCCATGTGGAAATTCAAATCATGGCAGACAAGCATGGCAATGCCGTATACCTGGGTGAGCGCGATTGCTCCATCCAACGTCGACACCAAAAGCTGATCGAGGAAGCGCCATCTCCTGCATTGAGTGAAGAACTGCGCCGACAAATGGGTGAAGCTGCTGTTGCGGCGGCAAAAGCCGTTTCCTATCACGGTGCGGGCACTGTCGAATTTTTGCTGGACAAACACGGAAAGTTCTACTTCATGGAAATGAATACGCGTATTCAGGTAGAGCATCCTGTAACCGAGCTGGTGACTGGCTTTGACCTGATCAAGGAGCAACTGACTGTAGCGGCAGGCGAACCATTGTCCTTTACGCAAGAGGATATCCAAATGGATGGCTGGGCTATTGAATGCCGCATTAATGCGGAGAATCCTGCGAAAAACTTCATGCCTTCGCCAGGTCGTATCACGGAATATTTGGCGCCAGGCGGCTTTGGTGTGCGCGTAGACAGTGCAGCGTATGCGGGATATTCCATTCCGCCATATTACGACTCTATGATCGCAAAGCTGATTGTGTGGGGCAAGGATCGCAACGAAGCGATTGACCGTATGAAGCGGGCCTTGGGTGAATTCGTCGTCGAGGGTATTACGACAACGATTCCATTCCATTTGAAGGTATTGGATCACGAAGTATTTGTCAGCGGTAATTTCGATACGAAATTCTTGGAAACCTACGACTTGAACCTGGATGAAGAGTAAGTAGGCTGATTTGTAAAAATACAGTGTGCTTGGTATAATGAATTACAAATTAGAGGGAGGTGCGAAGCATGGAAGAGTTTACTCCAGATTTAGATAGAACAGAACTTGGTAAGGTCCAGATCGCTCCCGAAGTATTGGAAGTGATCGCCGGCATGGCTGCGTCCGAAGTAGAAGGTGTGGCGCAAATGAGCGGCGGTTTCGTAGGTGAAATAGCTGAACGTTTAGGCCGTAAAAATATAGCACGTGGTGTGCGTGTAGAAGTTGGCTCCCGCGAAGCAGCGGTGGATGTTTCGATTATTGTCAAATACGGACATCGCATCCCGGAGGTCGCTCGAAATATTCAAGATAGTGTACGCAATACGATTGAGAGCATGACAGGTCTTTCGGTAGTTGAAGTAAACGTACATATCGTAGATGTTGAGTTGAAAGCTGAAGAAAAAGCACCGGCACCAGTACCGGTTGAAGAACACCAGCGCGTGCGCTAACAAGCAGCGGATGGATGCCCCCTACGAACAGGGGGCATTTTCCTCATTTGAAAACGTGATTTTGTTTAGGCTTTCAGCGTAAATTCATGGAGTTTTCCGGAGCGTGCCGTGTTTGTCTCCTTTTTTCAAACATGGCTGAAAGGAGAGGTGCTTGTGAACTTGTTTGACCGCTTTATCTTGACGATTTATAGCTTTGCGCTCATTGTTTTGTCCTGCATCGCGATAGCAGCGACCAGCGGATTGATCCCTCAAGAATTTTTCCGACCATATGTGGATCAGATGCTGACGGGTACGAACATCACCTATCTCATTGTCGCGATCATTTTCCTCGTAGTCAGCCTTCGCTTCTTTTTCAGTTCTTTCCGCTCTAACAAGCCTAAAGTAGAACGGGGAATCCGTCAGCGCAGTGATTTGGGTGAGGTCAACATTACGATTCAGACGATCCAGACCATTGCAGAGCGTGCAGCCCGCCGAGTGAAAGGAGTGCGCGATATGAAAACGACAGTCAAAGCACTCGAGAGCGGCAATATTATCACCCTGCGTGTTTCGGTAGATGGAGAAACGCCATTACCTGAGCTGACACAGAAGCTACAGGCTGACGTGAAGGAGCAAGTCGAGGGAATTGCTGGTGTTGTCATTTCCGAGGTGGCGATTGTCGTGACGGAAGTAGCTCAGCAGGAAAACTACGCGGCTCGTAAACGGGTGGAATAGAAGGTGAAGTCCATGGTGTGGGAGTTATTGTGGGAACACAAGGGGAAGCTAATGGGGATTTTGGCCGGACTTTTTTTCGGTATCATCTACCTTCTCGTCGGATTTTGGGATACACTGGTTTTTGTTGTGTTTGTCGGGACTGGATATTATATCGGTAGAAAGCTCGACCATAAAGAAGACCTGCGAGAGATACTCGATAAGATCTTGCCAGGCAAGTTTCGGTAACAAATGTTTTGGGGCAAAAGCTCATTTTAATTAGTAGGTGAATGGAATGAAACGAAGAACAGCACGAGAAAAAGTAGTCCAATGTCTTTTCCAAATTGATATGGCAGAGGTTCCGCTAACGGATGCGGTTGCCCTCGTCATGGAGGAATCCGAGGAAAATGCACAGTATTTGCGTTATCTCCTCGATGGAGTATTGAAAAACTTGACTGAGATTGATGCGGAAATTAAGAAGTTTTTGCGTGGATGGCAATTGGAACGCATCGCCAATGTAGATCGCGCTATTCTTCGTCTGGCATTTTACGAGATCATGTTCGAGCAAGACACTCCTGACAAAGTCGTAATGAACGAAGCGATTGAGATTGCTAAGCTCTTTAGCGACGAGCAGTCCCACCGATACATTAACGGTGTGTTGTCGAGCTTCTTGCAATCGCGTGAAACCAAGCAGGCGTAATAGGTAGGAGATACAAGCATGAGTAAGGTAATGTTGGGAATCGACACGAGCAATTACCGGACATCACTGTGCTTGGCTGAGGAAGACGGCCGAATTGTGGCAGAAGCAAAACGCCTTCTGAAAGTAAAGGAGGGCAAGCGCGGACTGCAACAATCCGAAGCCGTCTTTCAGCATGTGATGAACCTGCCGGAATTAAGTGAAGAGATGAAGTGGAAGGATTACGAGATTGCAGCGATTTGCGTGAGCGAGAAGCCGCGTCCGCAAGACGGATCGTATATGCCTGTATTTAAGGTAGGAGAGGGCTTGGCGAAATCGTTGGCGACTTATTTGCGGGTTCCCCTTCACTTGACGACTCATCAAGAGGGACATATCGCGGCGGGGGAATATACCGCTGAGGTGCGTCCGACAGAGGATCGCTTTTTGGCTGTGCATTTGTCTGGAGGCACCAGCGAGTTGTTGTTGTGCGAGCGCCATGCAGCCGGTTATACCATTGAGAAAATCGGTGGGACGATCGATCTGCACGCTGGGCAACTAGTCGATCGGATTGGTGTGGCACTCGGTCTGTCCTTTCCTGCCGGTCCCGCGTTGGAGCAGTTAGCCAAGGACTCAACAGGTACGTTTCGGATTTCTTCGGCAGTTGAAGGGCTTTCCTTTAGTTTTTCTGGTCCAGAAGCATCGCTTTTGCGTGAGGTGGAAAAGGGGAGTACGAGCCCTGCTGAGATTGCACGGGCGACAGAGCAATGTATTGCCAATACACTAGAAAAGTCCTTACGCCATGCAGTAGAGCAAGGCTACCCGAAGGACATCTTGATTGTTGGAGGAGTAGCTGCTAATTATTACATTCGTGAGCGGCTAATCAAACGTCTGGAACACCCTGCTGTGAAGGCGAAGCTGTACTTCTGTGACCCCGTTTACTCCGGTGATAATGCCTATGGAGTCGCTATGCTGGGGTGGATGAAGCAAAAGACGAACATTAAATAAATGCGAACTTTTTATAATTCGGCTTTACAGCTGAGGGGGAAATCGGTACACTTAACGTATCGACGTTGATAAAGGAGGCATTTTCTCCATGGCTGCAACCATTCTCCAGGGAAAAGAAGTAGCACAGAGTATTCGGGCCGAATTGGCGAACGAAGTAGCTGAATTGAAAAAGCAAGGGATCGTACCAGGATTAACCGTTGTTATTGTGGGAGACGACCCGGCTTCTCACTCCTATGTGCGTGGTAAAGCAAAAGGCTGCGAGGAAGTCGGTATTTCATCCGAGATCATCATGAAGGACGCTGACATCACAGAGGAAGAGTTGTTGGTTATCATTCAACAGTTGAACGAAAATCCGAACGTTAATGGGATTTTGGTTCAGCTTCCTCTTCCTGCTCATATTTCAGAACATGCGGTAATCGAAGCCATTGCTCCTGAAAAAGATGTGGACGGCTTCCATCCGATTAGCGTAGGAAACATGGTATTGGGAAATGATACGATGCTCCCTTGCACGCCGCACGGAATTATTGAATTGATCAAGCGCACAGGAACCCCAATGGCAGGCAAACATGCCGTGGTGATCGGACGCAGCAACATCGTTGGGAAGCCGGTCTCATTGCTACTGCAACAGGAAAATGCTACGGTAACCATGTGTCATTCTCGCACGCAAAATCTCGAGGAATTCACGCAAAAGGCAGACATCCTCGTCGTTGCAACTGGTAGGGCTCATATGATCGGCAAGGAGTATGTCAAACCGGGCGCTGTCGTCATTGACGTTGGTGTGAACCGCATCGAAACGGGTAAGCTGGTTGGAGATGTCAAGTTCGACGAGGTCAAAGAAGTGGCTAGCTTTTTAACCCCGGTTCCAGGCGGTGTTGGCCCGATGACGATTACCATGCTGTTGAAAAATACCGTTGCGGCAGCGAAAAAGCAAGCAAAACAATAGAAGAAAATCGGCAATTTATTATAGAATGGATAAGGCATAAGCTTTATCCATTCTTTTGCATAGTCCTTGTTACATGCACGGCAAAGCCAAGTTGTTTGTAAAGGAGGGGCCGCATGGCATTACAAGATATCTTATCTGTCAGTGATCTCAATCGTTATATTAAGCTGGTGCTGGAAAAGGAACCCTACCTGCAAGATATATGGGTGAGAGGAGAAATCTCCAATTTTACCCACCATTCCAGTGGTCATATGTATTTCACGCTAAAGGACAAGCAGTCACGCATCAAAGTCGTCATGTTTGCGAGTCATAACCGCTTCCTGCGTTTCTTGCCCAAAGATGGAGCAAAAGCGATTGTACGCGGGTCTATTTCTGCATACGAACGAGATGGCGCGTATCAGTTGTACGCCAAAGAGATGCAGCCAGATGGTCTCGGCTCGCTTTATTTAGCATTCGAGCAGCTAAAAGAAAAATTGGCTCAAGAAGGACTGTTTGCAGCAGAGAGGAAGCGGTTGCTCCCGCGTTTTCCCAAACGTGTCGGTGTCGTCACTTCTCCCACAGGAGCAGCCATACGAGATATTTGCACGACGATTCGCAGACGGTATCCGCAAGCAGAGATCGTACTTTCACCAGCCGTTGTCCAAGGTGCGGATGCACCTGCATCGATTGTCTCCGCTATTCGGATTATAAACGATCAGCCTGACATTGATGTTCTCATTGTAGGGCGCGGTGGAGGTTCCATTGAGGAGCTGTGGGCGTTTAACGATGAAAACGTAGCGAGGGCAATAGCTGCATCACTCATCCCTGTCATCTCTGCTGTTGGGCACGAGACGGATGTGACGATCGCCGATTTCGTAGCAGATGTCCGGGCAGCTACGCCGACAGCCGCAGCTGAATTGGCTGTACCGCATTATTTGGAATGGGTCGAGAGAGTGCGGCAGCTCGAAATACGGATGCATCGAGCAGTGCGTGGGACCATGACTGAGCAGAGAAACCGTTTGACACGCTTGAGCAATTCGTATGCGATGCGCCAACCGGAGCGGAGGCTGGAGGAAGCCGCAGAACGATTGGATCGGGCAGATTTGCGAATGCGTCAATCCATGAAGCATTTGCTGGAAAGAAGACGCGAGCGCTATACGCGATTAGACGAACAAATCAAGCGCTATCGCCTCGCCGATCAAATCGGGGATAAAAGAAAAAATCTGTCTAAACTCCGTGCCACCTTGGACGAACGAATGCTGGGGCGTCTCAACCAAAAAAGAATGGCATTCGCAGCTCGCATAGCTACGTTGGAAGCATTGAGTCCGCTGAAGGTCATGCAACGTGGATTCTCACTCGTATACACCAATGACAGGCTCGTAAAATCAGTGGAACAGTTTGCTCCTGGCGACGAGATCATGGTACGATTAAGTGATGGCAGTGCGACTGCGCGTGTGGAAAAAGTGAACCGGGAGGAGGAGAAGAAGAGTGGCTCGCAAGAAAACAGAACAAGAGACTGATATGCAGTTTGAAGACGCAATGAAGCGTCTGGAAGAAGTCGTCAATCGACTCGAGGAAGGAGATATTCCCCTCGAAGAAGCGATTACGTTATATCAGGAAGGGGTAGCTCTTTCCAGAATTTGTGGTCAAAAGCTGGATGCAATCGAAGCGAAGATTACCCAGTTGGTAGAAGAAGACGGACAGGTAAAGCAGAAGGCTTTTCGCGTGGAAGGAGAATCATGATCGGCGTGCATACATTCGAGAGTTATTTGGTGGAAAAGACCGCCTATATAGAACAAAGACTCCTGCCAGCCCTTGAGCAGCAAGGAGTTCCGGAAAACTTGTACGAATCCATGAAGTATTCGCTCATGGCAGGCGGAAAAAGGTTACGTCCCATGCTGGTGTTGGCGGTCCTCGAAGCACTGGACAAGCCGCTTGAACGGGGTGTGGCATTTGCGGCTGCCTTGGAAATGATACATACGTACTCCTTGATTCACGATGACCTCCCTGCGATGGACGACGATGATCTTCGTCGCGGAAAACCGACCAATCACAAAGTATTCGGTGAAGCAACAGCCATTCTCGCAGGAGATGCCTTGCTGACGAGAGCGTTCGCATACATTGCAGAAGCTTACATGGATCGAGCGGATGTTTCAGCGGCTACTACGGTGAAACTGATTGCGGAGCTAGGAAAACGTGCGGGAGCAACTGGCATGGTCGGCGGACAGATGGCTGATATCGAAGGGGAGAGCAAGCGCCTGAACCTGGATCAGCTCGAATTTATCCATCGTCACAAAACGGGTGATCTCTTGATCGCAGCCTTGCGCGGGGGAGGCTACCTCGCAGAAGCATCCGAAGGACAAATGGAAGCATTGACACGTTATGGTGTTTGCATTGGTCTTGCTTTTCAAATTCAGGATGACATCTTGAATGTGGAAGGGGATGCCCAAGAGCTGGGGAAAGCAGTTGGCAGTGATGCGGATCGGGAAAAGGCGACGTACCCATCGCTTCTTGGTCTAGCCGAATCGAAGGCGCGTCTTGACGAATTGATTGCGGAGGCAAAAGCAGCGCTTGCCGATGCGGGAATCGAGAATTCTGCACTCAGCCCTTTGGCCGACTATGTACGTGATCGCAATAAATAAGTGAAAGCTGGCAACCCATACGGGAAATGCCAGCTTTTTTGTATACTACTTATTACAAGCTTTTATCGTCAATGCTGTTTAAAAATTGCTCAATCTCGCCAATCACCGATGGTATACAGTCTTCCTCAAATGGTGAATACAGCTTCGCCACTTGTACCAGCTCGAGGAACGATTTGCTTCCGCCTTCGCGGCAAAGCGTCAAATAATCCTCCCAAGCTTGCTTCGGCTCAGATTGAGACCTTTTCCAAAATTGGAACGCGCAAATCTGGGCCAGTGTGTAGTCGATGTAATAGAAGGGGCTTTGAAAAATATGCGTTTGCTGCTGCCAGAACCCGCCCTCCTCCAGATACTCATTCTGTGCGTAATTGCGATGCGGGAGATACTTGCACTCAATTTGACGCCATGCACGTTTACGCTCTGCCGGGGTCATATCTGGGTTCTCGTAGACAACATGCTGGAACTCATCAACAGACACGCCGTACGGAATGAACAGGAGTCCACTGCTCAGATGAGAGAATTTGTATTTGTCGGTATCTTCCTTGAAAAAATGCTCCATCCATGGCCACGTCAAAAACTCCATGCTCATCGAATGTATTTCACACGCCTCGTAGGTTGGGAAATGATATTCAGGAACTTCAAAATCTCTACTTACATACACCTGAAACGCATGTCCTGCCTCGTGGGTAAGTACGTCGATATCACCAGAGGTACCGTTAAAATTCGCAAAAATAAATGGGAGCCTGTACTGGCTGATGTATTCACAGTAGCCGCCAGTAGCCTTTCCTTTTTTGCTCAATAGATCTAAACAGTCATTGTCCAGCATGAAGTTGTAAAATTCGTCTGTTTCAGGTGACAACTCGGCATACATCTTTTTCCCGTTTTCAACAATCCACTCTGGCGGGCCTTTCGGGCTTGGATTTCCTGTAGCGAAATCAAAGGAAAGATCGTAATACTCAAGTGTATCGACACCAATGCGTTGGCGCTGACGTTCGACCAGCTTTGACGCTACTGGAACGATGTGCTCCAGCACTTGTTGGCGGAAACTGGCTACCATTTCTGCGTTGTAATCAGAACGGTTCATACGTGCATAGCCTAGCTCCACAAAGCTATTGAAGCCGAGTTTTTTGGCAATGCGTGTGCGTACCTTGACGAGAGTATCGTAAATGCGATCAAATTCATCCGTATGTTGCTGCATATACGCATACTTCGCTTCATTGGCACGTTTGCGCATGTCTCTATCTTTCGCAATTGTAAAAGGAACCATCTCTGAAAGGTTACGCTCTTCTCCTTCAAACATGATCTTGGCAGAAGCTTTCAGTGCGACATATTGACTGGCCAAACGGTTTTCTTCCTGCAAATCAGTGATAACTTCCGGAGAAAATGTACGGAGTGTGCTCTCCGCGATGCGAAACAGCTGTGCGCCCCATTTTTCTTCCAGGTCAGCGCGGAAGGGAGAATCGACGATCGCCTGATAGTAGCGGGAAACGATTCCGGTATACAAAGGCGTTGCTTCATCCCAATAGTCCTGCTCTGCTTTGTAGAAGGGATCTTCTGTATTGATCGTGTGGCGGATTTGTGCGACATTCCGCGCAGATTCCACTTCTTGTCGCAGTTTGTTCAATTGAGCCATGATCGTATCTTGCTCGGAGAAGCTTGTAGCCTGTTGAAACGCTTCCAATAATTGCGTGAATTGTCCTTCAACTTTATCCATTTCCATGCGCTCATACTGAATTTGTGAGAACTTCACGGACGTCCACCTCTTTTGTTCGGAGTATGTATTCAAAATCATCTTACCAGAAAATGCAAGATATCGCCCTCATATTCGTCTATGTTGATGAAAAGTGGTGTTTTTATTAAGAAACCGTTATAATGAATCAAGCTGAAAATAAGCGGAATCGGCTATAGCAATAAGGAAAGCCGGGTTTTCTAGCGGCTTGATTGATATGCAGCATGCACAATCGCCGGAGAACGAACAGTGGAAAGTGAGGAATACCAATGCTGCTTACTACTATAAATGATCCTCAAGACTTGAAAAAGTGCACGCAACCGCAGCTACATACATTAGCATCCGAGATCCGTCAGTTTCTGATCGAAACGCTCTCGAAAACAGGCGGTCATCTCGCGCCGAATCTGGGAGTTGTCGAGCTGACGCTAGCGCTGCACTATGTTTTTGACAGTCCCAAGGACAAGCTGATCTGGGATGTCGGACATCAGGCATACGTACATAAAATGCTGACAGGCCGCCGAGAGATGTTTCCGACCTTGCGTCAGTACAAAGGTCTGTGTGGATTCCCAAAAATGGTGGAAAGCCCGCATGACGTCTGGGAAACCGGACATAGCAGTACGTCGTTGTCTGCTGCAATGGGGATGGCGACTGCGCGGGATTTGAAAAAAGAAAAGAATCATGTCGTTGCTGTGATCGGAGATGGTGCGCTGACAGGCGGGATGGCTCTGGAGGCCTTGAACCACATCGGTCATGAGCGTAAGAATGTCATCGTTGTGTTAAATGATAACGAAATGTCCATCGCGCCAAATGTTGGGGCCTTGCACAACTACTTGGGGAAAATTCGCTCGACGGAGAACTATCAATGGGCGAAGGATGAAGTCGAAGGATTGTTGAAATCCATTCCGGCTGTAGGGGGCAAATTGGCTCATATGGCTGAACGCTTCAAAGACAGCATGAAGTATTTGCTCGTATCTGGCGTTCTCTTCGAGGAGCTAGGCTTTACGTATATTGGCCCAATCGACGGACATAACATGGAGCTGTTGCTCGATACTTTGAAGACAGCCAAACATACAAAAGGCCCTGTTTTGATTCATGCCATCACGAAAAAAGGATTAGGCTATGCGCCTGCTGAAGCTGACTCAGTCAAGTGGCATGGTATCGGGACGTATAAAATCGAGTCAGGTGATACACCGAAATCTGCACCAACGTATACGTCTGTTTTTGCAGATACGATGATGAAGCTCGCAGATGAAGACAATTCGATCGTGGCTGTTACCCCTGCGATGCCAGCGGGCTCAGGCTTGATCCCATTTGGACAGAAGTACCCTGACAGACTTTTTGACGTTGGGATTGCAGAGCAGCACGCATGTACATTTGCGGCAGGATTAGCTACACAAGGCTTGAAGCCGGTCTTTGCGATTTATTCGACCTTTTTGCAAAGAGCCTATGATCAGTTGATCCACGATGTCGCACGCCAAAAGCTGAATGTGATTTTCGCCGTTGACCGTGCTGGGCTCGTCGGAGCAGACGGGGAGACACACCAAGGTATGTACGATGTGGCATTCATGCGCATCATTCCGAATATGGTCATTATGGCACCGAAAGATGAAAATGAACTGCGTCACATGATGAAGACAGCAGTGGAATATAAAGAAGGTCCAATCTCTTATCGTTATCCGCGATTGCCGATTCGTGGCGTCAAAATGGATGACGAACTGCAAGTACTGCCAATCGGAAAAGCGGAGATCGTACGCGAAGGCAAACACGTGGCGATCCTCTCGTTCGGTCACGTATTCGAAATAGCTGAGGCGGCTGTGAACCAGCTTCAAGAAGAAGGCATCAAGCCGATGTTGGTCAATGCACGTTTTTGCAAGCCTTTGGACGAAGAGCTTTTGTTCCGTCTGGCAAAAGAAGGCTATGACATCGTTACGGTCGAAGAGGGCAGTGAAATGGGCGGATTCGGCAGCGCTGTCATTGAATGCTACAATCGTGCAGGCTATCACGGCATGAATGTACAGGTTGTCGCGGTACCTGATTATTTTGTTGAGCATGGAAGTGTGAAAGAACAGCGGCAAGAGGTAGGACTCACAGCTGATCATATCGCTGCACGTGTCCGATCCTTGATGCCCATTTCGAAGGGCGTAGTGGAAGCATGAGTGTAAGAAAAGAACGGGTTGATGTTCTCTTGGTCGAAAGAGGCCATTATGAGACCAGAGAAAAAGCAAAAGCAGCCGTAATGGCAGGTCTTGTGCAAGTAGCTGGCGAGCGCTGTGACAAGCCAGGAACCAAATTTGCCGAGGATGTTGCAATTACGGTGAAGGGCGAGGTACATCCGTATGTGAGTCGGGGTGGCCTTAAGCTGGAAAAGGCATTGCGTGTCTTTGAAATCGACATGAAGGATCGTGTCATGATGGACATCGGGGCCTCCACGGGCGGATTTACGGACTGTGCGCTGCAAAACGGTGCGCGACTTGTATATGCTATTGATGTCGGGTACGGACAGCTTGCGTGGAGCTTGCGACAGGATGAGCGAGTGGTTGTCATGGAACGGACGAATTTCCGTCATATGGACCCGGAAGCTTTTGAACATGAACGCCCAAACGCGGCATCGATTGACGTATCGTTTATTTCGCTGCGATTGATTTTGCCGGTGTTGTATCGCTTTCTGAAGGATGGCGGAGACGTCGTTGCGCTGGTCAAGCCTCAATTTGAAGCCGGCAAGGATAGAGTCGGAAAGAATGGAATCGTCCGTGATCCAGAAGTACACGAGAGCGTGCTGACTGACATCGGTCAATTTGCCAGCGGATTGGGTTTCGCTCTAAAGGGTTTGGACTACTCTCCAATTACTGGGGGAGAAGGTAACATTGAATTTGTTATGCATGTCCAGAAAAGTGAAGGCGGCATGGATTCGGAAGCTTGGTTGCAATGCGTAACAGAGGTAGTTGCGTCTGCTCATGCGAATTTGAAATAGGATAAAAACCAAAGCCTCGGGAGTTTTGTCACAATCGAGGCTTTTTATTTATGCATGTGAAGTTGTATACTTGTATATGAGGTTGTTCAAGAAGGATTTCCAACCAACCAGTTTTGGGGTGGACCACGTGAAGAAAATTGGAATCATAGCGAACAAAGGAAAGCCCGAAGCACGTATCGTTGCACGGGAACTGTTGTATTTACTTGAAGACAGAGGGGCGCAGGTATTCCTGGATGAACATGTCGCATCAGATGTAGGGCATCCAGAACTGGGCGCATCTGTAGAAGAGATGGGGATGCAGGCGGATCTGGTTTGTGTATTAGGGGGCGATGGCACGCTACTCAGAATTGCTCGCCAGCTTGCGGGTCACTCTATCCCGATCTTTGGAATTAATTTAGGCACACTGGGCTTTTTGTCGGAAGCGGAACCGGAGCATCTGCCTCAAGCTGTAGATAATCTCCTTTCTGGAAAGTACGACATTGAAAAGAGAGCGATGCTGGAAGCTTGTTTAGTGCGAAAAGGGACCGTGCTGGGGACATACACGGCCATGAATGATATTGGGATTGCAAAAGGGTCATTTTGCCGGATCATTCAATGTGCCGTCTTTCTGGATGATGAGTACGTCGCGACGTTCAGCGGGGATGGTGTCATTGTTTCTACGCCAACAGGATCAACAGCATACTCACTCTCTGCAGGCGGTCCCATAGTGGCTCCGAATGTGGACATGCTATTACTGACGCCAGTGGCTCCTCATTCCTTGACAGCTCGGCCTATGGTACTGTCAGGCAATCAGACAATCCGGGTTGAAGTGGATGCCATTCATCAAGAGATGGGACTGTCTATTGACGGTCAGTTTGGTTATCGACTCGAGGGCGGCGATCAGATTTACATTAAAAAGTCACCATGTGTTACCCCGCTGATCAAGTGGAAAAAAGGTGGCTTTTTCGAAGCAATACGAACGAAATTACAAGGGGAATGGGAGTAATCCATATGAACAAAGGGCAACGACATATTCGTATTCGGGATATCATCAGCAATCAAGAGGTGGAAACACAGGATGAGCTGGTGGACCGCTTGCGGACTGCTGGCTTTAACGTGACGCAAGCAACTGTATCCCGAGACATCAAGGAACTACACTTGGTAAAAGTGCCGCTCCCGGATGGACGATATAAGTATTCAATGCCTGCTGAACAAAAATTCAATCCACTGCAAAAGCTAAAACGCATGCTCGTGGATTCCTTTATTAGCATTGACCAAGCTGATCATTTTATTGTACTGAAGACACTTTCAGGACATGCGAATGCGGTAGCCGAACTGATTGACAACCTTCCATGGGAAGAAATCATGGGGACAATCAGTGGCGACAACACCATCCTGATTATTTGCCGTTCCAAAGAAAATACCAACGAAGTGACGAAACGCTTAATGGAAATGTTGTAGAAGGTGGTCGCTTGCGATGCTAGTGGAACTCTCGATCCGAAATTTTGCCATCATCAAATCAGTGACGGTCTCTTTCCAAAAAGGCTTAAACATCCTGACAGGGGAGACTGGTGCCGGTAAATCCATCATTATCGATGCACTAGGATTATTGTTAGGAGGCCGGGCTTCGGCTGATTTTGTCCGTTACGGTGAGCCTCGTGCAGAAGTGGAAGGACTATTTGAATTGCCGCCTGGTCATCCTGGACTTGCCGTTTGTAAAAATGTCGGCGTTCAGATTGAGCAAGACGGAATGCTTGTTGTACGACGAGATATATCGAATCAAGGGAAGAGTATTATTCGAATCAATGGCCAGCTCGTTACTCTCGCTATGCTGCGTGAGTTGGGGCCATGGCTGGTTACGGTGCATGGACAACACGATACGCATATGCTGATGCAGTCAGACAAGCATATTAATTGGCTCGATGCATATGGGGAAAGTGCGTTAGGAGCTGCGAAGCAAGAGTACGGCACCCTGTATGGGGCTTACCGCAAAACAAAGCAAGATCTGGAGCGTATGGCACGAAATGATCGGGAGCTCGTACAGCGTATGGATCTATTGCAATATCAGCTCGATGAAATTGAGGCGGCAACCCTCACGCCTGGTGAAGACGAGAAGCTCATGCAGCAACGGAAAAAGTGGATGAACATTGAAAAAGTTTATTCAACGATTCAAGATGCATACCGCGCTTTACATGGTGACCAAAAGGGCATGGATTGGTTAGGACATGCGATGGGAGAGCTCGAGCGTGGTGTGAACTACGAAGAACAGCTCGTTCCGATTTTGGAGATGGTCCAATCGGCATACTATCAGATAGAAGATGTGGTACATAACCTTCGCCAATTGTCGTACCAAATGGATTTTGAACCAGAGCAGTTGGCGGAAGTAGAACGTCGTCTTGATCAAATCCAGTCGTTAAAGCGCAAGTATGGCAAAAGTGTAGACGATATTTTGGAATACGCTGCCACGATTCAGGATGAATTGGATGACATGCATCACTACGAAGACCGCCTCCAGCAGGTGGAAAAGCAATTGCAGGAGCTTGCAGCCGATTTGGCAGTGGAGGCATTGGAGTTGTCGGTCATTCGTTCCGAATGTGCAGGAAAACTCGCACAAGAAATCGAGCAGCAGCTAAAAGAACTGCACATGGAGCGTGCTCGTTTTGCCATCGACGTTAGACAGACGCCGGATGATGACGGAGTAGAAATTGACGGAATCAAGCGCTTTGTAGATGCGAACGGCATGGATCAGATCGAGTTTTTAATCTCACCTAACCCTGGTGAGCCATTGCGTCCGTTGGCGAAGATTGCTTCCGGCGGGGAGCTGTCACGCGTCATGCTCGCCATTAAAACGATTTTGGCGGGCACTGATCAAGTGGAGACCCTTATTTTTGATGAAGTCGACACGGGTGTAAGCGGAAGAGCGGCTCAAGCGATAGCAGAAAAGCTCGCCCGGGTCGCTGGGCAGCGTCAGGTCCTGTGTATTACGCACTTGCCACAGGTCGCATCCATGGCAGATGCGCATTTTCTGATCAAAAAGGAAATGAGCGAGAACGAAACAGAGACACGGGTCAATCGTTTGTCTGATGATGAACGGGTATCCGAGCTGGCTCGCATGCTAAGTGGGGCAGAGGTAACAGCGAAAACAGAAGAACATGCGCGCGAGATGATCCTTCTCGGCCGTGAAAGAAAGACTGTCAGCTAATTTGGCTGGCAGTCTTTTTTTGTTGATCAGTGCAACGATGGTCTCGTCAAGGGTGGTGCAGCCTGGGTTTCTAATGTTCAGAGTGGGTTATTTTCCTGACATAATCCGCTTGGCTGGTGGCAACATTAAAGGTACACAAGGTGGAGGTGTCCCTCATGACCGCTTGCGGTCAAACAAAACGGACTTAACCGTTTTGTTTTGTAGGTGTAGGTAGGGAACGGTAGGAGTGATTACTGGTGATCCGACAAAACAAAAGAAAATGGATGGGAAGTCTCCTTCTCCTCATCACGGCGCTTGTCGTGAGTTCCACCCCGTTCCGCGATCTGTCCTCCTTTCCCCGTGAATTGCGTTTGATGGAAGGGTCCCTCGAACAACTGCGGGTCTCTGTGCCGGTAATGGGCACGCTAATCAATAGCAATCCTGATATTTTGCACGTTAACGGGACAGAGGCGCGAGAGGTATCCGTTGATTTGAGCAGGCCTATGTCCGTTGAACCGCGTAGGGCTGGGGAAGCCCAATTGCAGGTGAAGTGGCATAACATTCCGCTGACTGCTGTAAAAGTAAATGTATTGCCAGATCTGCGGTTGTACCCTGGTGGACAGTCAATCGGGGTGAAGCTGCAAACAGCGGGTGTTTTGGTTGTCGGTCATCATTTAGTTGACGATGGTAAAAACAAGTTTTCTCCAGGTGAACAGGCAGGTATACACGTCGGTGACATGATTATCAAAATGAACGACATGTACATCAATGACATGAACGACGTAAAGAAATTGATTAACGAAACAGGGAAAAAGAATCATGCCGTTCAATTGCTTGTCGTTCGTGGCAAGGAAAAGCTTTCGCTCACTTTGCACCCGGCGAAAGACAAAAAAGACAGTGAGTACCGTATGGGTCTCTATATTCGGGATTCAGCGGCAGGAGTAGGGACACTGACCTTTTTTGATCCGAATTCCAAAGCGTACGGGGCATTAGGGCACGTCATTTCCGACGTTGATACTGGTCAAGCCATTGTCGTAGGAGATGGCCAGATCGTGCAAGCAAGCGTCACATCGATTGAAAAAGGACAAAGTGGCAACCCAGGGGAGAAATTTGCGCGTTTCTACAATGAAAGTGAAGTTCTCGGAAATATAACCAAAAACACTCCTTTTGGCATTTTCGGTAAAATGAAGGACGAGCCCAAACGCAGCTATTATCAGACGCCGTTGCCAATCGCTCTTGCGGAGCAGGTAGAGGAAGGGCCAGCCAAAATTCTTACTGTCGTAGAAGGTCAGAAGGTAGAAGAGTTCGATATTGAGATCGCAAACGTGGTCAAGCAGCATTTTCCTGCAACCAAAG